>NZ_BAAGYY010000017.1:0-2644 GCF_054779015.1 Flindersiella endophytica
CGATACACCGCACGGTGTCGCCGGATGTCAGCCATAACGTTCTCACAGGCGGATTCTCGTGGTCCTGGTCCAGTTCGACGAATATGGCAGCTCCCGCAGACCGGTTCCGCACTGTCAGGTTGGAGGTCGCGGTCGACGGGGTGGACCGTCCCATCGACCAGATTCCGCACGACGATCGTACCCCCAGCACGCGGGTAGGTCAGCTTCGTGCCAGGCAAGAGAAGGACCTTTGCAATACTTGCTGTTTCTGGTGGCGACGTCTGTAATCCGCCATTGCGTGCCGGCGGCATCACGGATCCGCCACATCGCGCACGGCTCGGCCGGATCGGGTTCCTCGGAACAGGCCGTACGGTAGGCAAGCTCCACCGGCCCGACCTTTCCGTCGGTAGGCAAGGGCTGCGGGCGTCGCCGGAGACTTGGACGAGGAGCGGGCGTTGATGGCCGGAGACGGTTTGGGCTTGGTTTGACCGTAGCGTCACGGTGACAAGAACGATCGTCACTACGACGGCCACCGCCGCCAGTACGGCAGCTGGGGCAGCGAGCCGGGCTAGACGGCGACGCCGCGTGCCGCGGGAGATGGCCGACTCGACAAGCGGGTCAACGGTTGTCGGAGCGCGGTCGGCCAGCATCCGCATCGCTTCTTTGAACTCGTTCACCGAGAGCCTCCCGCCGGGTTGGTGATGGCAAGGTCGGGCACGCGCCCGCCTGCACGCGCTGGTGGAGGAGATCGCCATTGTTCTCCACCCGCGTTGTCCCTATGTTGGTTCGGGATGTGACAGTGAGGCGCCGCCCCTTCGGGCGGAGCCGGATGGGCATGCGGCGCGTTGCCACTATTCGGACGCGCTCGAGCTCGCGGGAATCTGAGGTGGATATGACGTCTCTGGGAACGGCGGTCGCCGACATCACTCCGCGGTGGCCGGTCGAGCTGGCGGGGTTCGCCGGCAGGCAAGGGTCTTTCGAGGATGTGCGGTCGCCGTTGTCGGCGCAGGTCTTCGCGTTCGGGGACGGCTCGTTGAGGGCGGTGCTCGTATGCGCGGACCTGCTGTGGTGGGGTCCGGACCTGGTGGAGTCGTTGCAAAGCAGGATCGCTGTTGCGTATGGGTTGCCACGGGACGCCATCGTGTTGCACGCTTCTCATACACACAGCGCGCCGCAGCCGGGGTTGACGTTCTCGCCGCTGGTCGGCGCGGGCGATCCTGACTATCTCGGCTTCGTGCAGGACATGGTGCTGGACGCTCTCGCCTCCGCTGTGGACGGCATGGAGCCGATCACGGTCTCTCGTGGGCGGGGCGAGTGCGGGCTGGGCATGAACCGTAGGCGCGCCAATCCGGACGGTACGTTCGGTGGCGCGGACCCGGACGGGCCTTCGGATCCCGAGGTCACGGTCGTCCGGCTGGACACGGTTTCCGGTCACCCAAGGGCGGTGTTCGTGCACTACGCCTGCCATCCCGTCGTCACCGCGGACCAGGAGGCCGGCCCGGACTTCCCAGGCGTCCTGCGCGCCCGGCTGGAGACGCAGTTCGGCGACGGCGTCGTGGTCGCGTTCCTGCAGGGATGTTGCGGTGACATCGATCCCGCGCTGCTCCGCGACGGGCAGTTCCGGCGGGGTGGGCAGGCGGAGCTGGACGAGTTGGGCGGCGTGCTGGCCGACGCGGCGTCCTCGGCACTGACACGGCTCGTCCCTGCCGGCGACCTGGCTGTACGGAGCCGATCGTCCGTCACGAACCTTCCGCTGCATCCGCCGTCACTGACTCAGCTCGCCAGCCTACGCGACTCGAACGACATCTGGGGCGACTGGAGCCGGCACCTGCTGGCGCACCCGGAGCTCCTGGTCGACAAGGCTCCACTCCGGTTGACGCTGCTGGAGCTCACCGACGAGCTGGCGCTGCTGGGCTTCGACGCTGAGTTGACTGTGGCGTACGGCGATTATGTCAAGGTGCGTTCCAGTGGGCGGGTGCTGCCGATTCCGTACAGCAACGGCATGATCGGCTACATCGTGACCGCCGAGCAGGTGCGGCAAGGTGGCTACGAGCCCGACGACTCTTTTCCCTATGTCTATCGATCCGGGCGATTCATCGCGCATGTGGAAGGAATTGTTCAGTCTGCCATCGACGATCTCCTCCGCGACGGGAAATGATCGTGTGAGCTTCGCCGGACTCGGCATCCACCTCAGAGACCTGTACCGCCTCTCCGGCGCGGAGTCCACGATCAGCCACGGTGGGCTGGTCGTCGAGGTGAAGCTCCCGGAAGCGAACGTGTTCTCATAGGGGTGTGACATGCGGGGAGTCTGGTGGCGTCGTACCGGATGAGAAGGGTTGGCAGCCACCAAGACACGAGGAGCACGCCGAGTGAGCCCGGAACCGCCAGATTTCGTGGAGTTCGCCTCCGGCCGCAGCACACAGTTGTTCCGCAGCGCCTACCTGCTGGCGGGCGACTGGCACCTGGCCGAGGACCTCGTACAGACGACGCTGGGCAAGCTCTATGCGTCGTGGCGGCGGGTACAGAACGCCGACAACCCCGTCGCGTACGCTCACACGGTCCTGTTCCGTACCTTCGTGTCACACCGGCGGCTGCGCAGCAACAGCGAGTTGCCATCCGAACAGCTTCCAGAAGGTGCGGCGCCGGTCGGCGACCCGGCACTGCG
>NZ_BAAGYY010000018.1:0-41530 GCF_054779015.1 Flindersiella endophytica
CCGTCGCCAAACCCAACGCCGCCAACCTCTTCGACAACCAGCGCTACACCGGCGGCGTCCTGGTGCTGTACGCCCTACGCGAGCGGATCGGACAAGAAGCCTTCGCCCGCCTCGAACACTCCATGCTGGCCGAATACAAGAACAAAAGCGCCTCCACCCAGGACTACATCGACGGCGCCGTCCAAGCCACCGGCGACGACACCCTACGACCATTCCTGGAGCAATGGCTCTACGACACCACCACCCCACCCATGCCCAACCACCCCGACTGGACCACCGACCCAGTACCACCAACGATCACCAAGACCCAACGCCAGGCCCTCCAGACCGACCGCTACGGGATCTGACAGAGCTCCGGCCAGGCATCGTATTGGAATGCCGGGTGGGCCAGTTCAGGGCTATGATCAACTGGCCCGCGACGTATGCGACCGCGATGACGGCTTCCTGCATGGCTAAGTGCACGTTCGCGATCTGCAGGCCGATGCCCAGATCGGATAGTACGAAGAGTGCGCCACCGACTCCCATCCGAGGGGCATTGATGAAGGTGGTGATCGCCATGCTGAACAGCAGCACCCCGTAGACACAAATGCCCGCAAGCAGCCATATATGTAGCAAAGATGTGTGCCAGAGAACATGCCGATCCCGACAGCCAAGGCCGTTGTCCCCTGAAACAGCAGCGCAGTGTCTCCGGCCGACGAGAAGACAAGGCCGGCAAACAGCGGCCACATCACTCCTCGCCTACCGGCGGCCGTTGTAGTCCACAAGTATGCGCCAATGAGCAACACTATTGGTGGCGTCGCCAACGCCCTCAGCCAAACGATGTGCAGAATTACCGCTACCGCGAAAGCGCAGACACAAGCTGCGGCAGCGGCATACACAACGCGAACGCCCACGGATGTAGACGGCGCGACGCTCCGTCGGCAGTTGGGATGGTGGGCAGACATATGACGCCCTCGTCCATAGAAATTACGGCCATGCCCAGCGACTGGACAAATCAAGCCTGTCATCGGGCAGCACATTTTCTGCGTACGTCGCTGGGCCTTTCAAGCCACTCGCGATTTCCGAATCTTGGTATCTGCTCGAGCCGGACACCGACCGCAACCACCGCAGAAAGTCCACCGCTCGCGGTTTCGTCATGACGTGAGCAGCGCGAGGGCCGCCACGCCACTCGTGGCGACAACGGCGGCGCCATGCCGGTGTCCAAACCCCGAAGGAAGGAGCCGAATCGATTCGATCGAAGCTAGAGCGATGAGCCACAACGGTCAAGCGGCACTGTAGAATCACTGGCGAATCGGTTCGACATCCCTCCATCCACCTATGGAGCTGCAGATGAGAACGCGCATCCTCACCTGGCTGGCAGTCGGTCCGCTCCTGGCAACCGCCGCGGTCACGGCCGCTGTCACGGCCGGAGGCTCCTCCGCGCAGGCCGCCGACGAGTCGATCAGCGTCAACTTCTCCGTAGCCGGCGGCGCGCCCTCCTACCGGGCATCCGGCTGGATCTACGGCATGACCGAGAACGCCTCCGCACCCGCCGACCACTTCTACCGGGACGTGAAGTTCCGTTACATGCGTGCCGGCGGCGCTCAACTCGACAGCCCGGGCGGCTGGGTGTCCGGCAAGTACGACCGACGCTGGAACGCCACCCGCGCCCAACTGCTGCGCACGCGATCGCTGGGCGGCGAGTTCGTCCTGCTGGTCCACGATCTGTGGGGCGCCGACGGCTACCCGATCTCGCGCTTCCCGGGCGACAACGGCAACTGGACCGACTACGACAACTTCCTCACCCGCCTGATCAACGACGTAAGGGCAACCGGCGCGCCTGTGCAGTGGGACCTGTGGAACGAGCCCAACATCACGCTGTTCTGGAACCGCCCTCAGGCGCAGTACTTTGAGCTGTGGCGGCGCACCTATCAACGCATCCGGTCTGCCTTCCCGGGCCAGCCGATCGTCGGCCCGAGCCTGGCCGGCGTACCGACGACCTCGACCAGTTGGTGGACCCAGTACCTCGACTTCATCCGCGCCAACAACGTCGTTCCCGACATCATCAGCTGGCACGCCCTGCCCAGCGACCCGGTGGCCAACGTGGCAGCCGCCAACTCCTCCCTCGACGCGCGCGGCATCCCGCACCCGCGGCCGTACCAGATCAACGAGTACGCCTCCTCCGGCGAACAGAATCCAGGCGACGGCTCGTGGTACATCGCGCGCCTGGAGCGGGCCGGCGCGGACGGCCTGCGCGCCAACTGGGCAGGCGGTGCGAACCTGCACAACGACCTCGCCAACCTCCTCGTCCGCAACTCAGCCGGCCAGCACCAGCCGAAAGGCGAATGGTGGGTGTACCGGTTCTACGGCTCCCAGACCGGCCAGATCGTGTCCACCACTCCGAGCCCCGCCTACGACGCGTTCGCCACCAAAGCTTCCGGTGTGGCGAAGATCCTCGTCGGCGGGGGCGGCACCACCGGCAACATCGCCGTCAACCTGCAACGCCTGGACACCACGAGCGGCATCGTGCAGAACAACCAGGCCCGGGTGATCGTGCAGCGCATCCCCTACAACGGCGGCGCCGCGGTGCAAGGCCCCGTCACCGTCCAGAACTCCGTCGTGACCCTGGCGGGCAACGGCACCACCGTCAACCTGCCGCACAGCAACGCCGACGACACCTTCACCATCACGCTGCAACCACCGTCGAACAGCGGCTTCCAGTCCGTCGCCGTCGCCCAGCACTCCCAGCAGTGCCTGGACAACGCCAACCTCAGTACCGCTGACGGCAACGTCCAGCAGCAGTTCTACTGCGAGGGCGGAGACCAGCAGCTGTGGAACTTCCAGCCGGTCGCCGGTGTCGCCAGCGCGTACACCATCATCAACCAGCAAACGGGAAAGTGCCTCGACGTCAGCGGCGGCTCCACCGCCGACGGTGCGGCCGTCGTCCAGTGGACCTGCAACGGCGGAACCAACCAGCAGTTCGCGCTCCGCAAGGTGACCTACTCCGGCAACGACAGCCACGACTACTAGCTCGTGGCTGGGCACAGCGGCAAGTGCGTCGACGTCAGCGGCATCTCCACCGCCGCCCGGGCCCTCGTTCACCAGTGGACCTGCAACCCCGCGAGCCAGGGCAGTCCGCTCAACCAGACTTGGCGCCTGTGGGGCCGGTGACCCTGGGATAGCCTCGAGAGAACCGGTTCGACGACGGGAGTGGCATTGAACATCGGGGAGATCGCCCGGCGTGCGGGCGTGTCCCGCAGCACTGTGTCATACGTGCTGAGCGGCAAACGGGCCGTGTCGGAGGCGACCCGCCGCAAGATCCAAACCGTCATCGACGAGCTGGACTACCGGCCTTCCTTCAGCGCCAGGGCACTGAAGGAAGGCCGCACCCGCACTCTCGGACTGGTCATCCCACCGGCCAGCCAGCACCTCACCTACATGCAGCTCGGTTTCGTCGCCAGTGTGGTCGAGGCCGCCGCTCGCATCGACCTGGACGTGCTGCTGTCACCCTCCGGCGGCGACCACGACCGCTCGTTCGAACGCATCGTCGCCGGACGCCGGGTCGACGGCGTGATCGTCATGGAGATCCGGCTCGAAGACGACCGTGTCACCCGGCTGCAGCACAGCGGCCTGCCGTTCGTCACCATCGGCCGGACCGCCGAACCGCGTGGCATGAGCTGGGTCGACGTCGACTACGGCGGCCTGATCGCGCGCTGCGTACACCACCTGGCCGACCTCGGACACCAGCACATCGCCCTGATCAACCGTTCCGCCGAACTCGTCGCCGCCGGATACGGCCCCGGACAACGAGCCCTGGCCGGCTTCACCGCCGCCGTCGCCGAACGCGACGTACACGGCATCGACGTCTGCTGCGGCGACGACGCACCAGCAGGCGAAGCCTGCATCCAGCACCTCCTCGCCACGCATCCCGATGTCACCGCGGTCGCCACCATCAACGAAGCCGCCCTGCCCGGTATCCAGCGCGCGCTCGACGCCGCGGGGCTGGTCGTCCCCCGCGACTTCTCCCTCACCGGTGTCGCCGCCCGCCACTGGGCAGAAGACTTCCGCCCACCACTGACCGCCGCGGACGTGCCCACGCTCGACATCGGTGCCGAAGCCGTGACACTGCTGCAGGAGAGCATCGCCGCACCCCAGACGCCACCACGCCAGCATCTGTACAGTCCACCGATCTCGCTACGCTCCAGCACCGGACCGGCACCAAACCGCTGAACCACGCGCCGATCAACCGCCCAGACCATCCAGCGCACACGTAATGGAACAAGCAGCCAGACTCAAGGCGACCTCGTCGATCCACCGCCAAGAAGAGTCCCACTCGCCGTCACTCAGCTGCCTCGGGCGGTGTGACGCCGTACTCGGCCAGCAGTTGCGCGACCTCGGGGCTTGGCGGCTTGTCCTCGATCCATGCCTCCGGTGACGCGCCGGCCTCGACGAGCAGGCGGACAGTCGTCACGTGGTCGGGCGCCGGAGCTCGTCCGAGGCCGGCGCCGCTACCGACGGTGGCCCACGTGATCGGCGTTCCGTTCCAGAAGGGGTCGCGGGCGTCGACCTCCGCGCCGCGCTCGAGCAGCAGCCGCACGACGTCGGCGCTGCCCGCACCGGCCGCGGTATGCAGGGCAGTGGCTCCGTTAACCTCGCCACGAGCATCCATCGGGAAGCCCAGATCCAGCATCAACCGGACCGCTTCGACATTGCCCTGATCCGCGGCCTCCACCAACGCGGCCGTCTCGGCATCGGTCAGCCAGCCCACCCGAACACGACCACCGGCCACGTACCGCTCGGCTGCACCCCGGCCGGCGTTCAGGCACGCCGACAGGAACAGGTCGGCCTCGGTGGCATCGGGCCGCGCGCCGTACCCCACCAGCAGGCGCGCGAGGTCGGCCCTGCCGTGCCGAACGGCCAGCTGATGCGGCGACCGTCCATCGATGCCCGGCGTATCGGGCGTGGCGCCGGCAGCCAGCAACGCGCCGACCAGCTCCGCGCTGCCGTGGTGCTCGATCGCCGCGTGCAACGCCAACACCGGGTCTGGTGCATGGTCTGCATGGTCCTCGCCGAGCAGGTCACCGCCGAAGCCGGCGTTGGGATCGGCACCGGCGGCCAGCAACAAACGCACACCTTCCGCGTCCCCGATACTGATCGACGCGGCCAACGCCTCACTGACGTCGACGCCCTGCGCGTGGTCGAGCAGCAGCCGCAAGCAGCCACGGGACGGCTCGAAGGCGGCCAGGTAGACCGTGTGCGGGTCGACCCGTGCACCGCGCTCCAGCAACAGAGCTGTGATCGCCGGGTTGTGCGCGCAGCCGGCCGCCGCGAACAGCGGCGAGCAATATCCGCGGTCGCCGGGCCGGCCGCCGACGGTGACGTTCGGATCGGCGCCGGTGTCCAGTAACAGCCTCGCCGTCTCCAGCAGCCCTGCCGCCCGCTCCGGATCGACCGCGTGCCACCAAGACATGCACACGCCCAGCAGCGGCGTCCAGCCGGACACCGCATCCGGCCGTCGCGCGGCCTCGGGGTCTGCCTCAACGGTCTGACGTACGCGTTCCACGTCGCCGAGCACGATCGCCGTCCGTAGGTCATGGCCGGCGATCCTCGGCTCGCCGGCCAGCAGGCGTTCGGCGCGCCGGATCGTCGAGCCGCCGAGACTCGCGTGCAGAAACGCCTCGACCTGCTCCGCAAGCGTCATCGCCGCGGTTTCGATGTGCTCCTTGAGCTTCGGCCAACTGGCCAACCCGTGCTCGCGAGCGAGCGTCAACTGCGCTGCCGCGAGCGTGGGTGGCCCAGGAACGTAGGCCTGAATCCGCTCCACCGCCCACGGCTCCCCCGCCTGCGCCGCCTGCTTCAGCTCCTTGGCCTGACGGCGCAACTGGCGAAGACTCAGACGATCGGGAAGGCGACCTGACATGTCATCTCCTCACGACGCCCGCCTGGTCCGCGAACCGGGCGTCAAGAAGACGACACCGAACAACGACCAACCAACGGAGGTGGACTCAGCCCTTCCCGCGGACCCGGATGCGCCCTCCCGCGCACCACAGATCGTACGCCAATACACTTCGAGCCTGACCTGCTCCATTGGTCGAGAAACACGACACTCGTCTGCCCACAGTCGCGACAAAGATCGGACGAATGCCCCGTCGAAGTGGCATTCGTTTCTGTTCCGGCCGGAGTCTTGACGTCATACATCGGATCTTTGTAGGGTGTCGGTATATCGGCCGGGCGCACCTAGCGCCGCCAGGAGATGTGCCAGCATCTCAATCTCGAGTTGCCGTAGTACTGGCACGAACCTGTCGCGCATCGACGATCGTCCATCTTGGAGGACGGAGATGCAGCATCTGAACCGAGTCCCTTCTTCGGGCAAGCGAGTTCTGCCGTCGGATTGCGGCGAGATCCCAGCGTCTGCATAGCCTCGTCATCCTGAACTGCTGATAGCGGCCGAACGTTGTGGTGGTCGCCGGCCTGAAGCCAGGTCTGCGATCGCTGCTGCCGATTGTGTATGGAGGCAATGGTGGCATCCGCGTTTCAATTCCTGGCCGGTAGAAGGTCCAGGCGCATAACCGGTTTCGCTCTGG
Source organism: Flindersiella endophytica (assembly GCF_054779015.1). Classification (NCBI taxonomy): domain Bacteria; kingdom Bacillati; phylum Actinomycetota; class Actinomycetes; order Propionibacteriales; family Nocardioidaceae; genus Flindersiella; species Flindersiella endophytica. The sequence goes on from NZ_BAAGYY010000018.1 coordinate 6,564, forward strand.
CTCTACTTCTGGTGATGACATTCTTCTCGGCAGCGGCACGGGCCGACAATCCCATCGTCCAGACCATTTACACCGCTGATCCGGCACCGCTGGAGTACGGCGGGCGCGTCTATCTCTACACGGGCCATGACGAAGACGGCTCGACATGGTTCACGATGAGAGAGTGGAGGGTGTGGTCGTCCGCCGACATGGTGAACTGGACCGATCACGGCTCCCCACTGAGTGTTGCCAGTTTCGGTTGGGCGAGCTCGGATGCCTGGGCCGGCCAAGTGATCGCCCGGAACGGCAAGTTCTACTGGTATGTCCCCGTGAAGAACCGGGCGAGTGGGGCAATGGCGATCGGGGTGGCGGTTTCGAACAGCCCGACTGGACCATTCACTGACGCACTCGGGCATCCCCTTGTCGAGAACGGTGAGATCGATCCGACCGTCTTCATCGACGATGACGGGCAGGCCTATCTGTACTGGGGTAACCCGCGGCTGTCGTATGTGAAGCTGAACGCGGACATGGTGTCCTATTCCGGCGGCGTGTCTCAGATACCGCTCACGACGGCGGGGTTCGGCACACGCACCGGAAATCCCAGCCGCCCGACACTGTTCGAAGAAGGGCCCTGGGTCTACAAGCGAAATGGCTTGTACTACCTGGTGTTCGCGGCGAACTGCTGCCCGGAGTTCATCGGGTATTCGACCGCGCCCGGTCCGCTCGGGCCGTGGACCTATCGCGGGACGATCATGCCCACCCAGGGCGGCAGCTTCACCAATCATCCGGGCGTGATCGACTACAACGGAAGCTCGTACTTCTTCTACCATAATGGCGCATTGCCGGGTGGTGGCGGTTTCACGCGTTCGGTCGCGGTGGAGAGGTTCACATACAACGCCGACGGCGGATTCCCGACAATCACCATGACGACGGCCGGTGCGCCCCCGGCGGGCACGCTGAATCCCTATCTACGCCAGGAAGCCGAGACGATCGCCTGGGAGTCGGGTGTGGAGACGGAACGTTCCAGCGAAGGCGGAATGAACGTCGGGTGGATCGAGGACGGGGACTGGGTCAAGGTCAAGGGCGTCGGCTTCGGCAACGGTGCGAGGTCATTCGCCGCACGGGTGGCCTCGGCCACCGGGGGTGGCCGGATCGAGCTTCGCCTCGACGGTACGAGCGGTCCGTTGGTGGGCACCTGCGATGTCCGGGGCACTGGCGGCTGGCAAACCTGGACGACCGTCAGTTGTCCGGTGAACGGCGCGACCGGGACCCGCGATCTGTATCTCAGGTACACCGGCGGAAGCGGCTATCTGTTCAACGTGAACTGGTGGCAGTTCACCGCCACCTGACTCAAAGGAGCACAGCCTATGTTGAGGTACAGATCCTTCGTCGGGGCGGTCGCCGCAGCAGCAGTGCTGGGGCTGGCCGCGGGTGGCACGGCGTCCGCCGGCCCCGGCAGCGCCGGCGCCACCGCGGCGCCCAAGGCCGGCGTCAGCGCTGCGGCCAGCGCCGGTTGCGGCAAGGCCCCGACACTGACCAGCGGTACGCGCACGATTCAGAGCGGTGGCAAGAGCCGGAGCTTCATCCTGAAGCTCCCCGACAGCTACGACAACAACCAACCCCACCGGCTGGCGTTCGGGTTCCATTGGTGGGGCGGTACCGCGAACGACGTCGCCTCCGGCGGAAGCGACGGGTACGCCTGGGCGTACTACGGCATGCTCTCGCAGGCGAACAACACCACGATCTTCGTTGCCCCACAGGGCATCAGTAACGGCTGGGCCAACTCCGGCGGCGAGGACGTGACGTTCACCGACGACATGATCCGGCTGATCGAGAACGACCTGTGCGTCGACACAACCCAGCTGTTCTCGGTGGGCTTCAGCTATGGCGGCGCCATGAGTTACGCACTCGCGTGTGCGCGGCCGACCGTCTTCCGCGCGGTCGCGGCCATCGCCGCTCCCGGGGCGATCAGCGGATGCAGCGGCGGCACGCAACCCATCGCGTACCTGGGAATCCACGGCGTCTCGGACAACATCCCGAACGGCCGGGCGCTGCGCGACCGGTTCGTCGCCAACAACGGCTGCACGCCGCAGAACGCACCCGAGCCGGCGTCGGGCAGCCTCACCCACATCATCACGGCCTACTCGGGCTGCCGCGCCGGCTACCCGGTCGAGTGGGCCGCGTTCGACGGTGGTCACCAGCAGGGCCCCGTCGATGGCTGCGCCGGATGCGAGAGCGGTGCCCGGAGCTGGGTCAAGCCAGAGGTGTGGAGGTTCTTCACCCAGTTCGACACCAACCCCACGCCGCCCGTGCAGGTCGGAGTGAACTACCGGCTGGTGGCCCAGCACAGCGGCAAGGCGGCCGACATCTCAGCTGTGTCGACGTCGGCCGGCGCGTTGTTGCAGCAGTGGTCGTTGACGGGCGGGCTCAACCAGCAGTTCGACTTCCTCGACTCCGGCAACGGCTACTACCGCATCCGCGCCCGCCACAGCGGCCTGGTGCTCCAGGTCGCCGGCAACAGCACCGGTGCCGACATCACCCAGCAAGCCGACACCAACGCCACCAGCGAGCAGTGGCGGGTGGTCGACCAGGGCGGCGGGACTGTCAGCCTGGTCAACCGGCAGAGCGGACTGGCCATGGACGTATGGGAAGCCTCCACCGCCGACGGCGGCCGCATCTCCCAATGGACCCTTACCGGCAACACCAACCAGCGTTTCCAACTCCAGCGGGTCTGAACGAAGGTGAAGGCGTCGCGCCCGGCCGGCATCGGCACCGGCCGGGCGCGACCACGTCAGTACTCCTTCTATCCAAGGGTCCATCGTTGGTTGGAGCCGCCGGTGCAGGTCCACAACTGGACCAGGGCGCCGTTGGCGGTGGACGCGCCGGACACGTCCAGGCACAGGCCTGACTGCGCTCCAGTGATCGTGCCGTCGGCGTTGAACCGCCACTGCTGGTTCGCCTGGCCGTTGCACGACCAGATGATCGACTTGGTGCCCGGGCTGGTCCCCTGCCCGTTCGCGTCCAGGCATCTGGTGTCGCCGCCGCTGTAGACCGTCAACTGGCCCGACGGGGTACGGCTCCAGGTCTGGTTGGTACCGCCGTGGCAGTCCCAGATCTGTACCTGCGTCCCAGCTGCCGTTGTGGAGTTGGGAACATCGAGGCACTTGCCCGCGCCGACCGCACGTACCGCACCGGCCGAGCCGGTGCCTCCGCTGCCGTAGCCAGCCGCAACGATGTTGGCCTGTACGGCGTCCTCGGTCGCGTCGGACGGGTATCCCGAGACCATGGCACCCTCGTAGAACGTGCCCGCGCTGAGGTTCGCGCCGCCGCCGGGCTTGCAGCAGTCACCGCCGGCGCCCAGGTCGATTGCCCCTTGCTTACGCATCGGGCTGTATCCGTTGGGAAGTGGGCCGTCCCACACGGTGACGAGACCACCGGACTGCGCGTTGCTGCCTTTCATCGCGAACCGCGTCGTCCCGTTGTTCTTCAGCATCGCGGTGACGAACTGGTTGGTGAACGCCCGCTGGTTCGGGTTCCAGGACTGGCTTCCGCCGGAGTAGAGCCCGAACTCGAGATCCGCCTGGACCCATGGGCCCGAGCCGGAGCACCCGCCGAACCAGCACTCGGTGCCGAAGTTGATCGCGTCCATCGCTCCGGGCCCGTCGGCGGTCCTGGTCGTCTCGCTGTTGCCGTAGTCGAAACAGCAGAGATTGTTGACGTGAGTTCCACTGGTCACCATGTACATGCCCTCGGGCGCGGCACCGGTGGGAACACCGGTCAGATGGCCGTCCCGCCAGTAACTGTTCCCCGGATTGATGTACAGCGAGTAGGCCTTGCTGCCCCCAACAGTCAGCGACTCCGACGTCGCGCTGGCCGGGCGGCTCTGGCTCGAGCCGGGAACCACGCTCGATCCCTGGTACCACAGGTCGTTTCCGCGACCGGACTGGTCGTAGAGCACCGTGACAACGCAGGCCGTACCGGCGCAGAACGAGTCCTGGGCCGCGGCGTTGGCGACGCCGCCCGCCGCCAGCACCCCGATGTCCCTGGTCGCGTTGTCGGAGGAACGCCTTACCTGGTAGAGGTTTCCGGCGTACGAGGCATACAGCGCGCGCACCGTGCTGTGCGCGGCCACGCAAGGGGTGCCGCCCGAAGCGTAGATGTCACACGGTCCCGGGCCGGCCGCCGACGCCGTTGACGCCGCCTGGGTAAGCGTGGCAAGCAACAGGACGACCGCGCCGAGGCAGCCCAAGACCGCTCTCTCGACCTTCATGAGTTCTCCATGGTTTCCGAAGGGACTGTCCGATGGGCGGCTACGGGTTCCGTGTCCACCGCTGGTTGCTTCCGCCGGTGCAGGTCCACAGCTGGATCAGGGTGCCGTTCTGTGTTCCGGAACCACTTGCGTCCAGGCACAGACCGGACTGCACACCGGCGATCGTGCCGTCGGCGTTGAACCTCCACTTCTGGTTGTTCCCGCCGTTGCAGGTCCAGATGACGACTCTGGTGCCCGCGCTGGTGCCCTGGCCGTAGGCGTCCAGACAGGACGAGTCGTAGACCCGGACCTCCCCTTCCGGGGTGGCTGTCCACAGCTGGTTCGTGCCACCGTTGCAGTCCCACAACGCGACCTGCGTGCCGTTGGTTTGCGTCGCGCCCGGGACATCGAGACACCGGCCCGAGCCGGCGCCGACGATCGGGCTGACCGTGACGTTGCCGCCGCTGCCCGGGGTGATGGACAGGTTGTCGAACTGGGCGGTCTCCCCCTGACTGGTGCCATAGCCGACCTGCCCGTTGCCCCACATGCTGTCTACCGCGGTGCCTACTGCCACGCCATCGATGCCGGCGCTGATGGTGCTGCCGTTGAACCCGAGAGCGAGGCCGTGCCACCGTCCGGCGCCCAACGCGGCAACCCGTCCGCTGGCCAGCGTGGTGGTGTTGGTGCTGTTCTGGCGCAGGATCGACCACGACCCGGTCTCGGCCACTCGTAGCCGGTAGGCGTTCAGTCCGGAAGGACCGCCGGACTGGCCCTGCGTCGCGGCACGGCCGATGAGGTCGGCCGAACCACTCTGCTCCAGCATCACGTCGGAGGAGATGGTGTAGTTCCGCCAGCCCAGATCTCCCAACAGCGCGTAAGGATCGGAGAGCCCGTTCCACCAGATCGCGGCCTGGGGACTCATCTGGCGTACGCACTGGCCGGAGCGGCCGCCGCCGCAGCCGGTGACCTCGAAGGCGCCCTGCATGTCCATCAGGTACTTGGCTTCGGTGCCGGTGGCGTTGCTGTTGAACGAGTCACTGTAGGGCAGGCTCATGACACCTGAGGCAGGACTGGTCGCTGTACCCTTGCCCTGTCCCGAAGTCGTCGTGATCGAGTACACGTACCCGGGTTGCACCGTCAGCGAGTAGGTGCCGCCGGACGGGGTGAGGTCCGTGGTGTGCAGGAAGTGGTCGGCGGAGTTGTTGGACCGTACGTTGGTGGCCCAGACGTGCACCTGCCCGGTCGACAGCCCGCCGGTGACGTTGAACGTCAGCGTCTGCGATGCGCTCGCGTCCATCGTCTCGACGATCGTGGAGTAGTCGCGGTTGTTGGTCGACTTGAGCGCGACATAGCTGCCGTTGTCGCGGTTTCCGTTGGGGTAGCCGCTGGAGCTGTCGAGGTACTGCCAGCCGGGCGCGGTGAACTGCGTGGTGTGCGCCATCACCCAGGCGTTCTTGCCGATGGAGTAGTGGCCGGACCAGGGCTGCGGCGCGTGCGCGACACCCATGGTGGGGTACGGGGTGTTCGGCGTGATGGCGGCCACGATCGGCCAGTTGATGTAGGCGGTCATCCTGCCGTCGATGTAGTCGCGGTTGATCCCGCGGGCCAGCGCGGTCGCGCCGGCGTTGAAGTCGTCGGAGCCGTTCTCGCTTGCCCACAAGGTCTTCCCGGTGGCCAGCGCGTTGCTCGAGCTCGGGCAGTTGGTCTGCGCGCTCCGGTATCCGCAGACGTAGTGAACGCCGAGGATGTCTACTGCGGAGCCGAACGCCGGGTCGCGAAGCGCGTCGTCGGCGACACTCCAGTTGTCGACGTCGTCGGACGCGACGACCTTCACCGAGCTGTAGCCCCGCGAGTTCAACGCCGGCCGCAGGTTCTTGTACCACGTGAGGTCGCGCCCTCGCTCGTTGCGGCCGCCAAGATAGTCGATGGTCAGGTTGTGCGACTTGGCGCAGTCCAGCCACGAGATGAGGTAGTTGATCGAGTCGGTCGACCACCAGTTGCCGTTGCCGATCCAGCCGGGCGCGCCCCACGCGAGGGCGGCCAGCTTGATGTTGGGGTTACGGGCCTTGGCCTGCTCGGCGAGCCACCATTCGTAACCCCGACTGCAGTTGAGGTCGGACCGAGTGTGCTGATGGCTGGGCTCGGCACCGCTGGTGGAGTTGGTGTCGCCACCGACCTCCAGTTTGAGGATCTGGACGGCCGCGCCGTAGCCAGGCTTGAAGAGATAGTCCAGGACCTGCGTCCGTTGCGGCTCGGGATAGTCGATCAGCAGCCGGCTGTTGCCACCGCCACCGCTGATCGCTCCCACACCGTCGAACGTCCGGCCGCCGCTGGCGCCGTTGATCGTGATCGACGCGTCGGCCTGCGCGGGCTGGGTCACGGCGACCGCACCGGCCACGGTCAAAGCGAAACCCGCCAGCACGACCACGCCGCGGTGCGTCCGGCTGCCGGAATGGCCTGTGTTCATCGCAAGAACCTTCCTTCTCCGAACGGGGGCAGGCCCAGGCGAACGTCAACGCCATACGGCGTTCACGCGCGCCTCGGGCCGCCCGAACCGATTCGCACCCGCGGGTGGCTGGTCGCCCGTCAGGTGGTTGTGCAGGTCGCGCCGTTGAGCGTGTACGAGCTCGGCGCCGCCGTGTTTCCGGTATGGCCGGCCTGGAAGCCGATGCCGATCGACGCGCCCGCCGCGATATCTCCGTTGTACGAGACGTTTCTGGCCGTTACCTGCCCGGACGTCGGCGAGTAGGTGGCGTTCCATCCCGACGTGATGGTCTGCCCGCTGGGCAGGGTGAACACCAGCGACCAGCCGTTGATCGCAGTGGTGCTGGTGTTGGTGAGGGTGATGCTGGAGGTCAGCCCCGTGTTCCAGGCGTTGATGGTGTTGGTGACCCGGCAGGCTCCAGGCGGCGGGGGCGGAGGAGGAGGTTCGGTCGAGGCGAACTGGCTGAAGAAGCGCCACACCTCTGCCGACGTCCAGGTGTTGGCGCCGCTGCTACAACCGCATCCGTCCACCGGTGATGGAGTGTGGTCACCGTCGAACGCGGCCCAGACGACCGGATACCCGGATCGGCAGCCTGAGTACGCGGTGATGATGTGTGTCCGGCTGCCCGGCGCCGGCTCCGGTGGGTTCTGCGCGGCACATCCGTTGTTTCTCACGAACGTGTCCCGCAGCGACCGCCCCAGCGAGATGTTGAGCACACTGTCGCTGATGCCGTGGATCCCCAGGTAGGCGACCGGTTGGGTGCCGCCCGCGCATCCACTCAGCTGCGCACCCGAATAGACAGCCACCGCCCGGAAGACGTTGGGCCGGGAGCAGGCGACCGAGTAACTCATCGCGCCGCCGTAGCTCCAGCCCAGCGCGAAACGCTGAGTCGTGTCGACGCAGAGACCCGCTTCGAGCTGCCTGAGGATGTCGTCGACGAGCGTCACGTCCTGGCCGCCGGAGTTGGCCCAGCCGTTGTTGATGCCTTGCGGCGCGACGAAGATGGCGCTGTTGTTCGCCAGCCGCTGCTGTCCGTAGTACGCCCAGACCGCTCCATCGGAGCCGCCGGTCGCGACGTCGTTGGCTGTGCCGTTCAGCCAGTGGAATGCGAAGAACAGCCGGTACGGATGGTTGTTGTCGTAGCCGTCGGGGATCCGCAGGATGTACGTGCGATTCTGGCCACTGCTCTGGATGGTGTGCGTACCGTTGGACAGCGTGGGAGCCCGCCCGCATCCGGCGGTCGCCGCGGTCGTGCCGACGTCCGTGGTCGTCGTCGTTCCGCGAGCGTCGGAGCTCAGTGCGGTGCCACTGGTGGCGAGGGCGAGAACCGCCGCGGCCGTGACGGATCCGAAGAGCGATCTGAGCTTCACCATCGTGCAACTCCTTCTGTTGTTCGATTCTGTGCGCCCTCCTGACTTCGGTGCTGCTAGCTGCGTTGGAGCTGGAAACGCTGGTTGGTGTTGCCGGTCACCGTCCATTGGGAGATCCGTGCGCCGTCGGCGGTCGACGCGCTCCACACGTCCATGGCGAGGCCGCTTTGCCGGTTGACCAGGCTCACGACTCCGCCTCCCTGGTCGACGACCTGCCACTGCTGGGCTGTGGCGTTGGTGTCGCGCTGTTGCGTGATGTCGGCGCCGCTGCTGCTACTGGCGACCTGGAGCACCAGGCCGCTGTGCCGTGCCCGTACCCGGTAGTAACCGTCGCCGGAGTCGAGGAAGTCGAACTGCTGGTTCGACCCGCCCGTCGACGGCCACTGCTGCAACAGCGCTCCGACCGCTGTGGACACGCCCGCGATGTCGGCGACCTTGCCGCTGTGCTGGGCCACCAGCCGGTAGTAGACGCCGGTCTCCACGACCGGTCCCGATCCCGACGCGGTCGCGCGGTAGGTGTGGCCCGCCACGCCGGCGAACTCGACGACGTCGGCCTCCGGTTTCGCCACCTGTACGGAGGAACCGCTCGTCACGTCGCGCAGATCGTAGGTGCCGGTGAACAGATGGCTGCGGACGCGAACCGGGCCTGCCCGGTCAGGGACAACGGACAGCTCCGTTGCCCGGCCGCCGTTCCACACCGCGCCGACGGTGAATCCGCCACGCCCGCGCAGCCCGGCCACGCTCCCGGTCGCCCAGGCCGGCGGCAGCGCCGGCAGGACGTGCAACTCGCCGTTGTGGCTGTGCAGCAGCATCTCGGCGATGCCGGACGTCGCGCCGAAGTTGCCGTCGATCTGGAACGGTGGGTGCAGGTCGAACAGGTTGGGTGCGAGCCGGTCCGGCGTCACGAGGTCCCGGATCAGCTTGTGGGCCCTGGCGCCGTCCTCCATCCGCGCCCAGTAGTTGATCTTCCAGGCCAGGGACCAGCCGGTTCCGGCGTCGCCACGGAGCTCGAGGGTTCGCCGGGCGGCCTCGAACAGCTGAGGCGTTCCACGTTTGGTGATCTGGTTGCTGGGATGCAGGCCGTACAGATGCGAGATGTGCCGGTGGTTCGGCTCGGTCTCCACCCAGTCCTGCAGCCACTCCTGGATGTTTCCGCGCGATCCGATCCGCATCGGCGCCAGCCGTTGCCTGGCCGCGGAGACCTGACCACGGAAGTCTGCGTCCACGCCGAGCACCTCACTGGCGCGGGCGCAGCCGTCGAACAGGTCGCGCAGGATCTGCAGGTCCATCGTGGGTCCCGCGCACACGCTCGCGTCGGGGTGGTGGGCGAGCTCCGGCGAGTTCGACGGGTTGGTGACCAGCGTCCCCAGGTTCGGTTCCGTCACCAGCGTGTCGAGGAAGAACTGGGCGGCGCCCTTCAGCGCGGGATAGTTGGTGCGCAGGAAGTTGAGGTCGCCGGTGTAGCGGTAGTGGTCCCAGACCAGGCTGGCAAGCCACGCGCCGCCGGTCTGCCACATGCCCCAGAACGCACCGTCGACGACCGACGACCCGCGCCACCCGTCGGTGTTGTGGTGCGTGACCCAGCCGCGGGCGCCGTACTGCACCTGGGCCGTACGGGCGCCGGTCGTCATGAGGTCGCTCACGAGGTCGAACACCGGCTCGTAGCACTCGGAGAGGTTCGTCGAGCCGGCCGGCCAGTAGTTCATCGGCAGGTTGGCGTTGATGGTGTACTTCGAGTCCCACGGCGGACTCAGCTGGTCGTTCCAGATGCCCTGCAGGGTGGCCGGTTGGGTGCCGGGCCGCGAGGACGAGATCAGCAGGTACCTGCCGTACTGGAAGAGCAGCGCGGACAGCTGCGGGTCGTCGACGCTGTTGTGCTGGGCGATCCGGACGTCGGTCGGCTGGTCAGCCGCCGGGGTGCGGCCGAGGTCGATCGTCGTACGGGCGAACAGCTCCCGGTAGTCGGCCACCTGCCGGCTGCGGAGCACGTCGTAAGCAGTGTTCTGGGCGGCGTCGAGATGTCTTCGGGCGATGCCCTGGTAGTCGCCGTTCACGGTGCGGAAGTCGACGTAGCTCGTGCCGATCGAGAGCAGCAGCGTCACGCTGGTGGCGTTCGAGACGCGCAGCGTCCCGCCGGAACTGGTCGTGGTCCCGCCTTCGGCGACGGCCCTCGCGAGTGCGAAAAACCGGACCGAGCCGGGGATGTCGCGGAAGTCGCCGGAGATGCCGTCCAGCGCGATCGTCCGGCTGTCCGGGCTCGTAGCGGTCGCGCGTTGCGGAGTGCTGAACGAGGCCGAGAACGTAACCGAGCCAGGCGTTTCGGCGGTCAGGCGGATCGCGATCACCTGGTCCGGTGCGCTGGCGATCACCTCGCGCCGGAAGCGCACGTTGTTCGCGACGTACGTCACGACCGTCGTCGCGGTGGAGAGGTCGAGCCACCGCTGGTAGCCCGACACGCCGCTCGTACCCGGCAGGGTTAGCCTGAGATCGCCGACAGGCTGGTACGCCAGCTGCCCGCCGGGGTTGCCGAGCATCGTCTGGTTGATGAGGTCCTGCGCCTGCGTCCACTGGTTCGCGAACACCAGCCGCCGGATCTCCGCGAGGGCCGCCGCGCCCCTGGTGTTGCTGTAGTCGTGCGGCCCGCCGGCCCAAAGCGTGTCCTCGTTGAGCTGCAGCCGTTCGGTGTCGGTGTTTCCGAACACCATCGCGCCGAGCCGGCCGTTGCCGACCGGCAAGGCGCGTAGCCACTCCGAGCCGGCGGGCTCGTCGTACCACAGCGTGAGGTCGCCGGCCGCCTGCACGTCCACGGGCGCTGCCGAGTCGCCGGGCGTGCCGGCGGCCTGCCGTCCAGGCAGCAGCAGGCCGCCGGCGCTCACCGCGCCGAGTGTGATCGCATCTCTTCGCGTCATACCCGACATCTTCGTGCTCCGCTCGATCTCATCCGAGCGTCCATCGCTGGTTGGATGCGCCGGAGCAGCTCCACAGCCGCACCGGTGTGCCGTTGGCGGTGGATGCGCGGGACACGTCCAGGCAGAGACCGGCCATGGGCGTGGCCGACTGCGGAGAGCGGTGTGCCGGTCGACCGCGGCCACAGCGGTCGCGGCGGTCAGTGCCGGAAGCCGGCCGCCGAACGCGGATACGCATGGAGCATCCCCTCCTCAGCCGGAGTCGAGCTGATGAGTTGCGGAAAGCTGCACAGTGCCAGGTGGGTCTGGGAGCGCTCCCATGCGCGTTGAGACCAAGCTATAACGTCAAACCTTCGATGTGAAGCACTTCTCGAAACTCGGTTGAAACAGATCCGGATACGGGTGGCCGCTCGGATCCGGATGGCGCACTCCGTCCCGATCCGAGCTTGATCGTCTGCCGGTAGCCAGCCGGCGCGCGACGCAGGAAGTGTTCGAACGGGAGCTGGCGCCGTCGGTGACGGTGAAGGTGGTCGATGGCACCTTCGTCCCGCTAGGCCCGGGCGGCACCCTTACACTCGCCGATTTCGCGAACGCGGTGGTCGGGCCTGGGGTTCGAACCGCTGATCGCGGTAATCGACTCGTTGCTGCCGGACCTGCGGCTGCGCCGCCGTACGTCGCCCGCTCGACCGTGCCCACGGAAAGGCCTGGTCGAGCGGGACACGGGAGAGACCGTGGCACGGATAGCCCCGACCGACGACGAGCCGGTGTGGGGCATCCACGTCGCGAGCACGGGCTCAGTCGAGGTGAACGTGTCGTGGCAGGAGTGGGGCGACGCGGCAGAGCCAACACCGGCCACCGCCATGGTCGCGCAGCTCAACGTCCCCCGCGGCACCGAGAAGCTGCCTCAGCTGAGCCATGACTTCGGCGACACCAAGCAGCGACGCGTCGGCACTCGGCGTCGACGCACCCGACGAACTGGCCGACCGGACCGTGTTCGTCGACGTGGTCGACCTGTCAAACCTCTGACCTCGGGCCAGTGACTGGCAGGCTGGTTCCGGCCAAGCCCGTCGCCAGCGTCGGGGATCAACTCGCCACAAGCCCTCTTCGGTCCCTGCGGCACGCTCGTGTCCGACCCGGCATCATCGCCTCCGGCTGTGGGCGCCCTTACATACACGGCGCATACGCCGTGCTGAAGTGATGAGATGACGAAGATGAGAGTGACCGCGGCGATCGAACCACGTGAACTGCGAAGCATCCACGGCGCGCAGGTGCCCGTTCCCGACCCCGGCCGTTTGGTGCACCTGCAGTTTCGTCGTTATGCCGGATGCCCGATCTGCAACCTCCACCTACGCTCGTTCACAGCCCGGCATGAGGAGATCCAGGCTGCCGGGATCGTCGAGGTCGTGGTGTTTCACTCCTCCACTGAGGTGATGCTGCAATACCAGGCCGAACTCCCGTTCGCCGCGATCGCCGATCCGGGCAGGGAGCTGTACACCGAGTTCGGGGTGGAGGCCTCACCCGGTGCTGTACTGCACCCTCGCGCGTGGCCGGCCGCCCTCCGCGGCGCGCTCAGCCAGCGCAGCCTGCGCGGGATGATCGGCAAGGGCGAAGCACACCTCGGCCTGCCTGCCGACTTCCTGATCGCGACAAACGGCACGGTTTTGGCCCGCAAATACGGCAGGCATGCCAACGACCAGTGGTCGGTGGACGAGCTGCTGGGGCTCACCAGACCTGACCACGGCGATAGTGCAGGTTGAAGGGTCGGCCGGTGCTGTGGTTCCGGGTGCCATAGTGCCCGACGGCTACCTGGACCGGACCGACCTCGAACAGCAGGTCGCCGGGCTGGCCGGATGACCGGCACCCGGCGGCGAACCGCAGGGAGGTTCGTATCAGTCGCCGGCCTCGGCGGCGATCGCATCGGGGTTCAGCAGGGTGATCCGACCGCGGCTGACCTTGACCAGGCCGCGTTCGGCGAACTCACCGAGCACCTTCGTGGTCGTCTCCCGCGACGTACCCACGAGTGCGGCGAGCTGCTCGTGCGTCAACGCGATGTGGGTTCCGCTGCGCGGGGTCCGGCGCGGCTGGTCGGTGGCAAGCAGGCACAGCGTTCCGGCGACGCGCTGAGGCACGTTCTTGAACACCGTGTCAGTCAGGCGGCGTTCCAGCGCAGCCACCCGGCGGCCGAGGATTTCGGTCAGCCGGGCCACGACGCGCGGATCGGCGAACATGAACCGATGGATCTCGGCCCGGCTCATCAGGCATACGGCCACCTCGTCGAGGGCCTCGGCGAAGTTGTCGTGCATGGACTGCCCGACCAGAGCCATCTCCCCGAAGATCGTTCCCGGCGTAAGCAGCGCGGTGGTCAGCGCACGTCCTTCTGGCGAGACCCGGAAGATGCGGACCCGCCCGCGCTTGAGCAGGAAGAGCGCCTCGACCGGATGATGCGGCGAGTACAGCAGCTCGCCGGCACCGTAGGTCCTGGCCGGGAGCGCGCTGGCTATCGCCCCGAGCTCAGCCGGCGACAGGTCGGCGAACAGATCCACCTCTGACATACACCACCGAGGATCGGAGGCGCCGGCAGCGCGTTCCACGTCGATCAGCTCCTCCCGCTGCCCAGGCGCCCACGGGCGCGGAGTTCCGGAGGCCGCAACAGCTTCGAGTGCTTCCAGGCTCTGGTTCAGACAGTACGCGCCAGATGGGCACGGACCGGGGACGGAGCTGAGGATGCCGTAGGAAGGTCGACCGGCGATCGATGCCGCGGAAAACGGGTATGCGCTCACGGTTGCCATTGGCGACGCCTTCCTACGTTCGCCCCTGCCGGACCGCCCGACGCGACCGGATGAGGGCGACGCTAGGGGTCAGGAAGCGGAGGTTCGGTGAGCCAGCACACATATCCTTCAGGATCACAGGGCTGTCTCACGTTGCTCGTAACGGTCGAGGTCGTCGAACAGAACACAGCCGGCCTGGAAACCCGCCTTCAATGCCAACGCCGGCTGGCTGAACGCTGACATACGAGGCGGTTACGCGCTTTCCGGCGCGCACCCGCGCGCAACGTCACCGGCGAGACTTTGGCCGTCGGCTCACGCGCACGGGAAACGTTGTGCGACGGTGTGGGTGGTACGGCGGTATTCGACGTAGAGGCGCCGAGCCTTGTCGATGGCGTTGGCGAGTGGGAACGGCTGGTGGGTGAGGAGCTGGTCCGCATGGTCGGCGCCGACGGGATGCCAGTAGACCCCGTTCGCGGTCACCGTGATCTCCGGGATCAGCGTTTCCCTGGTGAGGGTGATGCCGGTTTCCGCGAACCCACGTTTGGCGACAGGCCGCACGATCTGGTCCTCGCGGCCCACCCCGAGAGTGTCGAGCAGGTCGTGGAACACCGCCAGGTCGGCCGGTGGCGTGCCGGCGTCGACGGTGGCGGCGACGCGTACCCGGAAACCTTCGGTACGCGCGGTTTCGACGCCGTCCAACGCTCGTTGCCAGCTGCCCGTTCCGCGATGCCGGTTGTGCGTGTCCGGTGTGGCAGAGTCCAGGCTGATCTGCAGGGTGAACTCGTCGCGGGGCATCCGGCGCAGCATGGCCAGCCTGCTGCCGCGGAACAGCATGCCGTTGGTGAGCAGCGTCGTCGGCAACCGGGTCACGCAGGCCGCGACGATCTGGTCCAGGTCCGGCAGCATGAACGGCTCGCCGCCGGTGAGGAAGATCTCGCCCACGCCGGCTTCGGCGGCCTGCTCAGCCAGCCGGGTGATCTGGTCCACCCCTAGCGCCCGCCGCTCGGCCTGTGGAGAGGAACGGGCACAGCAGTAGTCGCAGGCGAGGTTGCAGTCGAAGTTGGTGTAGATCCACAGCCGGTGCCCTGGCCGCTGCGACGGCGGCAGTAGCGCGAGCACAGCCTCGTCATCGAGGACGGGCCCACGCCGTAGAGTCGCGATTCCGTCGTCCACTCCGACGAGCTGGTGTCCCATCCGGGTGCACCAGCGAGCAACCAGGTCCGCGTCGCCTGGTGTGATGGGGACCTCCACCTGGCTGCCGGCACTGACTGAGTTGACGCGCTCGAGCAGGTCCAGCAGGACTGTGCTGTTTACCATCGGGGCGAGACGCCTTGCTCTTCCACGGCCTGGAACAGCGAGGCATAACCGTCGAGCTCCGGCCGCACCCAACGACGCAGCCCTTCCATCTCGAGGATCCGCCGGTGCCCGGGTTCGTCCCAGGACATCGCCAGCAGGTGCTCCACCCACGGCCCGGCCACCTCGTCGGGCAGCCGGTCGGTGGCGGTGAAGTTGCAGTGGCAGTACGGCTCCGACCGCCAGAACTCCGTCAGCGCGTCCGGCATCAACTCGTCCTTGCCGATGGCCTCCCAGGTGTTGATGCCGATCGCCGCGGCATCGGCCTGATCGTCGAGAACGGCACGGATGGCGTCCAGCTCGCTGCGCCCGGTGTCACCGTGCTTGCCGAGATCGGAGTCGATCCGCATCAGGTCCACGTCTCCGCCCAGACCTGCGCGCTTGAGGAAGTGCACCGGCAGGACAGCGGCCTGGGCCGAGTCGCGGGAGCCGAGCGCGAGCCGCCGGCCGCGCAGGTCGTCGATGCCGGTCAGCCCGCTACCGGAACGGGTGACCAGGACTGTGGCGAACGTCAGGTCGGTGTCGCGCATCGCCAGCGCCCGTACCCGATCGCCCGCGCGCATGACACTGCGTACCCAAGCCAGGTTGGTGTTCCACGCGATGTCGATCGTCCCGTCGAGCAGGGCGTCGACCTGGCGGCCGTAGTTGGAGAACAGGATGAAGTCCATCCACGGCCCGTCGGCGAAATAGTCTCGGATGCCTTCCCAGATCGGGACGACATTGGGCGTGTAGGCCACGGCACCAACCACGATCGGCTCGGTCATCGATCCACCTCTCATGCTTCAGAAGAGCGGCAGGCCGGTGATGGCCTTGCCGTAGAAGTCGTAGAGAACGTCCGCCGTCGGCGCCATCACGTGCCCGGCCCGCGCGTCCCGGAAGAACCGTTCCAGCTGCAGGTGTTCGGCGAACGCGGCGCCACCGCACACCCGCATCGCGCTGTCGGTGATCCGCAACGCGGCGTCGTTGGCCAGTGCCTTGACGCCCAGCACATGCAGCATCGTCGACTCGTCCGGTGCGGTCAGGCTGCGCGCCGTCGTCTGAACGTACGCACGCGTGGCGGCCAGCTCCAGCGACATCCTGGCCAGCTGGGCCCGGATCGTCGGCAACTGCGCCAGCGACTCCCCCAGATGCTGCAGCCGCGCACCGGAGGCGTGGGCAGTGGCCGCGTCGACGGCGGCCTGCGACAGGCCCAGCGACACCGCGGCGTTGCCGAGGTTGAACCAGGGCATCACGGTCTCCAGCATCAGCTGGAACCCGCTTCCGGCCGCGCCCAGCCGGTCCGCTCCGGACCTGGTGAGCTCGAACGTCATCGGCGCCGAGGCGTTACCGCGCAGGCCCAGTCCCCGCCACGTGCCGGCGACCGAGATCCCTTCCAGGCTTGCCGGTACGACGTAGATGTCGCTCGTTGTGGGCGACGGCTCGGCCAGTTGCGGCGGTGTCAACGTCGACACGACGTAGACATCGGCGTTCCCCGCGGAGGTGACGAAGCTCTTGCGCACGTTCAGCCGTGCGGCTGCGGAATCATCGGTGTCACCGGCAAGCTCGGCTTGCGAGACCGGTGCCCAGAAGTGTGAACGCGAACCGGTCTCGGAGAACGCCAGCGTGCCCAGCGTCGTGCCGTCCGCCAACTGGCGTAGGAGATCCGGGTGTCCCGGAGGTGGAGCCGAGGCGATCGCCATGGCGGCGCTGACGTGCATGAGGTAGACCATCGCCGTCGAGCCGCACACCGCAGCGAGCTTGCTCAACACCTCCACGAGCTCTTCCGGGCCGGCACCCAGGCCGCCGGCGTCGACCGGAAGTGTCAAACCCAGCAGGCCCGACCCACGAAACGCGGACACAGCTTCCTGCGGGAACCTGGCAGCCGAGTCGACCTCCGCCGCGGTCTTGCGGGCGGCCTCGAGCACTGGTACGAGTCGTTCGGAAACGTCCATCGTCGTCCTTTCTGATGTGGTGCGGACCGGTTCAGCTGGAGCGGCGGCCTAGAAACGCCAACGCGAGCAGCCCGACGCCCAGGCCGAGCCAGAGCGAGAACGTAGAGCCGTCGCCGGACAACGGGTTGGTGCCCGCCGTCTCGAACGCGACCTGCAAAATCGCGACCGCCAGGAACGCACCGCCCGCGATCGCCACGAGGACCCTCCGGCCGAGCCAGCCGGCCAGCACCGTCAGTGCGCCGAGCCCGAGCGCGACCAGCGCCGCCCCGCCGCCCATCTGGACGAAGCCGAACTTCCCACCGACGAAGAAGAAGCCCGCACTGACGATCGACACCACACCGATCACTTGCACCGGCCGGCCTGTACCGGCCTGCCGCCGCAACGCGCCGTCGACACCGGCGTACTGCCCTGCCGCGGTGGCGAACAACGCCACATGCACAAGCAGCATGAGTAAATAGGACCAGTGCCACTCGTGGGGAGCGTTCAGCACCGACAACGTGATCGCCAAGGTCTGGGCCACGCCCACCAAGGCCCACAGCCTGGTGGCCAAACCGACCAGAAGGAACCCGCCGAGACCCGCCTCGACGATCAGCACGGCCCAGCCGAAGAACGTGAAGTTCGGCAGCACCATATGCTCGACGACCCAGGCGTACGGCGCCAGCACCGGACGCTCGACCGCCTGCCGTGTCCAATCGTCCAGCCCGCCCGGGGTACCCGCCCCGAACGCCGGAGGGTTCTTCCAGTCGACGTTCTGCATCCACATCAGCGCCACACCCACGCGGACCGCGGCGAGCAAATACCTGTCGACAGCAGACCTCATGCGCACGATTCAAACGCCGATCGCGCCATCGCACTACAGGAAAAGTCTTACGAACCAAGGACATTGTCGGCGACGCGGCCGTTGTAGGCCGGCCGAGCCAGGTCAACCAGCACCGCGGCACCACCACGGGTCACAGCTCGAGCCGAGCCTGGCGGACGCCGTCGCCGTCGGGTGGGTCGTCTCAGGAGATGGAACGAGCGCCGGCGCCCTCGCCCAACGCCGCCGAGCTGGGCTATCTTTAGTTATCGATACCGGATCGTAAATGAAAGGGCGATGATGGACACACCGCAGGTCCTCGTGGTGGGCGCCGGACCGACCGGCCTCACGCTCGTGTGCGGGCTGCTGCTCCACGGCGTTCGGGTTCGAGTCGTCGATCGATCGCCAGGTCCAGCCGCGACGTCGCGGGCGAACTTCCTGCACGCCCGCGGCTCGGAGGTGCTGGGCCGGCTGGGCGCCTTGGGCACGTTGCCCGAGGAGTCGCTGCGCGCGATGCAGGTCACCACATACCTGGGCGACCGGCCGGTCATGCGGCTGAAGTTCGGCGATCCCGGTCACCGGACCGCCGCACCGCCCATGGTGGTCTCCCAGGCCAAGGTCGAGGCCGCCCTGCGGGATCGCTTCACCCAGCTCGGTGGAACCGTCGACTGGAACGCCGCGCTGGTCGACGTCCAGCAGGACGGCGAGGGTGTCACCGCCACCCTGAGCGACGGGCAGGTCGTCCACGCCGGATGGGTGATCGGCTGCGACGGTACGGGCAGCACGACCCGCAAGCTGGCCGGCATCGGCTTCCCCGGCGTCAAGCTCAGCGAGCGGTTCCTGCTGGCCGACGTACGTCTCGACTGGGATCTCGACCGATCCGGGACCAGCGGCTGGATTCACCCGGACGGCCTGTTCGGCGCGATGCCGATGCCCGATCCCACCAGCGGCCGCGACGACCTGTGGCGGCTGATCGCGTACGACCCGGGACAGGAAAGCGGCGACAAGCCCAGCGAGCAGGAGATCCTCGACCGGTTCCGGGAGATCGTGCCCGTACGCAGCGGCCGGCAGGTCACGATCGGCGAGGCGGAGTGGCTGTCGCTGTTCACCATCCATCGCCGGCTGGCCGACCGCTACCGGCAGGGCCGGATCTTCCTCGCGGGTGACGCCGCGCACGCGCACGCGCCGTTCGGTGGGCAGGGCATGCTCACTGGCGTCAGCGACGCCGAGAACCTGGCGTGGAAGCTCGCGCTCGTCGTCCATGGCAAGGCAGGCGAGGCGCTGCTCGACACCTACGCGGCGGAACGGCGTCCGCTCGCCACCGAGGTGCTGCGTGGCACCGCGAACGTCACCAAGATGAACATCGCGAGCAGCCCGATCGGCCGGTTCCTGCGCGACCGCGTGATCGTACGACTGTTCAACCTGCCGCTGATCCAGCGCTGGGCGACCTACACCACCTCCCAGCTGTGGGTCAGCTACCGCAAGGGACCACTCGGCGGCCGGGGCGGCAAGCCACGGCCGGGCGACCGCCTGCCCGACCTCGAGGTCGAACGCGACGACGGCTCCGCCTCCAGGCTGCACGCCGAGCTCGGCGGGCGCTGGGCACTGCTGGTCCCACGTACCGGCGCGAACGAGCTCGAAGCGGCAGCACGTCAGCGGCTCGGCGATCAGGTCGGAATGCTTCGGCACGACGGCGACCAGACGCTGCTGGTCCGCCCCGACGCACACCTGGCGTGGCGTGGCAACGACCTGGCCGGACTGGGCAGGTGGCTGGACAACGCTCTGCAGTACGGGCGCGCAAGCCGATGACCCGGGAACGTCCCCGCGGCCGCCCACGAAACCCGGAGACCGACCGTGCGATCCTCCAGGCCGCGCTCAGCTTGTTCATCGAGCGCGGTATCGAGGGCATGAGCATCGAACAGGTCGCCAAACGCGCCGGTGTCGGCAAGCTGACTGTCTACAGGCGGTGGGCGTCCAAGGAAGAACTCGCGGCACACGCGATCGAGTGGATGGTGGAGGAGAGTCGCGACTGGCCCTCCAACGGGGAGATGGCGCAGGCCGACGCAGCGCAATTGCTGGAGAGCACGTTGGACACCTCGGCCGAGCTGGCCGCGAGCCAGGAGTTCCGCGCGCTCGTCGCACGCATCCTCGGGTGCAGCGTGAGCCACCCGTCCCTGCTGGCGACGTACTGGAAGCACTACATCCTCCCCCGGCGAGCGGCCGCGGGCGCGATGCTCCAACAGGCGAAACAGGCCGGGACGGTATCGCCCGACGCTGACGTGGACGTGCTCATCGACATGATGGCCGGCGCAGTCGTCTACCGCGTCCTCCAACCGAACCCACCCGACGCGAAAGAGATGCGGCGCTACCTTCGGGAGGTCTACCGACAGGTCGGTCTACTCCCCTCATAGCTGACAACGTGGGAGACCAACCCGAGCCACCTCCCGCGTAGCGAGTTCGTCGAGGTGCTGGGCGGCGGCGGGTAGGCCGTGCGGGAGTCGTTCGGTTCCCCGTAAGCTACTGCCGTCGGCTGCGGACCTGGCGGTTCGCGGTCGTGGTGGAGCCGGGAAGCCTGGTCGGCGCATTGGTTACGCGTACCCGGAAGGCACTCGGTGAAGGTTCTCCTCTTGAGGTTCGGCAGTCGCAGCCACGCGCGTACGGACGCGCGATGAGCGCGTTGTTGTTGGCGTTCGCGGTTGTGCTGCTGGTGGCGGTGCTGGTGTCGAGTCTGGCGCACCGGACGGTCTTGTCGACGGCGGTGTTGTTCCTGGTCGCGGGGTTCGTGCTGGGCGAGGGCGGGTTGGGTGTGATTGCGCTCAGCCCCGGAGACGACGTCGTCTCGACGCTGGCCGAGCTGGCGCTGTTCGCGGTGCTGTTCACCGACGGTATGCGGGTGGGCTGGGCCGACCTGCGCGGCGCCTGGCGGCTGCCCGGCCGCGCGCTGGGTTGGGGCCTGCCACTCACCCTGGCCATCACCGCGGTGCTGGCGCATTACGTGGCCGGGCTCGGCTGGATCGAGTCGCTGCTGATCGGGGCGGTCCTGGCACCGACCGACCCGGTGTTCGCCGCCGCCCTGGTCGGCAACCAGCGCGTCCCACCACGCCTGCGGCAGCTGCTCAACGTCGAATCCGGCGTCAACGACGGCCTGGCGTTGCCGTTTGTGATCCTGTTCCTTGCCATCGCCACCCATGCCGGGCAGTTGCACCTGACCGAACTGGGCCTCGAACTCGTCCTGGGCGTGGCGATCGGTGTGGTCGTCCCGTGGGTGGCGTTGTGGCTGGAACGCACCCGCTGGTTCTCCGCCTCCACCCAGTACGAACCCCTCAACGCGGTCGCCATCGGGCTGCTCGTCCTCGCTTTGGGGAAGGTCACGCACGGGAACCTGTTCCTGGCCGCGTTCGCCGCCGGCATCACCGTGGCCACCTTCGGCAAGAAACAACGCGAGTCCTTCGAACACTTCGGTGAACTGATCGCCGAGATCCTCAAACTGGCGGCCCTGCTGGTCTTCGGCGCGCTCATCTCCCCCGCGTTGCTGGCAGCGGTCGGCTGGACCGGCTGGGCATTCGCCGTCTTGGCGCTTGTGCTGGCCCGCCCGGCGGCGGTCTGGTTGTCGTTCATCGGATCGGGCCTGTCCGTCCGCGAACAGGCCGCCGTGGCCTGGTTCGGGCCCAAAGGCTTCGCCTCAGTTGTCTACGGCCTGCTCGTCCTCAACGCCGCCATCCCCGCATCCGGCCAGGTCTTCAACCTCGTCGCCGTCACCATCGTCCTGTCCATCGTGCTTCACTCCTCCAGCGACATCCTCGTGGCCCGCTGGTTCGACGACGAACGCGAAACACCCGCCTGGCACCACACCGCCCGCCGCATCCGGGGCCGGCTGTCCCGGCCCAGGGCACGACAGGAACCAGAGAGTTGATGGCAGGGCGCGGCAGGGCGCAACGCCAGGCCAGGCCACTCCATCCGGCCCGAGTCGTGGCCGGCGGCTTCGGTTCCGCGGTCGTTGTCGGCGCCGGACTGCTGTCGCTGCCGATCGCCACCGAGTCGGGCGAGCGGGCATCACTGATCGACGCTCTGTTCACCGCCACCTCGGCGGTCTGCGTGACCGGTCTGATCACGGTCGACACCGGCGGCCACTGGTTGACGTTCGGCGAGGTGGTGATTCTCGCGCTGATTCAGGCCGGCGGGCTGGGCATCATGACGCTGGGCACCATGCTGGCCTTGCTGGTGTCCCGGCGGTTGGGGTTGCGAGCCCGGTTGACCGCCCAGTTGGAGACCAAGCAGCTCAGCGCGGGCAACCTCCGGCAGGTCGTGCGTAACATCGTGCTGTTCAGCCTGATCTGCGAGGCGGTCGTCATGGTGATGTTGACGGTGCGTCTGGCGACGGCCTACGACAGACCGTTCGGGACCGCAGTGTACGAAGGGCTGTTCCACTCGGTCTCGGCGTTCAACAACGCCGGGTTCGCGCTGTACGCAGACAGCCTGATGGGTTTCGTCAGCGACCCGTGGATCATCCTGCCCATCGCGCTGGCTGTGATCGTTGGAGGGCTGGGCTTTCCGGTCGTGTTCGAGTTGACCCGGGCCTGGCGCCGCCCGCGTACCTGGTCGGTGCTGACGAGGCTGACGCTCGGGATCAGCCTGGCACTGTTGGTGTTCGGCACGATCGCGTTCACGGCCGCCGAGTGGAACAACCCTCACACGCTGGGGCCACTCGACGGCGGCGCCAAGTGGATGTCGGGGTTCTTCGCCTCCGTGATGCCACGTACGGCCGGCTTCAACAGCCTCGACGTCTCGGCCATGCTGCCGGAAAGCTGGGTGCTCACCGACGTCCTGATGTTCATCGGCGGCGGCAGCGCGGGCACTGCCGGCGGCATCAAGGTCACGACGTTCGGGCTGCTGGCGTTCGTGATCTGGTCCGAACTCCGCGGGCACACCAAGGTCAACATCGGCCATCGCAGCATCCCTGAAAGTACCCAGCGCCAGGCGCTGACCATCGCCCTGCTCAGCGTCGGGCTCGTGGTCGTCTCCACCGTCACGCTGTACGTCATCAGCGCGCACGAGCTCGACAAGGTTGTGTTCGAAGCGATCTCCGCCTTCGCAACCGTCGGCCTGTCCACGGGTATCACCGCCGACCTGCCCACAGCCGCGCACGCGCTGCTGGCGGTGCTGATGTTCATCGGCCGGGTAGGCCCGCTGACCCTGGGATCGGCGCTGGCGTTACGAGAACACGCCAGGCGCTACGAGCTACCGGAAGAAAGGCCGATCGTTGGCTGACAAACACACCAGGCCCGTCGTGGTCATCGGACTCGGACGCTTCGGCGGCTCCCTCGCCCTCGAGCTCGACCGCCGCGGCGTCGAGGTGCTGGCCATCGACAGCGACCGCAAGATCGTGCAGGGTCTCGCCGACCGGCTTCCGCAGGTCGCTGCCGCCGACACCACCGACGACACGGCCCTGCAGCAGCTCGGCGTCGGTGACTTCGAGATCGCCGTGGTCGGCATCGGCACCGACGTCGAGGCCAGCATCCTCACCACGTCACTGCTGGGAGACCTCGGCGTGGATCAGATCTGGGCGAAAGCGATCAGCCGCCAGCACGGCCGCATCCTCGAACGGATCGGCGCCCATCATGTGGTGTATCCGGAACACGACATGGGCGAGCGAGTCGCCCATCTCGTGGACGCCTCCGTACTGGACTACATGGAGGTTGAGGACGACTTCGCCGTCGTCAAGGTCAGGCCGACCCAGGAGGTCGTGGGCAGGCCGCTGGCCGAGCTCGACCTGTGGTCGCGGCACGCGGTCGCGGTCACCTTCGTCAAACATCCCGACGGCGCCTTCGTCCCAGCAACCGATGACACCGTTCTCACCTACGACGACGTGATCCTGATCGGCGGCAAACCCGAGGCCGTCGAGCGATTCAGCGAGCTGTCCTGACCGCCCGAGGCATCCGAACCACCCGAACCGGGCCCAGTCGTCGGGGCTGCTCATCGCGTCAGGTGCGGCTCGGGGCGTGTCCGGTCGGCCGCAGGGTGCGGTCGAGGAAGTCGCGGACCGCGGTGTTCCGTGTCGTGGTCATTTCGGTCGGTGGGATCCGTCCGAGGTGGCCCGGCTCGATCGGGGTAGCTCGCCGACCAGCTGCTGGTTGAACTCCCGGACCCGGGCGGCGGGCAGACCGCCGGGCTCGGCGCTCACCTTGGCCAACTCGGCCCGCTGGCCCAGGTGGCGGACCCCGACCACCACGTACCCCGTGGCTGGCCAGGCGTTCCATGAGCAGCGTGTTCTCCTCAGCGAACGAGATCAGTGCGTGGTGGTAGACCACGACCGGCGCGGCGGCGGTCTCCGCTGCGGCCTCGGCGTCCGTACCGAGTGTGTCCGTACCTTGTCGAGGTAGGCGGTGAGCGGGCGCAGCGCCCCAGCGACCCGGTGGGCTCCCGCAGCTCCGACCACAGCGCCTCGTCCACGATCGTCCTCCTCGCGGTATCCCCGGTGACCTGCGCCGGGTACCAGATCCGGACCGAGAGCCGGCGGGATCCCTCCGGCCCGGGGGCGGTCATCGTGGTGGCCACGATGACCGCCCCGAACGGCCCGTCCGGCGGGGCAGGGCGGCGACCAGTGCGGCAGAGAGCACCAGCAGCGCCAGCGCGGCCACCGCCACGCCGATCCGAACCAGCGCCGGCGGGCCGGCCGCGATCAGCAGCGGTGGGACGGCTACCGCCAGGTAGGCCGGGTACAGCTGCCAACGGGCGTGGTCGGTGACCGCTCCCTAGGCGATCATGCCGGCGGCCCGGTCGAGGTCGGGGTGATCGATCTCCCCACACGCTGTGCGCGCATCGTTCCTTCATGAACCAGGCGTCATCTCGCGACCAAGGCCGCAGCGTGGCCACGCCGTCGGAGAGCGTCGCGACCTGACTTTCGTCAGGCAGGTGACGATCCTGCCGCTTCTCCTCGTTCGGGCCTCAGGACGTGCATACCCCTTTGCCCGAACGAGGAGCGCGGGGCGTCAACCGGCGTACGATCCGACCGACCAGGCGGCGCCGAACCAGAACGACGGCGCCTCCTCGCCGGGGAACACGATGTCGTTGACCGAGCCGCTGTCGATGCACGACTCGCCGATCCAGAACGACGCGAGCCGGTCGGTGTAGTTCTTGGCCGAACGCACCGGCGCGGCGAAGCTGTCGCAGTCACCCTGGAGCGGGTCGACGTGCTTGGTGCCGGTGTAGTTGGCGCCTTCCCAGACACACAGGGAGCCCTGTGGACAGCTGTTATCCGCCGGCGCTGCCGCCTGCGCGGCCGCTCCCGCGCCACCGAGCGCGAGCGCCAGGCCGGTGGCGATCGTGACAACCAAACCGCGACGTACGTTCATATACATCCTCCCCGGGTGATTGCAACGTTGTAACCGGCAGGATAGCTTCAGTTTGGGGACTTTGGGGAGGTACGGATGAACCGCCGAATTCGCTTCACGGCTTGGATATTCGCGACCATGGCCGTCCTCGCGTTCGCCGCGCCGGCGAGCGGCAGCCCGCCGAACTCGCGGCACGGCTGGGTCGAAACGGCCCTCGGCCGGATGAGTCTCGAGCAGAAGGTCGGCCAGTTGTTCGTCGCGTTCGTCTTCGGCGCCGACGCGAACACTCCCACCGAGGCCGACCGCGCTCAGAACCAGTTCTACTTCGGGCTGGACACGGCAGCGGAGGTCGTACGTCGTTACCACCTTGGTGGCGTCGCATACTTCACCTGGGCGAACAACCTGCGCACGCCCAGCCAGACCGCGACGCTCTCCAACGACCTGCAGGCCGCCTCGCTCGACGCGTCGGGCGTACCCCTGACGATCGCGACCGA
The DNA here is from genome assembly GCF_054779015.1 of Flindersiella endophytica. Taxonomy (NCBI): domain Bacteria; kingdom Bacillati; phylum Actinomycetota; class Actinomycetes; order Propionibacteriales; family Nocardioidaceae; genus Flindersiella; species Flindersiella endophytica. Next base: position 32,226 of record NZ_BAAGYY010000018.1, read on the forward strand.
CGAGGAGCAGGGCGTCGTCCACCGCCTGCCGCCCGCGGCGACGCACTTTCCTGGAGCGATGGCCCTCGGCGCGACGCGCAGGCCGGCCGATGCCGCCCAGGCCGCGGCGGTGACCGGTGCTGAGATGCGCGCCATGGGCATCCAACTCGCCTACGCACCGGTCGGCGACGTGTTCCTCAACCGGATCAATCCCGTGACCGGCGTTCGCGCGTACTCCAGCGATCCAGGCCTGGCGGCACGGATGACGGCAGCCCAGGTGGCCGGCTTCCAGGACGGCGCTGACACCGGCGCGACCGTGAAGACCTTCCCCGGCCATGGAGCGACCAACGAAGACAGTCACGCCGTCCTACCGGTCGTGAACCACAGCCGGGCAGAGTGGGAGCGCCTCGACGCGCCACCGTTCCGGGCGGCGATCGCGGCGGGCGCCGACGCGGTGATGTCCGCACATGTGGTGTTTCCGGCGCTCGACGAGTCCCGCCTGCCTGCCACGCTGTCTCGACCGATCCTGACCGGTTTGCTGCGGAATCGGCTCGGGTTCGACGGCCTGATCGTGACCGACGCGCTCAACATGCCAGGACTACGCGACCAGTACCCCGACGATCTCGCACCGGTGCTGGCCCTGCAGGCGGGAGCGGACGTGCTGCTGATGCCACAGGATCTCGACACGGCATACAACGCCGTACTCACGGCTGTTCGCAACGGCGACCTGACCGAGCAGCGGATCGACCAGTCCGTCCGTAGAATCCTTGCCTGGAAGGCGAAACGCAGTCTGGACACCTCGCCGCTGGTCGATCCGGACCGGGCAGGGCAGGTGGTCGGATCCGCTTCGCACCAAGCCGTCGCAGCTCGAGTGGCTGACGACTCCGTAACGCTGGTGCGTGACCACCAACGGGCTTTGCCGCTGGTTCCGGGCAGAACACTCGTCGCGGGCTACACGACGAGCACGACGAACCCGCTTCCCACGTTGGCGACCCGGCTCCAAACCCGAGGCGCCACCACAACCACGATGCCGACGGGCTCCCAGCCCTCCGACGCCCAGATCGCCGCAGCCGTCGCCGCAGCAGCCGATCAAGACGCAGTGGTCGTGCTCACCAACAAGGCATGGGACCAGCGCCTGACAGACCCGGGCAGACGGCAGGGCCAGCTCGTCGAGGCCCTACTCGCCACCGGCAAACCCGTCATCGTCGTCGCGATCCGCGAACCGTACGACCTGGAAGCGTTCCCCACCGCCCCGACCTACCTCGCGACATATGCGTCCGTACCCGCCACCATGGAGTCCGTGGCCCGAGTGCTGTACGGCGAACTCGCCGCACGCGGCACGCTGCCGGTAGAGCTGAACCTCAACTAGCGGTTGGCGTTCGGGTGTCGCTGCAACCGCCAGTTCGAGTACGCCTAGGTGTTGCTGGTCATGACGTTGGTGATGTGGGTGGGTAGTCGTGTGGCTGGGGGGTTGGTTTCCGGCGGCGGTGCGGGGTCGATGGTAGTTGGAGTGGATGTTCCAGACGTGGATGGCGTGTTCGCGGTGGGTTTCTGATGGCCGGACTCTGGCGTAGAGGAGTTCTTCGGCCAGGGTGCGCTGGTAGCGCTCGACTTTGCTGTTGTGGCGTGGGGTGAACGGTTTGATCCGTTGGTGCCTGGCCGCTTCGCTGATGGCGCGGGCGAAGACGGCGGAGCGGTAGCAGCCGCCATTGTCGGTGATCACACGAGTGATCCGGGCGATGCCGTGAGCGGCGGAGAACGCCTGCGGCGTCTGGCCCGCTGTCCGGCGGTCAGCTCACGGATGACATTGCGTCACACACACGGGAACAGCCGTGTTCGTATGAACCCGAGGTGGAGGCAGCTGGAGACGAGGTGGGAGCGGAACCGTTGGCGTCCGCTCCCACCCTCGCCCTTGCGTCGGCGGCTAGGACGGGACTAGGAGGGAAAGAGCCTCCAGTTCCCCTCGGAGACGACCTCGACGGTCCCGTCGGTCACCGTGATGGCGGTGTCGTCGTCGATCGCGTACGCCGGTCCTGGGATGTCGGCCGCCCATCGCTCGGCGTCGGCCATGGTGTTCTTCGGCATGTTCTCGCCGTCGAGGTGCGGGAAGATCGAGAAGTCGACGACCCCCAGGGCGCGGTCGTCCCCGCCGGTGGGCGGCTTCCAACCGACGAAGCGATCCCCGATGCGAGGGGTCATCACCATGCTCCCGGCGCTCAGTCCCACCCAGACCGTCTCGCGCAGCGACGGCAGGAGGTCCGCCAACCCGGACTCCCGCATCCAGTGGCAGAGGTACAGGGCATCGCCGCCTCCCACCAGCAGGACATCTGTCTCCCGGACCAGCGGGACCCAGCGTTCCTCCTCGATGCTGGGCAGCGCGGTGAGCTCCAGCACTCCCACGGACTTCCAACCCAACTCGCACATCGGCGTGAGGGGCTGCCGCCCGCTGATGAAACGCCATGCCTCCGCCCCCGGACCGGCGTGGGGATGCCCGTACATCGCGGTAGGGATGCACAGGGCACTGGAGTCGGCGATCGGCTTGCCCAGCAGGTCGACCAGCGCGTCGTGGACGCTCGCGTTCTTGACGCCCGCCGACGTGAGAAGAAGCCGCAAGATGCCTCCCGGTTCGAGTGCGATGGAACATGTCCGTTAGCTCAGGTGTCAAGGTCTGCGGACAGGTCCACCATGTTGCCATCCGGGTCGAGGACGGTTGCGTACCGCTGTCCCCACGGGGCGTCGTACGGCTTCAGTGCGCCTGGGTGACCTGCTTGTGTCAGCCGTTCGAACAGCGCGTCGACGTCGGCAGGTGACTTCAGGCCGAATGCGAGCGAGACTCGTCCTGCCGAAGCGGGCGGATCCCACTCGGGATGCATGTCGATGATTGTCTGCTCAGCGTCGAACGAAAGCCGGCTCCCGCCGGGGAGTTGCACGTCGACGTGCGGGTCGGGCCCTGCCGGCGGCTCGGGTACTGCGAGTCCGAGCCGGCGGTAGAACTCGATCGAGCGTGGAACATCCTTCGCGAATATCTGGACGACGGTCGACGTCAGCTGTGTGGTCATCCCTCCACGATCCGCCAGATCGATCCAGCGATCAAGCCTGAGCATCTCAATGCATCACGTAGGCACGCTTACGCGCGGCGAACTGCACCTCTTGGACGATGAGTCGAGCGTGAGATTTCGCGTGACGCGGATGAAGTCGGAGACGGTTGGGTCGAGGTTCCCTCCGCGGCGCCACAAGAGCGCGTTGCGTAGCGGAGGGAGGCCCATGATCGGTACGTACGCGATGTCGGGATGGGCGAACGCGTTCCGAATCGTCGGGTGAACTATCGTGCCGGTGGCGATGAGGTAGGCGAGTTCGGTGAGGATGCCGCGGAGATCGTCCTTCGGGTATGCGTTGAATTCGTCCTGCTCGGCCGCGGTGTTGGTGCCGGTTCTCGAAGGGTGCCACCTGGGGCGGAACTCACTTGGCAGCCATCGACACATGAACGCGCATTGGTCGGGCAGGTCATCAGCGGACACCTCGGGTCGCTGGGCGAGGGGATGATCCCGCGCGACCGCCAGCACGTGGGACTCCGCCGCAAGAATCGGTCCGGTCACGAGGTCGGTTCTCCCGTGCGGGAGCCAGCTGGCCACGAGGTCTACCTCACCGCGGTGAAGTGGCCCGAACGTGTCGTTGATCGGGTTCTCGGTCACCTGCACCGCGCATTCCGGGTACTGCGCCGTGAACGCCTTGACCGCAGCGACAAGGCCTCGTCCGGCCGGCTCGGAGTAGACGCCGATCCGTACAGTGCTCTTCCGATTCCTGTTGACCTGTTGGGCCCGCTCGATGACGTCGGTGAGTTGCGCGAGCGCGGTGCCCGCCTCTGCCCTGAACCGTTCGCCGAAACTGGTCAGTTCCACCCGACGGCTTGTGCGATATACCAACTGACCGCCGAGCCTCCGTTCGAGATCCCGCAGGACCTGGCTGACTCGAGAGGGGGTCAGACCGAGGCGGTCGGCAGCCCGCGCGAAGTGGAGCTCGTCTGCAAGGGTGAGGAAGATGTGCAGGTCACGCAACTCGACGGTCGTCATCGGTCGAGTCCAGGTGAACGAATTGATCGCAGTTTCCGTCGCTGGCACCGCGGTGTCCCAGATACGGTGACGCGCGACTCCGCGGCGCGGCGCGGGTTCCGTTTCCGGCGCATCCAGCCTCCAGGGGACCTGGCCCAGCCTCGACCGCGACCTTGGCGATGGCCGCTCTGACAACGTTGTCAAACCGAGTCTCGGCGACTGGATGCCGGATGTCAAGAGCTGCCTGGTTCTCGGGTAGTCCCCCATCGGCTGGCCTGCGTCACTCAGCTTGACAAGGTTGTCACCACGAGCGATAGTTGGGTATTGTTCGGAGTGCGGCGTTCGCCTTGGGTGACCGGTGGCCCGCTGCTGGCTCGCATCCGTGTTCGGACGGAAGGCCCAGGAGAAACCGTCATGACCGTGCCGTCTCGGCGCCCGACGATGAGAGACGTGGCTTCCCTCGCGGGCGTCGGGATCAAGACCGTGTCCCGGGTGGTCAACGGTGAGGGGAGCGTCTCACCTGAGATGGTCGCCAAGGTCCAGCGGGCAGTCGAACAACTCGACTACCAGCCGAACCTCGGTGCCAGCAGCCTGCGCCGTGCCGACGGCAAGACCGCGGCCATCGCACTCGTGGTCGAGGACATCGCCAACCCGTTCTCCTCGACCTTGCATCGAACGATCGAGGACGAGGCTCGAGCTCGAGGCGTGTTGGTGTTCGCGGGCAGCCTGGACGAAGATCCCCAGCGTGAACGTGAGTTGGTGCGCGCCTTCACCATGCGCCGAGCAGACGGTCTGATCATCGCGCCGGCAAGCGACGACCACGGCTATCTCTATCCCGACATGATGCGGACGCACACCCCCATAGTCTTCGTCGACCGTCCGCCGCAGGGGCTGCTCGCCGACGCCGTGGTCGCCACGAATGCCAAGGGCGCCGCCGACGCCGTGGTCCACCTGACGCGGGTCGGCCATCGGCGGATCGCTTACCTCGGTCACCATCAACGAACGGCGACCGCACGAGAGCGGTATCGCGGCTACCACGAGGCGATGCGGGACAACGGACTGACCGTCCGACCGGGCAATGTCGTCCACGACCTGCGCAACGTCGATGCCGCAACGGATGCCGTCATCGCCATGCTCGGTCGTACGGATCCACCCACCGCGCTCTTCACCAGTCAGAACCTCGTGACCGTCGGCGCCATCCGCGCACTGCAGCACCTGGGCCTGCAGCATCAGGTGGCGCTTGTCGGCTTCGACGATTTCCCGCTCGCCGATCTCCTCATGCCACGCATCACCGTGATCGCCCAAGACCCCGCGGCGATGGGCCGAACAGCAGCGCAGCTGTTGTTCCGGCGACTCGACGGCGAGCAGTGGAAGCCGCGGGAGTACCTGATCCAGACGCGGCTGGTTCCTCGTGGCTCGGGCGAGATCCCGGTTGGCGACACGACCCGCGAGCGAGGTTGATCACCGCCGCTTCGCTAAACGGTGCGTGAAGCAAGGAATCATTGACGACTGCTCGGCGACGCTGGATCCTGATGAACATCCTCTGTGTGCATCAGCGCAAACTCCAGACCTGAGGAGCTGCGATGTCCTCGAATGAGCAGCATTCGCTGTACGAACTCGCCACGGCAAAACATGCGGAACTGCTCTGTGACGCATGCCGTGCCAGGCTGGCCCGTAAGGTGAGAGCCTACCGCCGACCACTGCATCTGCTATGGCGTCGACTGGCCAGGTTCGCGTCCAGTCGACATCCACCCGAGTCCACGGTCTGCCCGGGCTGCGGTGCGGCGCGCAGGCCCCAGAGAACTGGCTCAACCGCGTAGCAGCGTTACGCGATGTGCGAAATCAGCCGTTCTTGATGCAGGAGCCGTGCTCGTTCCATCCTTTTCATACGACATAGCTCATGGCAGAAAGGGGAATTCGCATGTGTGTCAACCCGAGTTCACAGACGTCTGTCGGCCAACCGTTGCACGCCGCCCGCCCGCGGCGGTCATTTCTGGGACTGGGCGCAATGCTGTTGCTCTCCGGCTGTGCAGCCGGTGGACCCAGTGGCCCTGAAGGGCAGGGTTCCGAGTCCATCGCCCCGGCCGGCCCGCTTCGGAAAGCTCGGGTCGGGCGCCACGCATCGCCGAATCCAGGATCGGTCAACATCCTGTGGCTGTACGCCCCGGGTGGTGTCATCGTGATCGACGCGGGACGCAATCTCACCGGTGGGCGACGCGCCGCCGCCGCGTTGAGGAAGACCGGGCGTCCCGTTGCCGGCATCCTGATCACGCATCCTCACCCCGACCACGTCGGTGGACTTGGGGTGCTGCACGATGCGTTCCCAGCTGCGCCCATCTACGCCTCCAAGGCAACGACCGACTGGATGCGTACCAACCCGCTCGGCTTCTACCAGCTGGCCAAGCAGGCAGATCCAGACTTCCCGGCCGAGCTGACCTTTCCGAACCGGACCCTGGAACCTGACGAGCCGATCGACCTTGCCGGCGTGCGCCTGGAGACCGCGGAGTTCGGTCCAGGCGAGTCCGAGACGGCGACAGCGTTCTACGAGCCAAAGACGCGCACGCTGTTCGCAGGCGACATTGTCAGCAATCACTTCACGCCGGCCCTGCTCGAAGGGCACACGTGCGGATGGCAGGAAAACCTGCAGCGCTTGGAGAAACGGTTCCCCCAAGCCCGGACCCTCTATCCGGGGCACGGTTCAGCAGCTGACGCCAAGGCGCTTGTCGCACGTCAGCGGACGTACCTCGAACGATTCCGCGACCTCATCGAACCCGCGACAGGAAAGCGCTCGGCGAAGGCGGAAGAGGTCAGTCCGGCCGAACAGTCGGAGATCATCACCGAACTCGACAGCAGGTATCCCGGATACCCGCTGGTCGCCTCGTTGCCGACCCTCAAACAAGTGAACGTACAGGCCGTAGGGCGGGAGATCCGCGCCAACGGATCAGCACGTTGTGGATAGTCGAGCAGAGCCGGCGCCCAGGCTACGAAAGCGACCGAAGGGATTCATCCATGAACGACTCTGACATCGTCAGGGAGATCGAGACCACCAGGTTGATCCATCGTCAGGAAATAGTAGAACTGACATCGCGGCTGTTGGTGCTCGTCGACTCCCGGGACTGGGACGCGGCGTGGCGCTTGTTCACCGATGTCGTTCAGGTCGACTACACCTCGCTAAATGGCGGAGCACCGCAAACGATACCCGCCAAAGACCTGATCGCCGGGTGGCAGACCGTGCTCGAAGGGCTGGACGCGACTCAACACCTCGTCGGCAACCATCTCGTGTCCGTCGACGGCGATCAGGCAACCTGCGTTGCCAACGTGCAAGCGACCCACGTACTCCACAACGCGACCGGCGGGCCGATCTGGACAGTTGGTGGTCGCTACGACTTCGGCCTGATCAACACGTCCGCGGGCTGGCGGATCGGCGCGCTGACCCTCACCGTTCGGTGGGCCACGGGAAACCAGCACATCACGGAAATCTCCGCACGAGAAAGGCCCAAAGGCCCATGACCTCGATTCGTCTGCGGCCGGCGACCTCGGCAATCGCCGAAGACGCCGATGCCGCCCGCTATTATGCCGGCAACCTCCTCAAGGCCGATCCGTATCGACGGACGAACGTATCCTTCGCCAGCACAGATGCGACGCTGGCCGGTCACATCTACAGACCTCTTTCAGCTGGCGAGACGCCCACGCCGGGCGTGGTCATGTGCGGCCCGATCAGCAGCGTGAAGGAGCAGACCCTCCCGCACTACGCCGAGCGCCTGGCCGACGCCGGCTACACCGTGCTGACCTTCGATCCATCCAACTTCGGGGAGAGCGGCGGCGAGCCACGCTATCGATACGATCCGAACGCGGTGATCCAGAACTACGCCGACGCCGTCAACTACCTGCTGACGCGCGCCGACATCGATCCGGATCGAATTGCCGCGGTGGGCGTCTGCATGGGTGGCGGCTACGCGGTCTCGCTCGGCGCCCGCGACAAGCGCCTGAAAGCTGTCGTCAGCGTCGCGGGCGGCTACAACATCGGCGGCACATTCCAACAACTCCTCGGCCTGGACGCCTTCACACGCTACTACCGAACGATCAACGAACTCGTACAGCGCCAATATGAATCCGGCCAGATCGCCTACATTCCCACGATCGCAAAAGAGCTCACCGAGGAAGTCCCGATCGCAGCGATGCCGAACGAGGAGGCCTACAGCTACTATGACCGGACTCGTCGGGCCGACGCCCCAACCTGGTCCGAAACCATCACAGCCGACTCGCTGCAGTCCTACTTCACCTACAACGCGATCGGGCACGCCCCACTCGTCACCCCGACACCACTCCTGATCATCCACGGAACCACCGACGCCGCGCTGCTGCCCGAGCACGCCCAACATGCCTACGACGCTGCGCAGAGTCCGAAGGAACTGGTCTGGGTCGAAACCCACAACCACATCGAACTCTATGACCAAGACCCCTACGTCACCGAAGCCGCCAACCACGCAATCCGATGGCTCGACCGGTACCTCCAACGGCCGGCGTGAGGAGGCGAAGCACCCTCGGCGAGTATGTCGCCGTTCAGGGGCGTGACGGCGAACTCGTCTGGGCCGGCGTCGAGGAGTTCCTGTACCCGGGCAAGGCGGTTGCCCTGTGCTCACGGGCGCCGGCAGCGCACTCCGTTGGGTTCGACGATGGTGTTGTTGTTGCCATCCTTCAGAGTGTGTGAACCAGTCGTTACGCAGCTGGTGTCCGGCGCAGGAGGTCCGGAAAGAAGGGAGATCAGCCCGACCGCTCCCACCACGGGAAGCAGAATGAGGGTGACAACCTCCCATCCGCCAAGGGTCGCGTCGACGGTGGTGCTCATCGAGTCGGCGTTCATCAGGGCCTTCCAGTTGGCCCGGATCTCGTTGTTGGGGCCACTTTCGTTCCAGTCTTCGTTGCGGGAGTCGAAGACTGAGGTGGTTCCGCCCACGTTTGCCTCGTACATCTTGCCGATGGCCTGGTCGGTTCCCGGGATCCTTATCGCCGACCCGACGGTGCAGGCAAGGCCGACGAGTCCGCTGTTGTGCAAGTGGCCCCGGTAGTGGAAGGTGCCGGCGCTGGTCAGTGTCAGTTCCGCCCAGCCGCCGATTGACGAGACACCGATGTGGCCTGAGTTGAAGACTCGCCGTGCGGGGAACTCCACCATCTGGTCGTCATCGGAGGTCCAGGCGATGGCGCCTTGCTCGAAGTGGCTGATACGTCCGGGCTGTTGGGTGTCTGGATCGGTCCAGTCTGTTTCGTCTGTGGCTG
>NZ_BAAGYY010000018.1:41540-309392 GCF_054779015.1 Flindersiella endophytica
GTGTTTGGTGCGAGTCACCGCACGGCTATGGCGTCTGGTGGCAGCCCGGCGAAGGGTCAGGCTGGGTTTCTGGTTTGGATGGGCAGGATGTTGCTTGCTCCGCGGCCGGTTGTCACCAGGACGTTGTGGGTGCCGGCGCCGGTGGCCGGCATGGTGAAGGTGAGCGTGGTGGATGTGTTCGCGGTGATGGTCGCCTGGGTGGCGCCAACGAGCACGCGAGAGGCGTTGGCCAGGTTGATGCCTGTGATCGTGACCGCGGCGCCGCCGGTGGTGTCGGCGGCGTTGGGGGCGAGTGAGGTGAGGACGGGAACCGACGTGGCGATGGGGCCTCGTTGGGTCCACTTGTCTTTCATGGAGTTGGCGGTGGTGTAGTAGAACACGATGATCTGACCGGCTCCGAGGGTGACAGTGCCGCCGGGTTCGCAGTCGAGGACAAGGCCGGTTGCTGGTCCTGGTCGTCTGCTGTCGTGGAAGGTTACGGGGTGGATGCCGATATTGCAGAGGGCGATCTCTTGTCCGTTGGCCCCTGGCGGGAGCGTCGGCGTCGCGGTGACGTCTGCGGGCGCCTCGAGAGTGCCGCGGTCTACGTGGATATTGATGTTCCGCCTGCGGATCGGGATCGTCGTTGTCCATGGGCTCGTGGTGATGTTCGCTTCGGCGCCCGCGCTGGGCAGGGTGAGCGTTCCGTCGTTGGTGAAGTCCTTTCCACGTCTGGCGGGTATGTCGGTCGTCGCCAACCCGATGGGGCGGAGGCCGGTCGGGTGGTTTGCGTCGACGAAATCGGCGATGTAGCCGAGAACGCCGGCGCGAAGGCTGAGGAATTCGCTGTAGACCAGGCGGCGGTGGACGGGCTGTCCGAACCACATGGGTTGGTCGATGGTGATTCCTCTTGCCTGTGCGAGGAAGATGCACGCGCCGTAGAAGGGCCCTTCGAAGTAAGGGCTGGAGATTCGGGTGCTGAGGAAGACGGCGACCCTGGAGTCGAGGGTTCCGATCACGATACCGGCGAAGCCACATCCTTGGAGCTCCATGTTGTCCAGCATGGCGCCGTACATGCCTCGGCACACGATTCCGCTTCCGGCACAGTAGGTGAACTTGCCGGTGTCCATGCGTGTCCGGTTGTTGTCGTTGTGGACCTCTTCGCTCCAGCCATCGCCGACCCCGATCGCGAACGGCTGTGCGGTGAGGTTCATTGACGGCTGGAGGAATTTGTGGACCGTGATCTGGGTGTCGCTGTCGATGCTGGCGATCTCGAGCCGCTGGGTCGTGGCGTCATCGGTGGCTCCGATGAGGACGAAGTCTCCAGGACGGGCGGGAATGGAGTTGAACTTCGTCCCGGATCCGGTGATCGTCGTACTGTCCTTCTGGCAGGACACAGTGCCCTCGACCAGTTCGGCCGCTCGCAGGTTGCCGTACCGGGCGGTGATCAGGTCTTGGGAGGAGCAGTACATCGTTCCGCACCGGTCCGCGTCCAGCGCGCGTGCGTACACGTTGTCGTTGATGGTGTTCGACCCGGCGTCGTTGGTGGCCACCGCCCGGTAGCCGTCTTTGACCGCATGCTCGACGTGCACGTCGTCGAGGTGCAGCCTCGACGCGCCTTGCAGGTAGAGCCCATGGTCGGTGTTGCCGGCGCAGGAGAACCGCATCCCCTTGATCGTCACCTGGCCGGAGTGAATCGAAAGAATCGAGCGGACTCCGGTACGCCTGGCCGTGATGCGCGTTCCACCGTGCACGGGCTCACACGATCCCTCACCACGAATCGACAATCCGTGATCGGTGAGCCCGGTGACCGCATAGGTCTCGAGCCTGATCTCGGGGGTTGTCACGAAGTCGCCGCCAGGCAGGTAGACACCCGTCTTGCAGGTTCTCGCGGCGCGGATCGCCGCGACCAGGTGCTCGGTGTCATCGGTCCTGCCGTCACCGACCGCACCGAACCAGGCGACGTTGAGGTCTGCGCCGTCGCGGCGGCGTACCCAGCGACCATCGGTTGACGCGCTGGCAACAGATACTCCGCCGTCTCCGACGGCACCACCCTTTGCATACGAGCCGGGCGGTCCGGCGGCGACGGTGAACGTTTTCGGGCTAGATGTGCCGATGGGTAGGTATGTGCCGTTGAGCGCGAAGCCGCCCTCGCCGGTGGCCCGCTCGATGATCGCGCGACCACCGGGCGCGAGCCCGTGCGACAAGGACGTCTCCACCGTGACGCTCTTCGCCGTACCGCCTGAGATGTAAGCGGCATTGCCTCTGGACCCGAGCAAGGTGAAGACGTCCGGAGCGTTCTTGTCGACCGCGACCAGCCAGGCGCCGTTTGCGTTGGTGTTGCCGCCCACGCCTTCCACCAGGACCGCTTGCCCGTTGACGAACCGGTGCCCGGCCGCTGTGACCACGATCGGCCCGCGTCCGGTGGGACTGTAGGTGGCGCCTGTGATGGTTGCCGAGCTGACTTTGGCTGCCGTGATGTGGGTCGTGTCGAACAAGAACGTGCCGCCCCCACCGTCGTGGCTCGACTTGTAGCCTGCGACCTCCACGACGTCGTCGACCTGTGGCGAAGCAATAGCCCGCATCGCGGTGACGGTCGTCGCGTTCGAAACTGTCATGACGGATCCTTCCGACGGCTGCCCTGCCGCCTGTTGAGTTCAAGCCCGATGTCACATGCGGTTGGTTGCCGTGGAGATCTCAGCCAGCTGGATTCCGTATTTCCGATCTCTGCGTCGAGCCGCCGGCAGCATTCGAGAATTGCGGAGTAGTGAATTCCAGCCGTATCGTGTTGTCGTCCGTGAGGACGATTGCCTTGCCCTCTTCGAGATTCCACTCGGTGGGAAGTAGAAAGTATTTGTCGCCGGACTTCTGGAGGAGCCGGAGTCCGTCGTATCGGTAGCCGTAGGCCGATGTTTCTCCGGCAAATCGAGTCTCCCGGACGCCTGGCGCGTCGATCTGCAGATTCTTGGCGCTGTAGACGATGACTCCGACACGGTCAGGGAGCCCGGCGATGAGCTGTCTGGCGTCCATGCTCCCGACCATGTTGGCGTAGTTGGACAGCGCCAAGAACAGCGGAAGGACAATGAGGAGGCCGATGACGATCCTGATCGCCGGCAGATGCCACGTAGCCAACGTCTCCGTGTCCTGGCGGAGACCGAGCGCAGCGGTGATACGACGCTGCAAGACGATCCCGTAGGTCGTGGTGAGGACGCCAACGGTGAAGCTGAGAGGGACGACCAGACCCCGCCAGCCAGGCCACATCCAGCCCGCGACCAGTCCGAGTGCGAGAGAGGCTGCCAAGCCATACTTCAGGCCTCGAACGAGCACGCGCAGACTGGCAAGTCGCCTGGCCTGGATGGCGCCGACCGCCCGCTCGTGAAGGAGTAGCCAGCCAATACCGATGGCTGTGACTACCAGCATCGGCAGCCACAAGGTGCGGATGCTCCCCAACACGTAGAACTGGGTGGTCAACTCGAAGAGGGTGGTGTCCAAGCCCAGAAGCCGGGTCCCGAGATAGGACCGTTGCCATCCGAAGTACACCAGCCCTGCCGTCACGATCGTGAGGGGTGTGCCGAACGCCGCTACCAGGCTGAGTGCCGGGCCCAGCACACTACTGGCGCCCACGTTTTCTCGTACGGACGTGGATCGCGCCCTGACCGCGTTCTGCCGGAGCTCCCCAACTGGCGTTCTGGCAGCACGAGCCCGCGAGCTTTGCGGACTCACCCTGTTTCCCCGGTGGTGTCGGAAGGCGTAGGGGTCGGGCCGTCGTCCGGGGGCGTTGTCTCCTCGTCGTTGCTGTCCTGCTCCTCACCTTCGTCATCGACGTATTCGAAGGAGACGCCGGTACGGCTCCCGCCCGGGCTGCGGACGGTGATCTGCACGGCTCCCGCGTTGCTCGCGCGTGGTGATATGACCTGAATCGAGCGGTAGTTGTCCTTGTCGTCGTCGGGGTCGTCGCGGGCGACGATTTCCGCGGGGCTTTGGCCGAAGAGAACCTCGGTCACGTCTTGAAGCCCGTTGCCGCTGTCGTCATAGATCTCCACCGTTGTGCCACCTTGAACGGTTCCCTGGGCCGGGTCGATGTCATCGATCCCCCAGGGACATACGGTGCCCCGTGTGGAGGTGATCCTCAGCCCAGGCGGGCCATCGGGAAACTCCAGGAGCCGCCGCCCCAGCGCGACGGCGGCGCCGTTATGACATTCGAGGTTCTCGTCGGCGAGTTGATCAAGAGCACGGGTCAGATCCCGCTGGGCATTACCCCAACGTCCGGTTTGTTTGTCGAACAGCGCCGAGCAGGCCGTACCCAGTCCCCGATAAAGCAGGGCAAGCCCTTCCGCGGATTCGTCCGATCCCGGACCGACTTCGTTACATTCCCGGTTCACCAGTCTCGTGTACCAACGTTCGTCCTCGGGAATGTCAGGGCCGGCGGGGCCGATAGGCACCCATGGCAGTTCCTCCTCATCCTTGCTGTTGGAGTCTTTGCCGTTGCTGTTGCCGTTGTCATCCTCGTCGTCTGGCGAGTCCGCCCCGGTCGTCGCCGGCGCTGGGGATGTGGTTTTCGAACCGGCCTCGAAGGTGTCGCCGGGGCTGTCTCGCCCACAGCTGACGAGTCCCACCGCCAGGACGCAGGTGACCACCAGGATTCGCTTGGACAGCATCTTCATGTTCCCCCTTTTGATCGAGGTCAGGGCGTCAACGTGATGGTCATGTCGTCGTTGCCGCCGACGTCGAAGACGCGGTATCCGATCTGGAAGGAGTCGGTGCTGCTCGTCCACTCGCACCATTCGAATGCTCGAGGAGGAACGTCGCGGGCGATATCGCCTGCCCAGAACGCACCGTCTGCTGCGCGCGCGAAGAAACACCAGTACCGGTTGATGTCGGCCAGGTCTGCGCTATGGACGACGGCACCTTGCCCGTTGGCAAGCGGCCACCATCCCTTCTTCGTCCAGTCTCCCCCGTCCGGACAGTTGGGCGTGAACCACATGATGGACAGATCCAGCCGCTGCGGATAGCTGTTGATGAACTGCAACATCAGGCATCCCTCCCGGAACCGCTGATGCCGTCGTCGGGCGGTTCACTCAGAGGACGTTCTGCTGGTCCGCGCCCGTAGGTTTCCGCGGCCTGTCCTGGACCTGCCCAGTCCAGGGTGCTTTGCGGCAGCAGTCCGGGGCGATGAGTCACGCTCAGCGATTTCCGCCCGGTAGGCTGTTCGAGCGTGGCGCCGAGGTCGGTCGTCGGGTGCACGCTCACCGTGAACTCGTTCTCGCTTGACATACTTTCTCCTCCGCGTTCCGTATATGCGGGCCGCGCCTGCCATTCCTCACGCGGTCCAGCCGGCCAGTTGTCGAACGGATGTGCTCGGTGTCCACGGTGGCGCCGCACTCTGCTTGTGGATCTTGCAGAAACCTTGCGGACCGGCCACTATTGACTCGTGAGCAGGTGTCGGTGACCAACTGATCTCCAGTTGGGTGGGGGATATGGAGTTTCGACTTTTCGGCCAGATGGAGCTATGGGCCGGCGGTCAGCCCCTCGACCTGGGGACTCCGCGGCAGCAGGCGGTGTTGGCGGCGCTGCTGGTGGACGCGCCGCGGCCGGTCGGGATCGAGACGCTTGTCGATCGGGTCTGGGATGACAGCCCGCCAGTCGAGGCCCGCAGCGTGTTGTATTCGTATCTGAGCCGGATCCGCCAGCTGCTGAAACGTGCGGCCACTCACACCGGCGAGACAACGGTGTTCGTCGAGCGCCGGCCCGCCGGCTACGTTTTGGACATCGACCCGGAGCGGGTGGATCTGCACCGGTTCGCTCGCCTGGTCGAACACGGCCGCGATCCGCAACGCACCGACGCCGACAGGGCCGATGCGCTCACCGAGGCGTTGGGTCTGTGGCGAGGCCCCCCGCTGGCCGGCATTCAGGGCGGATGGGTCACGCAGGTACGCAGCAGCTGTCACCGGCTGCGGCTCGACGCGGCGATGCAGTGGGCTCAAGTCAAGCTCCGGCTCGGCCGCCCTACAGCGGTAGTCGCCATGCTGCCCGACCTCATCGTCGAGTATCCGCTGGTCGAGCCGCTGGAGGATCTGCTCATGCGAGCGCTGCACGCGACCGGCCGCGACGCCGAGGCAATAGACCGTTACACCGCTATCCGGCAACGGCTGGCCGACGAACTCGGAACCGATCCCGGTTTTGAGTTACGCGCCCTGCACCAGGCGATCCTGCGCGGCGAACTGCCACCACCAGCCCAGGCAGACCAGCCGACCGTGGCGCGGGTTCTCGCCTCACCAGCGCAGCTGCCGCCAGACGTGTACGGCTTCTCCGGCCGCGAGAACGAACTGGACCGACTCGATGGCCTGCTCACCGCCGGCGGCCATCAGCCAACCGCCGTGGTGATCTCCGCGGTGTCCGGCACCGCCGGAGTCGGCAAAACCGCGCTGGCGGTGCATTGGGCCCACCGCGTCCGCGACGAGTTCACCGACGGGCAGCTGTATGTGAACCTGCGAGGTTTCGACCCGGCCGGGCCGCCGGTCACCCCGGCTGAAGCCGTACGCGGATTCCTGGACGCCTTCGAGGTGCCACCGCAGCGGATCCCGGCCGCTTTCGAGGCGCAGATCGCTCTGTACCGCAGCCTGCTGGCAGACCGGAAGGTCCTGATAGTGCTGGACAACGCCCGCGACGCCGAGCAAGCCCGTCCGCTGCTGCCCGGTGCGGCGGGCAGCCTGGTGGTGGTGACCAGCCGCAACCAGCTCACCGGTCTGGTCGCTACCGCAGGGGCCCAACCCATGGCCCTGGACCTGCTTACCACCGCCGAATCCAGGGAGCTGCTGTCCAGCCGCCTCGGCCACGACCGGGTAACCGCCGAACCCCTGGCAGCGGACGACATCATCGCCACATGTGTCCGACTGCCGCTGGCCTTGGCGATCGTGGCCGCACGCGCCGCCACCCACCCCAGCTTCCCGCTTGCCACCCTGGCCGCAGAACTACGCAACGCCAGAAGCCTGAACGCCTTCGCCAGCACGGATCCGGCTACCGACGTACGGGCGGTGTTCTCCTGGTCCTACCGGCAACTCAGCACCCGGGCGGCCCGCCTGTTCCGGCTGCTTGGCCTGCACCCAGGCCCTGACATCTCCGCGCCAGCGGAGGCAAGTCTGGCCGGTATCCCGTTCAGCGAGACACAACCGCTGCTGGTCGAGTTGACTCGCGCTCACCTGATCACCGAGCACATGCCTGGTAGGTACACGTTCCACGACCTGCTCCGCGCGTACGCCACCGAACTCGTCCACGGCAGCGGTACCGAGCGCAATCCGGCCGTGCACCGGATGCTGGACCACTATCTGCACTCCGCCAATGCCGCCGCCCTGCTGCTTAACCCGCACTATGACCCGATCACCATGCCGCCAGCGCGGCCCGGCGTCACACCCGAGGACCCACCTGGCTACCAGCAGGCGGTGTCCTGGTTCACCACCGAGCGCCCCGTCCTGCTCGCGATCCTCAACCTGGCCGCCAACGCCGGGTTCGACATCCACACCTGGCAACTGGCCTGGACAATGTCGGGGTTCCTCGATCGCCGTGGGCACTGGCACGACTGGGAGGCCACACAGGCCGCCGCGGTGGAGGCCGCGCGGCGGCTGGGCGACCGGGCCGCACAAGCCCGTGCGCTCCGCGGTCTCGCCAGTGCCAGCACACGGTTTGGGCGCTATGACGACGCCTGCGACGACCTTCGGCGCGCCCTCGACATCCACCATGAGCTCGGTGATCGCATCGGCCAAGCACATGCCCACTTCGCATTCAGCTGGGCCCTTGGGACGCAGGGCCGCCACGCCGATGCCCTCCGCCACGCCGAACGTGCACTCGACCTGTACCGGGAAACCGGCCACCGGCCCGGCCAGGCCGGTGCACTCAACGCGGTCGGCTGGGCCCACGCCCTACTGGGGAACGACAGGCAGGCTCTCACCTACAGCGAGCAGGCGCTCACGCTGTCGCAGGACCTCGGTGACCAGGACAGGGAGGCTGGCATATGGGACACCCTTGGCTCAGCCCACAACCACCTCGGCCACCACCGGCAGGCCATCATCTGCTACCGGCACGCCATCGACCTGTACCGGAGCCTCGCAGATCGCTACCACGAGGCTGTCCTACTCTCCTACCTCGGCGACACCCAATGCGCTGCGGGAGACCCCCATGCCGCTCGCGCCACTTGGCAACACGCCCTCGCGATCCTCGAAGAACTCCACAACCCCACCGCCGACGACGTACGCATCAAACTCCGCCAGCTTGACCCGCACTCGCCCGACACCGAATCCAAGCGTTCGTAACCGATCCTGGCTTGGCGGGAAGGATCGATCACGGCCGAATGCCTGTGACCGATGAACGTGGATCAACCGGACCTACAAGCCGGAGGTTGAGGGGTCGGCCGTGACCGTGACCTCGGCGCGGCCGCCCGCGGGTACCGTGACTGAGTCGGAGGACAGGGTCAACACGCCGGCTGAGGCGCCGTTCACGGCCAGCCGCAGCGTGAGCGGCTCCTTGCCGGTGTTGCGGTAGGTCAGCGTCTTATCGCTCGGCTGGCGGAGGAGTCGCGGATCGGGTGCCGCGGCCGCCGGATCAACGAGTGGAGCGCCGAGCACCCCGTTGAAGTCGGTGGAGCAGATCACCACCGACTTCGACGGGGAAACCCGGGTTCACCGCACGTGAGGCGGTGGCCTACGACGTGGCCGGCGATCCGGCCGGGACTTCGGCCGGAGCTCCGGAGTCCGGCACGCCCGCGTAGTCGGGCAGCTCGGCGCCGTTGATCGCGCGTTCGATCAGCTCGGTGAACCACTCGCCGTCAAACTCCGGGATCGGCTCGGCGTCCGGCCTGGAGGCGTCGAGGAAGCGTGCGTGCAGCCGGCCGATCTCCTGGTTGGCCTCGACGAACGAGCGCATCCGCCCCTCGAAGCCGGCGAACCCGGCCTCCGGGTCCCACCCGGCGGCGGCCAGCTCTCCGGCCAGCAGATAGGCACCGACCAGAGCCAAGCCGGTGCCCTGCCCGGACAGCGGCGACGAGCTGAAGGCCGCGTCCCCGAACAGCCCGATCCGTCCGCTCGACCAGCGGTCCATCACCACCTGGGCCACCTGGTCCAGGTAGAAGTCCGGCGTGTGGTCCAGGTGCGCGAGGATGCGCGGGGTCAACCAGCCCAGGCCGGCCATCTGCTCGCGCAGCAGGCGCTTCTGGGCCTCGACGTCGCGGTAGTCGACGTCGAGGTCGGCCGCGGGGAAGGAGAACAGGGCCATCGCCTGGGTCGCGTCCTGGAGGGGCCGCAGGCAGGCGGAGCGCCCGGACTCCGAATCCTGGAAGTCGAGCATCCAGCGGTCCAGTCCGAACTCGTTCGGCACAGTGTAGAAAGCCATCACGTGCCCGAGATGGCGGACGAACTGCTCGTGCGGCCCGAAGACCATCCCTCGCAGTGGCGAGTGCAGCCCGTCCGCCCCGATCACCAGGTCGAAGCGCCGCCGGTCGCCGCCCTCGAAGGCCACGTCGACCCCGTCCGCGTCCTGGGTGAGCTCGGCGATCCGGTCGCCGAAGATGTACTCCACACCGTCTCGGGTGTCGTCGTAGAGCACCTGGGACAGGTCCCCACGCAGGATCTCGATCTCCGAGATGTACCCGTCGCCGCCGTCGTCTTCCGCACTGTGGGTCTCCAGCACGTTCCCGTCCGCGTCCACCTTGTACGCGCCGGCGGTCTCGGTGCGGGCCGCGCGCACGGCCGCGTCCAGCCCCATCCGCCGGATGACCTCTCTGGTCACCCCGCGCGCGTCCACCGCCTGCCCACCGGGACGCAGCCCGGGCGCCCGCTCCACAACGGTCACCTCGGCACCCCGCCGGCGCAGCCAATGGGCCAGTGCCGGCCCCGCGATGCTCGCCCCTGTCACCAACACCCTGGTGCCGCTCACAGCGCCACCCCCTTATCTGTCCGGAACGTACGGCTGTCTACGGCGCCGGCGTGCAGGCCGGCGTCCCCGCCGGGATCCGCCGCGAAAGACTCCTCGAACATCGAGATCTCAACCTTGAACAACCTGTCCTCCTGTCATCGAAGAGGTAGACACCCTCCGGCCAGCGAACTCATCGGCAGCCGGCGAAGAAAGTTCACCCGGCCGGATCGTCGGCACCAGCCTGCGACTCGACGCGGCCGAGCCAGAACCCGATGGTCTCGGCAGCACTGCCGGCCAGGTGCCCGGGCGCGGCTAGTCGACGTCGACGCCTGCGTACGCGTAGGCGAACCACCGGGCGAGCAGCGGATCGGCCAGCAGGGTGTCTATCCAGCCGTCCCCCAGTCCGCGCGTGAACCCGCCGGGCACGGCAGCCGGCGCTTCCGAGCCGTTCCGCAGGCCGGCGAGCAGCACCCGCAAGTACCACAGGGAGAACGCCTGGGTCCGCCAGATCACCGGCAGTCGTGTACGTGAGTACGCGTCCAGCCGGCGGCTGTCCCCGCTCGGGCCGAACCGTGCGACGAGTCCGGCCGCCAGTTCCACGGCGTCCTGGATGGCGAGGTTCATCCCCTTGCCGCCGGCCGGGGTGATGAGGTGTGCCGCATCGCCCGCGAGATAGAAGCGGCCCTGCTGGATCGGGTCCAGGACGCGCACCCTGAGGTCCACCCAGCTCGGCGTGCCGAACGGGACGTCCGCCAGCTTGCCGTCGACGTCGAGGCGCAGCGACAGCTCCGCGCGGATCTGCTCCTCCGGCCAGTCCTGCTGTGAGTCGGTCGCCGGCACCTCCAGGTAGTAACGGGTTTCGTGGTCTCCCCTGCGCATCTGCCCGGCGAAACCTCTCGGATGGATGGCGTAGATCGTGTGGTCGACCATCGGTGGCGCCCCCGCGAGGACCGCCATCAGCCGGACGCCGAGCACCTCCTCGCTGACCTGGACGCCGGGCATCGCGGATGCGACGACGCTGCGCGCGCCATCGCATCCGACGACCGCCTGGCAGGCGATCTCCTCGCCGTTCGCGAGCACCACGACCGCGCCGTCAGGCCCCTGACGTACGCCAGTTACAGCCTGCCCGAACCGCAGGTCGGCGCCGTCGGCGATGAGCACGTCGCAGAGCTCGCCGACCAGCTGATGCTGCGGGTACACGTAGTTCGGACGGCCACCGGTCAGCGAGCCGTAGTCGAAGATCGCGCTTCGGCCCGGTGTCCGGAACTCCATCCGCCCGTTCTGCTTGCCGAAACGCAGGTCGGCACCCGCGATGCCCACCGCGGTGAGCACCTGCACGGTCCGGTACTCGACCAGGCCCGCCTTGGGATGGCTGCTCAGCTCGGCTCGCGTCCGGCGTTCGAGCAGAGTGAACGAGACACCCGCGCGCTGCAGCATCCGTCCCACCACCAGGCCTGCCGGCCCGGCACCTACGACGACGACATCCGGAACGGAGGTCATGGGAGGTCGGCCCGCAGCATCGCCCCCACAGCGTTACTGGCCGTGGCAACCGCGGGAAAACCCGCCCCGGCCACGATCGACGCACTGGTCGCATCCCACACATTCGGCAACACCAGCAGATCCCCACCGTGCAGCTCACGAAGCCGCTCGGCACGAGCCTTCAAATCTCCTGCGTCACTGGTCATTCGAATCTCCTCCATTTCAATGCACGTTTACTCGACCGAGCCGCTCATCACCGGTGGGCGCGGCGTCTGCCGTGGCGTGGCCGCGGTCGCCGGTCGTTTGCCCGGTATGCCGAGCGCGACGAGCATGCCGATGAACGCGAGTGCCGCGACCGCGCCCATCCCCGCCGAGAATCCAGCAGTGAACTCCTCGGCTGAGCCGTAGCCCCCCACGCCGGCGAAGACGGCGACGGTGATCGTCGTACCGAATACGCCACCAAGTATCCGCAGCATCATGAACGTGCCGGACGCCTGGCCGATCTCCTGCGGCCGCACCGCTCCGACCACTGCCTTCTGGGCCGCGGGCATGGCCATCGTGACTCCGGCGCTGCCGAGGATCAGCGCGGGCACGATCTCGAGATAGTTCGTGTCGGTGTCGACAACGATCGCGATCCAGCCCATGGCCAGGGTCTGGAGCAGCAGCCCGCCGGCCACGAACGCCCGCTCACCGACCTTGTCGACCAGCCGGCCGGCGATCGGCGCGCACACCATCAGCGTGCCGGTCCACGGCATCAGCCGCAGGCCGGCTCCGATCGGCCCTTCACCCTGGACGACCTGGAAGTACTGTGCGAGAAAGAACATCGTGCCGTACAGCGAGGCGAACACCGCGAAGTTCGCGGGGTTGGCCGTGGCGAACGCCCGCAGCCGGAAGAACCGCATCGGCAGCATCGGCGCGTTCGTGCGTTGTTCCCAACGTACGAACGCGATCACCAGCGCGACACCGAGCACGAGCGAAGCCAGGACCTCCGCGCTCCCCCAGCCGGCCGCGTTCCCGCGCACCAGCGCCCAGACGATGCCGAACGCGCCCGTCGTCGCCAGCACGACCCCAGCCAGGTCGAGCCGGTTGTTCGGGCCGACGCTCTCCTCGACGCGCCGCAACGTGAGCAGGATCGCGATCACGCCGATCGGCAGGTTCAGCCAGAAGATCCACTGCCAGGCAAGGCCTTCGGCGATGACGCCACCGATGAACGGGCCGCTGAACGTCGCCAGGCCGGTGAGACCCAAGTACAGTCCCATCGCCTTCCCTCGCTGCTGTGGCGGGAAGATCGCGCTGATCAGCGTGAGTGACAACGGCAACACCATCGCGGCCCCCGCACCCTGCAACGCGCGGAATGCGATCAGCGCACCGATGTTCGGCGACAGCGCGCACGCCACCGACGCGATGGTGAACAACGCCAACCCGGCGCTGAACATCCGGCGGCGGCCGAACCGGTCACCCAGTGCCGCTCCGGTCAGGAGCAGCACCGCGAACGTCAGGTTGTACGCGTTGACAACCCACTCGAGCGACTCGATCGATGCCGTCAGATCCTCTCGGATCGTGCTCAGTGCCGTGGTCACGACCAGGCTGTCCAGAGCCATCATGAACGACGCCAGCGAGGCGAGGCCCAACCCCCACGCCTGCTTGGACGTCATCCGTCTTTCGTGCGTACTCACAGTTCTCCTTCTGTACAAGGCCGTTGGCAGGGGCGCCGGCTACGTGTACTGACACCGGGTGGGTGGGGAACTGGTCGCTGCCGGTTGTTCTCGGAGTCAGGCGAGCTCGCCGGCGGGTTCAGCGGTCGGTTCGGCAGACGTCTCGACCGCGGGTGGCTTCAAGACGCTGGTCGCCCAGGCGACCGCCACGCCGGCCGCCGCGATGATCAGGCCGGTGACCACCGCGGCCGAGGCGGTGTAGGCGCCGATCGCCACACCGCCGGCGGCCGAGCCGAACGCGATGCCCACGTTGGCGGCCGATGCCGGCAGCGACTGTGCCAGCTGCCCACCGGGTCCGGCCAGGCTGATCACGCGGTACTGGATCGACGGCAGCAGGCCCATGCCGAACAGTCCAAGGGCAACCAGGGCCAGCGCCACCAGGAACGCGACCGTGCCGACGAGGTACAGCGCCAGCAACGAGACCGCGACCCCGATGGCCCCGAGGACCAGCGTGCGCGCGGCGTTGGCGTCGGCGTACCGGCCGCCGCCGAACGAGCCGACCGCCGTGGCGACACCGTACGCCAGCAGGAACACGCTGATCAGCGCGCCGGACACGCCGGTGACAGTCTCGAGGAACGGCACGATGTAGGTCAGTGCGGCGAACAACGCCGCGAACGCGAGGAACTGGAAGAACAGCACGGCGAGCACCCGTGGGGCGAACGCGTACTTGGCCTGGTTGCTGGCGCCGCCGCCGGAGCTGGGCACGGACGGGACCAGCGCCAGCGTGGCGACCAACGCGACCACGGCGAAGCCGACGATCGCGGCGAACGAGCCGCGCCAGCCGAGCGCCTGACCGACCAGCGTGCCCACCGGCACGCCCAACGCGGCCGACACCGCGACGCCGGACACGACGACGGAGATCGCCCGCCCCATTCGTTCCGGCGGGACGACCGAGATGCCCGCCATGAACGCGGTGCCGATGAACAGGCCCTGGATCGCGCCGGTGAAGACGCGGGCCGCGAGGAACACGCCGTAGCTGCTGGTCAGCACAGCGACCAGGTTGCCCAGGACGAACAGCACGAGCGCGCTGATCAGGATGGTCCGCTTGTTCAGCTTGATGGTCAGCGCGGTGAGCAGTGGGCCACCGATCGCGAGGCCGAGCGCGTAGCCCGTCACCAGCGTGCCGGCGACCGGGATGGAGACCCTCAGGTCGGCCGCGACCAGGTTCAGCACGCCGACCACGAGCAGCTCGGCACTGCCCAGTACGAACATTCCTAGGAACAGCGCGGCCAGGGCCAGGTTTGCCCTGCCCGGGCTCACCGACAGTTGCCGGGTAGTCATCACGCACACGCCTTTCTTGGAGGAGCTATGCTTTAGGGAACGATCCCTAACACTGTAGGGAACGATCCCTAACATCGCAACGACATTGTGAGGCCCCGGTGCAACGAACCGCTGCCGAAACCCGGTCCCACCTGCTCGGCGTGGCCGGAGAACTGTTCTATTGGAAGGGCATCCGGGCGACCGGGGTCGACCGGGTCGCTGCCGAGGCGGGCGTCGCGCCGACGTCGCTGTACCGCCTGTTCGGCTCCAAGGACGGACTCGTCGGTGCCTACGTCGAGCAGGCCGACCAGGGCTTCCGCGAGCTGGTCACCGCAGCGGTCGCCACAGCCGGCCCTGACCCGCGGACCCAGCTCCTGGCGATCTTCGACGCCGTCTTCGCACAGGTCAGCTCGACGGAATACCGCGGTTGTGCGGCGATGATGACGCTGGCCGAGTTCCCTGACACCGACCTGCCCGCACACCGCAACGCCGTCGCGGCCAAGGCCTGGGTCCGGCAGCGCATCGGCGAGCTCACCGACCAGCTTGGCGTGGACGACCCGGCCCAACTCGCCGACCACCTCACGCTGGTGCTCGAGGGCATGCACGCCTCGAGCCAGGCCCTCGGCCCGGCAGGCCCCGCCAGGCAGGCCCGGCTCCTGGCCGAAGTGCTCCTACCGGCCACCGCTTCGTAACCGAATGGGCGGTTCAGTCAGGTGTGGTCGGCGAGGAGCTTCAGTGCCAGTCCTCCGAAGACCGCCACGATGCCGCCCCGCCGTCCGCCAGTGATCCCATGCGCGACGATGAACATCATGCCCGGGCCTGGCACGAGGTTGAGCGCCACAACCTCCAGCCCGAAGCCAAGCAACGTCATTGCGGCCGACAACCCGGCGTCGCCAGTTGCGGCCAGCACTTGGCTTCGGAACTCGGGCGACTGCCTGAGCGACTGCAGAAGGTGCCCGATCAGGCAGATTGAAGGGCAAACCTGGCTCTGAGTTCTGGCCTACGCCCTTAGCCGTCGACAGAGTGAGATTCACGCATCCTTATCGGTGTGGATCTCTGGACAGGACTGTCATGATCTTGGAGCAGGTTGTTTCCCGGCATCACCCGAACTTCAATGTCGAGCAGGCTCGGCTCGGGCTTGGCCGGGATGGGAACGTCTATCTTGTCAGCAGTGCGCCGTATCCGGTTGGGCAGGCGTTACGTGTGTCGGCGGATGGTTCTGCTCGGTTGGCCGGCAAGGTCGGTTACTCGGCAGCGGCGATCACCGCGAATGCCGACGGCGTGATCGCCACCGCGGAAGTCCACTTCCCGCACCAGATCGCGTTGTGGGGAACGGATTTCGGGCCAATCGGACGAGCTACGGACTTCCTGACCAGTGACGAGGTCGGATACGCGGCACCGTCTGATGTGCAAGCCGGACTGTCTGGCGACTTCTACGGGATCGACCAGTATCGGCTTCGGGTACTACGACTCCAACCGGCAGGTGGCGTCGCCGCGGCCTACTCTCTCGCGCAGCTTGGCGAGCCTCGCCCAGCCGGCGCGGTTGGCCTTCGAGTTCTGGAGGATCAAGCACGGCTCTACACCGCGTGGCCGTCTGGGAAGGTGTGGGTGTCCGGCTTCGACGGCACGCCGCTGTGGAGCGCGGCCGCGCGGCCAGCCGGTGACATGTTCGGCGGATTCGACCTCGACGCCGAGGGGCGGCTCCACGTCCTGTCATCGGCGAACCTGCTGCAGATCTTCGACACCGCCGGCGTGTCCGCAGGGACGCTCACCCTGACCGGTGGCACGCAGGCGAAAGCCGTGACCGGCCTACGGGTGCACGGTTCGGAACTGGTGGTGAAGCGGGCTGATCCAACGACGTTGTTCGAGGTGTACGACGCCAACACCGGCGCTTTGCTCCGCAGCGTTCCGGCGGATGTCGAACGGCTACGCGTGACCTACCCGTCCGCGGTCTGCACCGCGGGCAGCCCGGTCCCCCTGACCATCTCGTTCGATGCCGGTTCGTGGCGGACGAACCCGCAGTTGCGCGCCTGGATTCGCCCGCTGGGTGTACCGGAGTTCCGTGAGCTCCCAGTCGTGCGAGGGCGAGTGACGCCGTCCGCCGACGCACGCGGGCTCTACCACCTGCGTGTCAGCCCAGGCCTGGATGGGCGATTCAGTGACTACGCTGTGGACGGCGTACTGGAGGTACGGACGCCTGGGACGACCGGCACGGTGTCGCTGTTCACTCCCCTGAACCGTTTCTACTACGGCAAGGGCGAACCGATCCCGTTCACCGTGGTTGCCCGCACGGCGGCTGACCAGTCGGTCCCCTCCTCGGTGCCGGTGCGGCTGATGCGCGATGATCACCAGGCCGGGCAGCGTGCTGTCGTGCTTCGTGACGGACGTGGCGAAGCAGCGTTCGATGCGGCGTTCACCGCCGAACTGGAGCCTGGACGGTACGTCCTCGACGCCGATGTCCCTGGCTGCACCGTGGCGCCGCAATACCTCGAGATCGGCGCCGGGCTGTCCGAGCGGCCAAGCTTCCACCTCGTGCAGCACGGCGACTACAGCGACAGCATGCCGATCACGGACGTCCGCGATCCGGGCAAGCAAACCCCTACAGGCAGTCCGTCCTTGCTCCCGTTCGCCGATCTCCCGGAAACGACCGCAGACCATCTCAACCGAGCCCGGCAGCTCGGGATCAACTTGTTCGTCGACAGGATCGGCTCCAACTGGTTGTCGTGGAAGACCAGGTTGACGCCCACTCCGGCCGATTCCACCACTGTGGATCGGCTGAGCGCCGATCCGACAGCGGTCGCACCGGAGAAGGCGGTCTTCGAGGACCCGACCAGCCGCGCGATCGCCGGCTACGGCGCGCACGGCATCGAGGAACAGCCGATCCTGCTGTTCAACGACGCCGGTCTTCCGCTCGGCACGCTGTACGACCCCCGCACACCAGAGAACATGGAGGCCGACCTCGAGGCGATCACGAGGCACCTCCTCCCCTACGCCGCGTTCCGTGGCTGGAGCTGGGCCGCCAACTGGTGGCTGGCGAAGCCCGGCGCCGATGCCGCCGCTGATCCCGCTGAACGTGCCGCTTACGAGGCCGCGCTCACCGCGGCACGGGACACCGGCGCCTGGTCAGCCGTACTCGACACGGTGTCCGACCGTACGTTCGCGCTCAAGGTCGACGCGGAGCGGCGATTCCGCGCGGCGCTGGAGTCGGTCGCACCAGGCAAGCTCAGCGCGATGAGCGCGCCCTACCCGTCGCCGCAGACTCCGCCTGCCGTCATCTTCGCCAACGTCGACGAGGTGGATCTGCACTACCAGGCAGAACAACTGCAGCCGCCGCAGATCACACCCCATCAGGTCGACTTCTACAAACGACCGGGCAAGCCCGCATGGGGACACCCTGAGCTCGGTAACGACGACGGCACCGGCGGGATGTTCCTTCCGACGCTGTTCCAGATGATGATGTGTGGCGCCGACGGGGTCGGTGCGTCCGGAGACGCCAGCGGCAACCACGGTGGCTCGCACGCGGTACCGCTTCCAGACTGGCGTTCGGGCGGCACCGGCCCACGGCCCGGCGATCCCCGTTCAGGTGGCGCTGGCAAGACATCGGTCCTGCGCGCTGCTTACGACGTCTTCCGTGAGCACGGGTCTGCCGTTGCCCAGGCGAGGAGCATCAACCGTGTCGCGATCGTGGTGTCGACCAGGATGCAGCGCATCGAGATCTGGGACGGTCAGATCCGCAGCGCCTACTTCGACGCGCTGTTCGAGGCATACAACGCCTGCCTCTACGCACATCGCCCAGCAGCGTTCGTCTTCGCCGAGGACGCCACTGCGCAGTCGCTGACCGGATTCTCCGTGGTGCTCCTGGTCGGTCAACGGGTCGAGCTCGACCCGGCGCTCGCGGAAGCACTTCAGGCGGCGGTCGATGCCGGCGTTTCGGTCTGGTACGACGGCACCTGCCGTCCCGAACTGGTTGCCCGGTTCAATCGGCTACCGGTGACGTTCGACCGGATCAAGAACGACCCACCCGCGCTACAGGACGACAGCGCCTACGCGAGATTCAGGCGACACTTCCTCGACCACGCCACGGCACTCCGCGAAGCCTGGGGGACCCAGGTCGCACCGGTCGCCAGCTGCGACCAGCCCGAAGTGATGCTCACCGAACGGCAGGCCGGCGACATCCGTTACATCTGGGCGGTCAACAACACGTTGCTGGACTGGGAACCCGGACTGGCCTGGCGGGTGAGCCTGCTGATCACCCACAGGGTGCCGGTGATGGCGAACCTGGCATTGCCCGTGCCGCCTGGACACAAGGTGCTGGACGTCCTGGCCGGAAAGGTCGTCCAGCCGCGAAACGGCACGATCACCGCCGATCTGCGTACGATCCCGGCCAGGCTCTACGCCATTTTGCCGCCGGGCTACCACAACCTGCCGGCGCCGAGCCCTGCCCTCGAGGACCGCTTCGGGCCACACGCCCGCGACATCGCCATCAGCGACGACGGGCACACAGCGCTGGTGAACTGCTTCAACTGGGACCACAACCTCTACGGCCTCGACCTGACCACTGGCCAAACCACCTGGCGGCGCAAGGCAGGGCACTTCTTCACGTTCGCTCCCGCCGCGCACGCCCCCGGATTCACCGTGCAGGGCTTCGACCTCTCCGCGGCGGAGGGCTACCACCTCTACCTCCTCGACGACGCCGGAGAACTACAGCGCCGTTTCGCGCTGTTCGGGCTACCGAAGCGCGGCACAGACTGGGCCTCCGGCGAATGGGGCTACGACCTCGGCCTGAACAACTTCGCAGCACCACCCAGCCGCTCCTGGATCGCCACCTCCGGCGATCTCGGAACAACCGTCTGGACCGAGTCGGGAACCGAGCTCTGGTCACACGAGGGCTGGCCACACGGCAGGGCTCCGTATCGGTTGCTCGCCCTCGACGAGTCCACGCTGATCACCTGCACGGGCGGCACGATCTCGGGCCTCAGCGCCACAGACGGCACAACCCTGTGGTCCCTCTCAGTTGTGACCTCCGGCGACCTGCTCGGCGGCCTCGCCTGCGCTGACGGCGGTACTGCCGTCTTCTGGTCCGACACCGACGGCGGACGGATCTTCGTCATCCGCGACGGTGAGCTGGTCAACACCATTCCGGCCGCGGTCGACGAGCTCGCCTTGTCCGGCGACGGCACGCTGATCGCCGTCACGGCCAGCAGGCAGCTTCGTGTGTTCGACACCGACGGCGGCCTGCTGTGGGCCTACACCGGCGACGACCACCTTCGCCGGCCACGCATCTCGCCGGACGGAACACGAATCGCGGTCGGCAGCGAACTCGGCACGCTGATCGTTCTGAACAGGACCGGCTCGGTGCTGACCGAACGAGACCTGCAGGCCTTGCCCGTACCGGCCTGGCTGCCGGGCGGGGATCTCCTCGTGGCCACCTGGATGGGCCGCGTCATGCGTCTGAACGCAGATCTGACGCCAACCTGGGAACGCCGGCTGCGACCAGCGGAACGAAACGCAGCCGCCGGGCTACGCGCGCCAGATCCAACACCGACGATCCGCAAGACAGGATGGGGCAACGCCACAACGACGATGCCGCTCAGCCCCAACCTGGTCCTCGATACCCGCGCCCTCGTCTATGCCGAACTCCACGCCGGCGTCCAACCGACAAGACTGGATTGGCAGAACCCGCTCGACCTCCTACGTGACGGGAAGACCGATCCTCCACCAAAACCGTGGCTACCGTGGTGGGCGGTCGGCAAGGTCGACAGCGGCTGGCACGACAAGCTGACCATCA
The DNA here is from genome assembly GCF_054779015.1 of Flindersiella endophytica. Classification (NCBI taxonomy): domain Bacteria; kingdom Bacillati; phylum Actinomycetota; class Actinomycetes; order Propionibacteriales; family Nocardioidaceae; genus Flindersiella; species Flindersiella endophytica. The sequence continues at coordinate 61,665 of NZ_BAAGYY010000018.1, forward strand.
CCGTCGACACCTTCCGCACCCAGATCCGGCTGGACGGAATCACCTTCGTCGAGGACCCTGCCCATCCGGAGTCCTGGCTACGTGACGTGCGGTTGCAGTGGTGGGACCCCGTCACCGAAACCTGGCGTGACGGGCCCTACCTGTTGTCCGACGCGCAGTACCACAGCCACGCCCTGCCACAGCCAGTCGAGGCCGCACGATTCCGGTTCGCCACCACCGGTGGCGGTGGCTGGCCCTCCGGCAACATCCGGCTGGGAGAACTGGTTTTCCACGGGCAACAACTCGGTTGCTCCCATCCCGACGTAGTCGCCAGACGCCCGCTCGCCGTGCTCTTCGACGAACAGGAGTCCGACGTCAAGGCACTCGTCGGCATCGGACCCAGCGCCTTCCGCTACACCGACGCCTACTCCGGCGGCAAGTGCCTCGAGCTGAAAACAGCCGGGCAAAGCGGACCGGCCTACGTTCCACCGTTCGGCCACGCCATCCCCAACTGGAACTTCGACATCACCGAACAGCCCCAACCAGGCCAGTATCGCTACCTGCAGTTCGCATGGCGCGCGAAAACCTCCGCGACCAACGGCATGAGCCTCCTACTCGGTCTCGAATGGCCCGGCCGGGCAACCGCTGTGTCCATCGGCGACGCCAGCTTCCCCGACTACACCAAAGCCGGCGAGCACACAGTGCCCGGGACGCCATCGACCGCATGGAGCGTCGTGACCGTCGACCTGTGGGCCGTCTGCAACGGCGCGCCACCACCCATCCGATGCCTGTCGCTGCTGACCAGCGGGGACGGCGCGATGTTCGACCAGATCGTGCTCGCCCGGACACTAAGCGACCTTCCCAACCCAACCTGACACGTGGCTCAAGTCGCGAGGAGTTGGTGGACGAGGTTGGCGGCCAGCCAGGTTTCGTAGCGGTCGGCGGTCCAGCCGCGTTCGAGGACGAGGGTGCGGTAGACCTCGGGCAGGACGAGGGTGAGGTAGATGTCGACGCCGTCGTTGACGCTGACCGCGAGGTGGGAGGCGATGGCGTCGAGGTGGCGGCGGAACGCGCGCTCGCGGTTGACCAGGATGCGCTGGAGGTCCGCGGCGATGTCGGGGTCGGTACGGGCGGCTGTCTGGTAGATGTCGATCACGTCGTACATCAGCTCGAACTGCCGGCGTTGGATGTTCGCGGCCAGGCGCAGTCCGGCTTTCGGGTCGGGTTGGGCGAGGGCCTGGTCGTGGGCCTGGTCGATGTCGAGGCTTCCGGCGGCTTCCCAGGCGATGGCCTGGAGGATCGCGGCCTTGCTGCCGAACGCGGAGTAGATCGTCGGTGCAGGTATGTCCGCGGCTTCGGCGATCGCGGCGATGGTGGTCCGTACGTAGCCGTGTGCGGCGAACTGGGCGCGCGCGGCCTTGGCGATCTGCTCCTTGGTGGCCATCGCCTGACGCTGCCGGTGGGTCGGCCGTTCCCTCTTGACAACCACCTCTGGAGAGTATCACTCTAGAAATCATAGTCACGCTATGATGAAAGGAGTGGGACTATGGCTTCGGATATCTTCGAGACGCCGGTGCTGATCGTGGGAGGCGGCCCGGCCGGATTGACCGCATCGCTGCTGCTGTCCCGGCACGGCGTCGAGTCGCTGTTGATCGACAAACGCCTGACCGGATCGGCGTTGCCTCGGGCTCGCGGGGTGCACTCGCGGGCCATGGAGATCCTGAGGGTCCTTGGCGTCGAACCCGACCTGCGCGCGGTCGAGTTGCCGATCACACCCGGGGCGGAGTGGCGGGCGGACCTCACCGGCCCGGCTGTCGGGGAGGACGTGCCCTCGCACGGCGGCAGCCAGGTGAGCCCGTGTGAAGGACTGTCGGTCTCCCAGGACGTGTTCGAGTCGGTGCTGCGCGAGCACGTCCGCGGCAACCAGGCAGGGCAGCTGCGGATGGGTGCACAGCTGGAGTCGTTCCAGACCTGCGATGCCGGCGTACGGGCGACCGTGTTCGAGCAGGGCTCCGGCCGCCGGATCGAGGTTCGAGCGCGCTGGATGATCGCCGCCGACGGGGCCCACAGTGGCATCCGCCGGCAACTCGGCATCGCGATGAACGGCCCCGCCGATCTGGGCCGGCAGACGATGATCGCGTTCCGAGCCGACCTCCGTCGTCTCACCGGTGCCCGCCCGCGGGGAATCTACTTCCTCACCGCCACCGGATCCGCGCTGATCTGGACCCACGCCGACGACCGTTGGGTGATCAGCCGGCCCGGGCCGATCGCTGCCGGCGACGAACCCGCGACGGTCATCCGCGAAGTCCTCGGCCTCCCCGAACTGAACGTGGACGTACTGGCCACCAGCCCCTGGACCGCGGCCGCCCAGTCCGCCGCGCAGTACGCACACGGCCCGGTGTTCCTGGCCGGCGATGCCGCGCACCGCTTCCCGCCCGCCGGTGCCACAGGAGTCAGTGCGGCGATGCACGACGTGCACAACCTCGCCTGGAAGCTCGCCGCCGTCGCCCACGGACACGGCGATGACAAGCTGCTCGACAGCTACGCCACCGAACGAGAAGCGGTCGGACAGCGCAACGCCGAGGAAACCGGCACCGCATGGGCACGGATCTTCAGCGGGGACACGACGCCGTTCAACGGACGCAGCCTCGCCCAGATCGACCTGGGCTACCAGTACGTGTCGCCGGTCATCGTCGGCGACGGCAGCCCCGACGCCGATCCACCCGGCGCCGACTACCAGCCAACCGCCGCGCCCGGCTGCCGCGCCCCACACCTGTGGCTGGCCGACGGCACATCCACCATCGACCTGTTCGACCGCCAGTTCGTCCTGCTGACGGCCCCGCCCGGCCGCCCCTGGCGCGAAGCCGCCGCCCGCTCCGACCTGCCCCTCGACATCCATGTCATCGCCGAACCCACCTGGCCCGAGCTGTACGGCATCTCGCCCGACGGCGCTGTCCTCGTCCGCCCCGACGGCCACATCGCCTGGCGCACCGCCACCGCGTCCAGCCGTCCCGCGGCCGACCTCCACTCCGCACTGACCACCAGCACCGGAGGCTGAGACGGCCGTCCGTGGTGAGCGTGCAAGCGTCGAGGTGCGGCATCGGGCCACGCGCAGCTGTCTATCCCAGATCCTCGAGGCGAGGAGGCGATCGAGGTAGCGCCGAAGATGCGGTCGAAGAAGCAGGCAACGATGTCTCGGCCTTCGTACTCGAGGGGAAGCCCGTCCAGGACTGAGCCCGTTTGCCTTCGAGTGCACTCCAGGCTGCATGCTGGAAGGCGTAGTGCCACCTCTTGGCCATGACACCCGATGGAGGCTCGATGACAACCCCGACCCCGACCCGGACGCTCGGCCGTAGCGGCCGCACCGTCAGCCCGATCGGCTTCGGCTGCTGGGCCATCGGTGGCCCGGCCTTCCGGGACGGCAACCCGACCGGCTGGGGAAAGGTCGACGACAACGAGTCGATCGCGGCGATCCACGCCGCGATCGACGCCGGAATCACGTTCTTCGACACCGCCAACGGCTATGGCGGCGGCCACAGCGAACGGGTCGTCGGGCGGGCGCTGGCTGGCAGGTGGGACGACGTAGTGGTCGCCACGAAGTTCGGCAACCTGTTCGACGAGTCGACCAGGCAGGCGATCGGCCGCGATGCCTCACCCGCCTCGATCCGGCAGCAGTGCGACCAGAGCCTTGCCCGGCTGGGCACCGACGCGATCGACCTCTACCAGTTCCACCTCGGCGACTACGACCCCGTACAAGCGCAGGAGGTCGCCGCCACGCTCGACGACCTGGTCGCCGCGGGCAAGATCCGGTCGTTCGGCTGGAGTACGGACGACCCGGAACGTGCCAAGGTGTTCGCCCGCAGCCCGAACTGCACCGCCATCCAACTGCATGCCAACGTCGTCGACGACAACCCCGCCATGGTCGACCTGCTCGAGGCAGAGAACCTCGCCGGCATCAACCGCGGTCCGCTGGCGATGGGCGCGCTCACAGGGAAGTTCACCCGGACCTCCACGTTCGCCGCCGACGACATCCGCCGGCGGTTCGACTTCGCAGGCAAGGAAGGACGCATCCTCGACGCGCTCGAGCAGATCCGCGACATCCTCACCAGCCAGGGCCGGACGCTCGCCCAGGGCGCGCTGTGCTGGTTGCTCGCGCGGAGCTCGACCTTCGTGCCCATCCCCGGCATCCGGACCGTCGCGCAAGCCCAGGACAACGCCGGAGCGATCGGACACGGTCCACTCAGCGACGCGGAGATGAGCCAGATCCAGACCGCCCTGAAGGCGCTCGACACGTCACAGCACTGAACACCGCCGTCGACGTTTGGTGGTGAGCTCAACGCCGCGCACGCGGTTTACGGCGTCAACCGTCTCCTGCGTTACGTACCGCGGCAGTGAACGCGCACGCCGGTTCGGCTGCGACATAACCAAGGGATGTCCCCCGCCTGCCTCGCACTTCCCGACCCTGCCCGCATCCTCGCCGCGACGCTTGCCTGACCAGAGACGGAAGGGCCGCGGCACCGCGCCCGCCAGGACCATCCCCGGCGGGCGCGGCGGTTACGAGTTGCGAGTTACGACTCGAGGACCTACGCCTGCAGGCGGCAGAGCGGTCCACCGCACGACGACTGGTACGAGGTGCGCAGGCAGCGCTCCTTCCCGTCGGAAGGGGTTTCCTCGATCAGTTCGAGCTCCAGGTCGAACAGGTCCGTGATCGGTTCGCTGACGGCATTCATCGGCATCACCTTTCTCGCTAACCGGTTTCCGCTCTCTACCATGCAGGCCGGAGCGGACCGGCGGGGCAAGTCGGTCGCGATTTTCACGACAAGTCCGGCGAATAGTTTTGGCACGTGTGCCACGCTGGCTGGACATGGAGGAGCCCGCTCGCCTGACCGCCGTCCTGACCTCGGCGCTGCTCCGGCTCACCACGTTGCCCGTGGAGCGAGCCAGGCCCACACTCCAATCCCTCGGCGTTGACGACACGGCCGCGACCGAGCGCTACGTCCGCGAGCTGACCGCCGACCCGCTCGTACGGGAAGCGATCGCGGTGTCCAGCCCGTCGCTCACGCACACGCTCGACGCGCTGCACGCGGGTCGTCCGGTCGAGCCGGCGAGGGTACGCCGCGCGGCGCGAGCCGTCACCAGCTACCTGCTGCGGATGACCACGCGCCCCACGCCGTTCGGGTTGATGGCGGGCGTGGCGCGAGCAAGGTTCGGGCCACGTGCCGTCGCCCGCCTGGGCAACGATCACCGCAAGGGTGTCCGCGCCGACGCGGGCTGGCTCGCCGAGGTGGTACGCCGTCGCGAGAGTGACCCGGCGATCGTCCGCCGACTCCGCGTCGTACGCAACAACCTCTGCACCGTCCGCGGCGACCGCCTCGTGCTGACCTACGTGTCCGGGGCGGATGATGTCGACGGCAAGCCGGCGCGAGAGGTGTCGGTCCGCCGCACCCCTCTCGTACGCGAAGCCGACCGGCTCGCCGACCGCCCGATCCGCTTCGGCGACCTCGTCGACCAGTTGTGCCAGGCGTTCGAGCAGGCGTCACCCGACAAGGTCGAACCCGTCCTGCTGCAGCTGATCGAGCGGCAACTCCTGCTGACCGAGCTCACGCCCCCGCCCGGCGCGAAGGATCCGCTGGAGCACGTCCTCGGCCACCTTCCGGGCGATCCGGAGCTGACCAGGGCACGCGACGCGATCCACGCGTACGCGGCCGAGCCCTCAGGCGCCGGCCTGCCGGCCTGGCACAGGGCCGGCAGGTCCGGGCGGGAACCTCATGTCGATCTGGCCTTCGACGCCGAAGTCACGCTTCCCGTCCCCGTGGCTGCCGAGGTCGAGCGCGCGGCGACGATCCTGACCCGGCTCGCGCCACCCGACCAGACACCCGCGTACCTACGGCACTACCACCTGGCCTTCCTCGAGCGGTACGGCACCACGCAGCTGATCCCGCTGCTGGAGTTGCTCGATCCCGTGAGCGGGCTGGACGCGCCGGCGGGTTACGAGCTGCCGCGCAGCTCGCGCCCGGACCCACCTGCCGAGCTCGACGACGCGACCCCGCCGCCCAAGGACCGCGACCGCGTGCTCGGCGGTCTCGCCCAGCAAGCCGCCCTCGACGGCGCCGATGAGGTGGTCCTCGACGACGCGACCCTCGATCTCCTCGCGTACGACGACAGCCGCGTCCCCGGTGAGCTCGAGCTCGGTGTCGAGGTCGTCGCCGAGTCACTCGCCGCGATGGACGCCGGCGACTTCCAGGTCGTGGTCGGCGGGCTGCTGCTGTCGCCGCGCGCCGGTGCGCTCGGCGGCCGGTTCGCCTACCTGCTGGACGGTATCGAGCTGGGACCGCCCGATCCGCCCGGCGCGGTGACCGCCCAGGTGGAGTTCCAGCCGGCCCGGGCAGGGCTGGCCAACCTCGCCCGCGTACCCCGCACGCTCGACCACACCATCGCGGCCGGAGTGTTCGCCGACTCCGCGGACCCCACAGTGCTCGGCATCGACGAGCTGCTCGTCGGCGCCGACGACCGGCGGTTCTACCTGTGGTCGGAACGGCTCGGCATGGAAGTCGTACCCGCGACCTTTCACATGCTCGACTCCCGCCGGCTCGCACCCAACGCCGTCCGGTTCGTCCGCGAGCTGGCAGCGGCCCGGCAGCGCGGCTGCCGGGCGTTCGACTGGGGTCCGGTGGACGAGGTGCTGCCGTTCCTGCCGCGCGTACGCTACGGGCGGCTCGTGCTGTCGCCGGCGTCGTGGCGGCCGGACCCGGCGCTGGCCGATCCCGCGCTGCCGGAGGAAGCATGGCTGGAACGCTTCCAGGCTTGGCGAAAACGCTGGCGGGTGCCGGCTCGTGCGTACCTCACTGTCGTCGACCACCGGGTCGGGCTCGACCTCGACGCGCCGCCGCACCAGGCGCTGCTCCGGCACGAACTGCACCGGAGGCCGGACGCCAAGCTGGTGGAAGCGCCTGCCGGCGGCCGGCTCGGAACCGGCTGGCTGGGCGGGCACGCTCACGAGCTCGTCGTCACGTTGCGCTCCAGTCACCCCTCGCCCGTACGCGACGCGCCGGCCGCGCGGAGCGGTCGTCGCCGGCACTATCCCGGAGGCGAATGGACGTACGCGAAGCTGTACGCGCCGCAGAGCCGGCACCGGCACCTGATCGCCCACAGCCTCGACGCCCTGCGGAACGCGCTGCCGGACAGCGTCGACCGGTGGTTCTTCGTGCGCTACCTCGACCCTGAGCCGCACGTGCGGATTCGTGTGCACGGAGAGGTTCTGCCGTTGCTACACGACTGGGCGGCCTCGCTGTGCGAGGCGAACCTCGCGCAACGGCTCGTGCTCGACACGTACGAGCCGGAGGTCGAGCGGTACGGCGGGCTCGACGCGCTGGAGGCGGCGGAGCGGGCGTTCCATGCCGACAGCGAGGCCGCCATCGCGACACTGCGGCTGGCCCATCCGCTCCCGATGCGGCTGCTGGTGGCCGCCGGAATGGCGGACCTGGCGACCGCGTTCGGCGAACCGGATTGGCGGAACCGGTTTCTCGAGGCGTACCCGAAGGATGCTTCGCACGCCGCGTTCCAGGCGGTCCGCCGGCAGGCGCTGGCAACGATCGTGGATCGGAAGGTGGATCCCGCGCTGGCCGCGATCTGGCAGCGGAGATCGGGCGCGATCCGGGCGTACGGCGAGGTCGTCAGGGCGATCCGGGCCGGCGGTGTGTCGCCACTGGGGAGCCTGCTGCACATGCATCACAACCGGTTGGCCGGAGTCGATCCCGAGCTCGAGCGCGAGGCCTACGCCGTTCTTCGCGGCGCTCTGCAGGCGCGGCTCGACCGGGACCGGGCGACGCGATGAGCCGGGACCGGGCTGCCGAGGTAGTGGCCCTGGTGGCGGAGCAACTCGCCGACCCGGCCGCGGTCGCGGTCGACAGTTCGGTCGCCGGTTCGGTCGACGGGCGTACGACGCCGGGCTGGGAACCCGCGAGCCTCGCCGAGGGACATCCGGGAATCGCGTTGCTGCACGCGGAACTGGGCGACCGGAGGGCAGCGCACGCGCACCTGGTGGCGGCCAACCAGGCAAGGGCTCCGGAGCCGGCGGGCAGCCGGCACCACCTCAGCGGCGGGCGGCTGCCCGGGCTGCTGCTCGCTGCGACCGGTTCCGCCAGCCGGCCCGGTGAGTACGCCGGCCTGATCGGCAAGGCCGGTTCCGCGGTCGCCGAGGCCGTGCTTCGTACCGCCTCGGCCGAGCTGGAACGTGCGGCTCTCGGCAAACAGGGCACGACGTTCGCCGCGTACGACGTGCTCAGTGGGCTTGCCGGCGCGACGCGGCTGCTCCTGGCGTGCGGCGGCCAGGCGGATGCTGTCGAACAGGCGGTTCGTGCGTTGGTCGCCGTGGCCGGGCCGCTGGCCGACGGGCGTCCCGGGTGGTACGTCGAGCACGGCTGGGTCGGGCCCGATGATCGGACCGGTCATCTGAACCTCGGGCTGGCGCACGGTGTGCCAGGGGTGCTGGCCGCGCTGGCGGTCGCGTACCGGGACGGCGTGCTTGTGCCCGGGCAGGCCGAAGCGATGGAACGTATCGTGCGCTGGCTGCTCGCGCAGTCGCCCGATGCGGTGACCTGGCCGGAGATTGTGGCAGCGGACGGAACGGTGCTCGGCGGATCCGGGGACCGGCCGGGTTGGTGCTATGGCGTGCCCGGGCTGGCGCGCGCCCTGCAGCTGGCCGGCTCGGCGCTGGACGTACCTGCCTGGCGTACGACGGCGGTGCACGCGCTCGCCACCGCACTCGCCCGGCCGTGGTCCGGCTTCGGCATGGCCGACGCCGGACTGTGCCACGGCTGGGGCGGCCTGTTGCAGGTCACGCTTCGCATGTCCCGCGACAGCGGCGACGCACGACTGGCTGCCGCCGTCGAGGGCCTGGCCGACCGGGTGGTCGAGCAGCACGACGCGGCGGCACCGTTCGGCTTCGGCCACCCCGGCTTCCTCCTGGGCGCGGCGGGCACCGCCCTCGCCCTCCACACCTATGCGACGGACCGGCCTCCGGTCACCGGCTGGGACCTGGCCCTGCTCCTGACCTGATTCCCTGCCGATGCGCGCCTCAGTAGACGGTGTAGCCGCCGTCGATGACCAGCACCGATCCGGTGACGAAGGCTGCCGCGGGTGAGCAGAGGTAGACCACCGTCGGAGCGATCTCGGCGGGCATGGCGTAGCGCTGCTGGGGTGCGTCCTCGATCCACATCCGGCGCAGTTCGGGGCGGTCGACCGGGGCCATCTCGGTCTTCACGTAGCCCGGGGCCACGGCGTTGACCCTGATGTTGTGCGGCGCCCACTCGGCGGCCAGCGACTTCGTCAGCTGGTGAACGGCGGCCTTCGAGGCGTTGTAGGGCGCCTGTGCCTGCGGCCGGTTGACGATCAGGCCCGAGATCGAGCCGATGTTGACGATCGACCCGCCACCGGTGGCGCGCAGGTGGTGCCCGGCCGCGAGGCTGACCTTCCACACCGCGCGTACGTTGAGGTCGAAGACCTGCTGCCACTGCTCGTCCGTCGCGTCCCAGGCTGGGTTGTGGAAGCAGGTGCCGGCGTTGTTCACCACGATGTCGAGGCCGCCGAGCGCCTCGACCGCCTCGTCGACGGCCCGCTGCACCTCGTCGTCGTTCGACAGGTCGGCGCGGATGGCGTGGGCCCGCACGCCGACGTCGGCCAGGCGCTTGACCGCCGCCTCGTTGGCGGCCGCGTCGCGGGCCAGGAAGGCGACCGAGGCGCCGCAGTCGGCGAGCGCCTGTGTGAACGCGAACCCCAGACCCCGGTTACCGCCGGTGATCAGCGCCTTCTTGCCCTCCAGGGAGAACGCGGCCAGGCCGCGCGGGAAGTCGTTCACGGGTGTCCTCCGATCGTCCGCGGCTCCGCCTGCGCCGCTGTCCCTTATCGTGGCCATTCCTACAGTGCGGACATCGCTCATGCCAGGACAGCAGCGCGCCCTCGGCGTGCTCTACGTCGAGCCGGCAGGTGATCGGCGATCTACGCGTCCCGGCGAACGTCGCGCGGTTGCGATGATTTCCGCGGGCGTTCACGGTCTACACAGAGAAGAAGAGAACCATCCGAACCCGGGAGTGACACATGACCGAGAAGACCGCCGCCCGCGCCCTGCCGACCGTCGTCGATCAGGGGGCGTGGCGGGCCGCGTTGGACGAGTTGCGGGTACGGGAGAAGGCCGCCACGCGTGAGCTGGACGCCATCGCCGCGCAGCGGCGGAGGCTGCCGATGGTCGAGCTTCCCGACTACACGCTGATCGGGGCGGACGGGCCGGTCCGGCTGGTCGACGTGTTCGACGGGCGATCCCAGCTCATCGTCTACAACCACATGTGGTCCGACGGCGCGGAGTGGCAGTGCGGTGGCTGCACAGGGTTCACGTCGCAGTACGTGCGGCTGGACTTCCTGGACAACTACGACGCCCGCTTCGTCATCGTCACCAACGGACCGATCGACGAAGTGCTGGCCTACAAGGCCAAGGTCGGCAACCGGATGGAGTGGTACTCCTCGTCCGAGAGCTCGTTCGGGGCCGACGTCGACGCGCCACCTGGCGCGGGCTTCGCGGTGAACGTGTTCCTCCGCGACGGCGACACGGTCTACCGCACCTGGCACACCAACGGCCGCGGCACCGAGCAGCTCAGCCACACCTTCCCGTTGATCGACCTGCTGCCCTGGGGCCGCCAGGAGGAGTGGCAGGACTCCCCCGAGGGCTGGCCGACGTCGTCGACCTACTCCAACTGGCTCGACTCCCCCGACATCGCCCGGCTCTACGGATCGGGTCAAGGCCCGGCGTGACGGCGACCAAGCCCGCGCGCAGCGGCCACCTGCCGGTCAACGGCCTGAGCCTCTACTACGAGGCGTACGGCGAGCAGAGCAAAACCCCGTTGCTGCTCATCCCCGGCGGGTTCATGGCCACCGACTCGACCACTGCGTGGGTCTCGGCGTTCGCGGGCGAGCGCGCCGTGATCGTGTTCGATCAGCAGGGGCACGGCCGTACGCCCGACACGTCGCGCGGGATGTCCTACGAGCAGTTCGCCGACGATGCCGCGGCGTTGCTACGCGCGTTGAACGTCGAGCGTGCGGACGTGATGGGCTACTCGCAAGGCGGCGGCGTCGCGCTGCAGCTCGCGATCCGGCACCCGAACCTTGTCGGCAAGCTGGTCTCGCTGTCCGCCACCTATCGCCAGGACGGCTGGTATCCCTCGGTGCTGAAGGGCATCGAGGGTCTCAGCGCCGCGACGTTCGCCGGTACGTCGGTGGAGGAGGCGTTCCGGAAGCACACGCCGGACGCGGCGGCGTTCGAGGCCTACATCCAGAAGATGAAGGTCCTCAACATCGAAGACCAGCAGATCAGCGACGCCGAGCTGCGTTCGATCACCGCGAAGACGATGGTCGTCGTCGGCGATGCCGACGGCGTACGGCCGGAGCACGCCCTGGCGATGTTCAAGCTACGCGGCGGCGGCGACGAGGAAGCGGCAGCGACGGGACTGCTGCAGAACGCTCCGGCCGCGCGCCTGGTGATCCTGCCGGCGACGTCGCATATCGGCGCCTGGGGACAGTCGGAGGTGCTGGCGCCGTTGGTGAGCGCGTTCCTGGATGACGCCTCACCGCCGGCGCCGAACCTCTTCTAGGTGCGCCAGCGACGCCGGCGGGTCACGACAGGAAGCCGCCGTACCTGCCGGTGCGGATCCGGTCCTTCTGCTGCTGGCTGAAGTGGCAGTTCGGGTAGTTGTAGAACGAGGCGGACATCGGTGTGCCGTCGGTGGAGGTGGAGTCGGGAAGGCCGAAGCCGTGGCCGAGCTCGTGGACCATGCCTCCGTACCACCGGTTCATCGGGCCGTTGATCCCGGCGGCGCCGTCGGCGTCGTGGCCGCTGAGGATCACCCAGCCGCTGCCGCCACCCCGGCTGTCGCCGCGGTCGCTGTCAGCAGGGCACGCCGGGTCAGATCGCGTTGTTCCATTGGTCATCCTCTCCTCAGGAGTACGCCCTTCCCAGGAGTGATGCGCTCATCAAGCTAGCACCGGATCGCCAGGCTGACGATGTGCTCTCGAAATACCGACAGCGCACGTGGAAACGCCAACGAGGGCAGGCCTGGTCCGCGAGCGAGGGAGGGGCCGGGGCCGGCGCTGTCAACGTGGCCGGCAACGCGATGGCATCGGCGGAGAGTGTGCCGGGCTCGCAGGTGTAGGTGACGATCGACAGCCCGGACTCCTGTGAAAGCCTCCCAGGGAGAGGAAGGGCAGTGGCATGAGCGAATGGATATCGCTGTTCGACGGCGAGAGTCTCGACGGGTGGTTCGCGGCGCCGCGGACGTACGGCACGGTGTGGCCGGGCGGTCCACGCGTCCTTGACGCCTACGGCGTTCGCGACGACTACAACGAGCGGGCAGCCGAGCATCCGGCCGTCTGGAGCGTCGAGGACGGCACGATCGTGGGCCGGCAGGACCCGGACGCGCCCGGCTGGGGCGGCTACCTGGTCAGCGAGCGCGCGTACGGCGATTTCGAGCTCGTACTGGAGGCCAGGCCGGACTGGCCGGCCGACACCGGTGTGATGATCCACCGCCGGCGCGACGGCTGGGAAGGTTTCCAGGTGCTCCTCGACCATCGGCCGTCGGGTGGCATCGGCGGGTTCTTCGGCAACGGGCTCGCGAGCTTCTCCGCCGTACCGTTCGCCGTCGACGCGATCATCGGCGAGGACGGTCGCCCGGCCGGGCTGCGTGCCGACGACCCGGCGACGAGCGTCGAGCCGGTTACGCAGGAGAAGATCGACCGGCTCGACTACGCCGCGGGCGTCGAGGAGTTCCTCGCGGCCTGGCGGTGGGCGGACTGGAACGAGCTGCGCATCCACTGTGCGGGCGGCGCACTGCCGCGGATCACGACCTGGGTCAACGACGTGAAGATCGCCGAGCTCGACACGTCGAGGATCGACTCGCCGGACTACGACCCGGACGCCGTGGCGGCGGCACTCGGCCCGGAGGGGCACATCGCGCTCGAGGTGCACGACAACGACCAGCGGTTCGGTGAGTCCCGGTGGGGCCGCGGCGCCGCCTGCCGCTGGCGCGGGATCCGGATCCGCGAGCTCCGCGGCTGACTGCTGGGCGCGCTAGGCGCTGGACGTACGGCGGGGCCTGCGACCGCGCGGCGTTGGGTCGCAGGCCCGGTCCTTCCGCGTTCAGCGCGAGAGCGCGGCTACAGCCTGCCCGCGCCGGCGCCGGACGTGACGACCGACTTGACGTTGTTCACGTCGTCGAGCTGGTAGCTGTACGGGAGGGACGCCACCGAGCCGTTGGTCTCGCACGGTCCGGAGTTGGTGAGGATGTTGTTGCGCGCCACCAGCCGGCCCGGGTCGGAGTCGGCGTAGCCGCTGGCCGACCAGCAGGCCTGCTGCACGTCCTCGAAGACGTTGCCCTCGACCAGCGTTCCGGCGTTCATCACCGAGGCGATGGCGTACGAAGCGCTGTCGTGCCTGATGTGCAGGTAGTAGTTGTTGAAGACGTGCACGGTCTCGCCGAAACGGACGCGCGGCGAGCGCTCGAACGTCGTGTCGAACCAGTTGTGGTGGTAGGTGATCCTCAGGTGCCCCACGTCCTCGCCGGCGTTGCTGTCGGAGTGGCCGACCAGTGAGGTCTTCCAGTGGTTGCGGATGATGTTCCACGACACGGTGACGTAGTCGCAGGCGTGGGTGCAGTCGATCAGGCCGTCGTAGAAGTCGGGATCGTCCTCGATCGTGCTCTGCAGCGTGTTGTGGTCGATCCAGATGTTGGTGGCGTTCTCGATCTGGATCGTGTCGGTGCCCACGACTCCCCGCAGGTTGAGGTTCTGCAGGATGACGTTGGCCGGGCTCATGTCCTCGATGTTGAGGGTGGCGCCGGTGACGCCGGAGCTCGCGCCCACGCCGCGGATCGTCTTGTTCGAGTTGATCTCAACGGTGTCCGAGCCGCTGAGCATGCCGTTGACCAGGATCGTCTTCGCGCCGGAGCTCTGCGCCTGGGTCCGGAAGTCGGTGAACGTGCTCACGGTGACGGTCGTTCCGCCGGCACCGCCTGTGGTGCCGCCTCCCTGGGTGGCCCAGCCGACGATGCCGCCGGGCGGTGGCGGAGGTGGCGTCGTGCCGCCGGCCTCGAAGTCGAGAAAGTCCACGTTGGGCAGGCCGTTCGCCGTCGTGGGGTTGAGCCGGATGGTGTTGCTCCCGGCGTTCACGGAGACCGTCAGGGTCTTGGTCGTCCAGTTGGTCCAGGTGCTCGTGCCTTCGAACGACGGCGTCTGAACGGTCGACCCGTTGACGATCAGGCCGGCCGGGCGGGCGGCCGTGGTGCCGTTGGCGAACCGCACGCCGAGGGTGGCGGTGCCGGCGGCCGCGGCGTTGACGGTGAACTGCGCGAACGCGCCGGTGGCGTTGTCGCCGTTGCAGAAACCCGAGCCGGAGAAGCCGGAATGGTTGCTGTCGACGGTGCCGGTGCAGATCGCCGGTGAGCTCTCGGCTTCGTACCGCGTCGGCGCACCGAACGCGGCGGGCTGGGACTGGAGAACGAGTACGCCGGTCAAGAGGCTGGCGCACACGAGGACAGGTCTGAGGCGCATCTTTCATCTCCGGAGGAAGGTGTCGTCGCTCTGCGGTGGCAGAACATTCGCATCCTGCTGGTAAGCGCTATCCCTCCATATGCGTACAGTTCTGCTCCTCGCCTACCGGCCAGGCTAGGCACGTTCGCGTGGACAATGGCGGCCACCGTGTGGACATTGAAGGCGTCACGGAGGCGGAGTCGCCTCCGGCGCCGAGCGAGGCGGCGTCGGCATCGCCATTCGGGAGGGTTGCCGGAATTGTCACGGCACCTCTTCCCCCTCCCATTCCGAGCTCGGATAACGAGTCGGCCCCTCCCTTGCGGAGGCGGCCGACGTTCGCCCCTCCCGTCCGATAGGGTCTAGCTCAACAGGACAAATGGGAGCGCTCCCACGCAGTTGCCGAACCAAGCAGACACCTCTGGCAATCGCGTCGCCGGCCGGGCGGGACACGCTCACGACCAAACTCGCCAGGGAGGCGTGCCAGCATGAATCACCGCACGGTGCGTCGCGGGATCGCCGCGACCTCCTGCGCACTATCGCTCGCGCTCGTCCTCGTTGCCTGTGGTGGAGACGGCGACAGCACGAGCCCGGGCAGCGACACCAAGAGCGACACCAAGGGCAGCGGCAACGCCGCGTGCAATCCGTACAAGAGCTACGGCGACCTGAAAGGCAAACAGGTCACCGTCTACACCTCGATCATCGCGCCGGAGGACGAGCCGTTCCGGAAGGCCTACAAGGCGTTCGAGGACTGCACGGGCGTCAAGATCGTGTACGAGGGCTCCAAGGAGTTCGAGGCGCAGCTGCCGGTTCGGATCCAGAGCGGCAACTCGCCGGACATCGCGTTCATCCCGCAGCCCGGCCTGCTGCAGAAGCTGGTCCGCGACACCAAGGCGGTCAAGCCCGCACCAAAGCAAACCGCCACCAATGTCGACAAGTACTTCGGTGAGGACTGGAAGGGCTACGGCACCGTCGACGGCACGTTCTACGCCGCACCGCTCGGCGCCAACGTCAAGTCGTTCGTGTGGTACTCCCCGAAGCAGTTCCAGGCCAAGGGCTACCAGATCCCGCAGACGTGGGACGACCTGATCGCGCTGTCCGACAAGATCGTGGCCGACGGCGGCAAGCCCTGGTGCGCGGGCATCGGCTCCGGCGACGCCACCGGCTGGCCGGCGACGGACTGGATCGAGGACGTCATGCTGCGAAAGTACGGCCCTGACGTCTACGACCAGTGGGTGAACCACGAGATCCCGTTCAACGACCCGAAGGTCGCCGACGTGCTGGCCGAGGTCGGCAAGATCCTGAAGAACGACAAGTACGTCAACGGCGGCCTCGGCGACGTCAAGACCATCGCGTCGACGCAGTTCCAGGACGCCGGACTGCCTGTCCTGCAAGGGACCTGCTACCTCCACCGGATGGCGTCGTTCTACCAGGCCAACTGGCCGGACGGCACCAAGGTGGCCGAGGACGGCGACGTCTACGCGTTCTACCTCCCGGCGATGGGTGACCAGTTCGGCAAGCCGGTGCTCGGTGGCGGCGAGTTCGTCGCCGCGTTCTCCGACCGGCCCGAGGTCCAGGCGGTGCAGAACTTCTTCTCCTCCGCAGAATGGGCGAACCTGAAGGCGAAGGAAGGCAACTGGATCTCGGCCAACACGGGCCTCGACGTCGCCAACGTCGACACGGCGATCAACAAGCTGTCCGTGGAGATTCTGCAGGACCCGAAGGCGGTCTTCCGGTTCGACGGCTCGGACATGATGCCCGCGGAGGTCGGCGCTGCCGCGTTCTGGACGGAGATGACCGCCTGGATCGCGAACGACAAGGCCGACAAGGCCGTTCTCGACGCCATCGAGAAGGCCTGGCCCTAGAAAACGGAGCTCCCGGCCGGCGCGGACCTCAGGCCCCGCGCCGGCCGGGCGTACCGATTCACCTTTACGTAAAAGGGGAACAGCCGCGTGGACTGGCTACTCACCGCGGACACGGTTGGCGAGAAGTTGCTCGCCATGCTGTTCGCGATCCTGCTCTTCGTCATCGTCATGTCGGCGATCCTCGTCGCCGTCGACCGGAGGACCTGGTTCGGCTGGCGGATCCCGCGCTGGCTGGTCGCCGGTGGCTTCCTCGGCCCGGCCGTGCTGATGCTGGGGTTCGGCCTGATCTATCCGGCCCTGCGTACGGTCTACCAGTCGTTCTTCGACCGTACGAGCGAGAACTTCGTCGGCGTGGAGAACTACATCACGGTGTTCAGCCAGGAGGGCTTCCAGCTCGTCCTGCGCAACACGCTGATCTGGGTGCTCGTCGTGCCGGTCGCGTCGACGTTCATCGGCCTGGTGTACGCCGTGATCGTCGACCGCACGCGGTTCGAGGCGGTGGCCAAGGGGCTGATCTTCCTGCCGATGGCGATCTCGATGGTGGGCGCGTCGATCATCTGGCGGTTCATCTACGAGTACCGGCCCGACCAGCAGGGCATCAAGCAGATCGGACTCGCCAACCAGGTCCTGGTCTGGCTGGGCTTCGAGCCGTATCAGTTCATCATCACCAACCCCTGGAACACCTTCTTCCTGATCGTGGTGATGATCTGGATCCAGGCGGGGTTCGCGATGACCGTGCTGTCGGCCGCGATCAAGGCGATTCCCGACGACATCATCGAGGCCGCCAGGATCGACGGCGCGGCCGGCGTCACGCTGTTCCGCACGATCACCGTGCCGAGCATCCGCCCGGCGCTGGTCGTGGTCGGCAGCACGATCGCGATGGTCACGCTGAAGGTGTTCGACATCGTGCGCACCATGACCGGCGGCAACTTCGAGACCAGCGTGGTGGCCAACGAGTTCTACGTGCAGAGCTTCCGGCAGTTCAACGCCGGGCTGGGCGCGGCACTGGCTGTCGTGCTGTTCGTGCTCGTCGTTCCGATCATCGTCTACAACGTGCGGCAACTTCGTCAGGCGGAGGAAATTCGATGACCGCCCTACCCACCACCAAGGCGCCCGTCACCGGCGGCCGGGCGATGACCGGCGCCGAGCGACGTGCCACCGAGGCGAAGACCAAGCTGTCGTCGCCCTGGGCGTCGGCGATCGCCGTCGTACTGGCGATCCTCTGGACGATCCCGACGTTCGGCCTGCTGCTGTCGTCGTTCCGGCCCGAGCTGCAGCTCAAGACGACCGGCTGGTGGACGTTCCTCGGCGATCCGCAACTGACGCTGGACAACTACAACACCGTCATGTTCGACAGCAGCACCCAGCTCTCGACGTACTTCGTCAACTCGCTGGTGATCACGCTGCCATCGGTCGTGATCCCGGTGACGCTGGCGTTGCTGGCGGCGTACGCGTTCGCCTGGGTGGAGTTCCGTTTTCGTAACCTGTTGTTCGTCGCGGTGTTCGCGCTGCAGATCGTGCCGATCCAGATCACACTGATCCCGTTGCTGCAGACCTACGTCGACTGGGGACTGGCCGGCTCGTTCTGGACCGTGTGGTTGTCGCACTCGATCTTCGCGCTGCCGCTGGCCATCTTCCTGCTGCACAACTTCATGCGCGAGGTGCCGCGCGAGCTGATCGAGGCCGCCCGCGTCGACGGTGCCGGGCACGTCCGGATCTTCCTGCAGGTGCTGCTGCCGCTGCTGGTGCCGGCGATCGCGGCGTTCTCGATCTTCCAGTTCCTGTGGGTGTGGAACGACCTGCTGGTGGCACTGACCTTCGCCGGCGGTACGCCGAACGTCGCACCGCTCACCGTCAGGGTCGCCGAACTCGTCGGCACGCGAGGCACCGAATGGCACCTGCTGTCAGCCGGCGCGTTCGTCGCCATGATCGTGCCGCTGGTCGTCTTCCTCAGCCTGCAACGCTACTTCGTCCGCGGCCTGCTCGCCGGCAGCATCAAAGGCTAGCCTGCCTCGCTCGACGAGCTCCTCGATCACCAACTGGGCAACGGCTTCTGGAGCCGACCAGGTCAACAGACCGGCCAGCGGCCCGGCGGCCGGCACAACCTCGGCCGGCACGTCGAAGGACTGCGGCCCCTCCGAAGCCGTTGCCTGGCCGGACAGCGAGTCCGGCAACAGGTCGACGGCCGGGGCGTAGCGTTTGCCCAGGTCGAGCTCGCCGGCCAGGGACAGCTCTCCGTCGACCCAGACCAGGAAGTCGGTCGACGCGGCATCGGCCAGCTCCCCGAAGGCAGCCGTCAGGTCGACCCCGTTGAGCCTGGCCAGCGCTGTCAGGGCGACGTCGAGCGCCTCCAGATGTGGTTGCCGTTGGTCGTCATCGGTCTCGAACAGGGCCACGGGCAAGGCGATCTCGACGCTGTGCGACTCCTTCGCCGGTGCGCCGAGCGCACGCAGGGCCAGGTCGCGATAGGGCTCCTCCTGGCTCAGCTCGGTCAGGAGCTCCCCGACCATCGGTTCCCTGGCTATACCTGCGGCCGACTCGGCTACGGCCGCCTGGTCCGGTTCGTCCAGGAGCTGCCGGAGCGCGGTCGCGGTGGCGGCGCGGTCGCCGTCGCGCGCCGCCGCCTCGACGACGCGGCCCAGCCGGGCCGTCGGCGACTCCGCGAGGTACGCGGCGAGCGACCGATGCTCGGCGCTTTCGGGGTCGACGGCGGCCAGCAACTCCGTCGCCGCGTCGTCCTCGCCCTCGGCGACCCGGGCGAGCACGGCTCCCAGCCGTCGGACCTGATCCACCACGCCTGCGTCGATGTCGTCGGTGTTGATCGCCCGGAGGTTCTCCACGGGATCGGTCTGGCCGGTCACCTCGGCCAGGCGCGCGGCCACGATCTCGTCCAGCCCGTCGAGCGAAGGCAGCTCCACCTGATAGTGCCGGGCCAGTGCCTCCAGTCTCGGCCGCTGCACCACGCCCCAGTCCATCAGACCGGCCTCGGTCTTGGTGAGCGCGAGATCCCGGCCGAGCAGCTCCAGCGCTCCCGGTTCGCCCAGCAGCAGGCGGACCTCGGCCAGCAGGTTGCACGCCGTTCCCGAGCCCTTCGGCCGGTCGAACTCGGCGAGTACGCCGGCCCAACTCGCCGCCTGCTCGAACTCACCGCGTACCTCGGCGAGGTACGCCGCGAGCCACAGCCCGTCGTACTCCTCGGCCCGAAGCCCCAGGCCCTCGTTCAGGACGGCCGACTGCGCGATCGCGCTGTCGAGCCGGCCCGTCAGGATGAGCGCGTCGACGTAGGTGCCGGCCGCCCACCAGCAGGCGGGGTCGAACACCGCCGTCTGCATCCGCAGGACGGCGTCGGCCGGACGCCCGGCGTACAACAGGACCCGCCCGCGCAAGCACTCCGTCCAGTTGTCACTGCCCTCGCCGTAGCCGTCGTAGACCTCGTCGTCGAACCGGCCGATGGTCGACAGGGCGTTGGCGTAGCGCGGAAGGGTGTAGTTCCGGTGCGCCGGAAGCTCGACCCCTCTGCGCCCGGCCGCCACCGTGAAGTACCGCCCGCGCAGCCCTTCGGCCGCCTCGGCCAGGGTCGCCCAGCGTTGCGCGCTGGCCGGTTCGAGCGCGACGGCCCGGCACGCGGCGAGCAGTCCCTCCCACAGCTGCTGCCTGGCGGCCGGACCGATCTCCCTCGACAGTTCCTGGTGGAGGCGGTGCTCGACGACGTACGCCCAGGACTCCGTGCCCGCCAGGTCGACTCCGGCCTGCGCGGCATGGAGCACGCCGAGCGCTTCGGTGAGCTCCTTTCGTACGGTGTGTAAGGGCTTCCCGGTCGTCTGCGTCCAGACGCACTCGGCCCAGAGCCGGTCTACGATCCGCTGCTGGGCAACGGCGTCACCCTCGGCCGGCAGGCGCCTGGCCCGGTCGAAGTCGCGGCGGGCCCGGTCGAACTGGTTGGCGGCCATCCGCAGGTCGCCGGCAGCGGCCAGGGCTGTCAGCTTCACCTGCTCGTCGGAGCTGTTCTCGTCACGCAGCTCGTAGATCAGCGCCAGCAGCTGAAAGTCGTCCGGCCGGGTACGCCCCTCCGCGCGGAGCAGGGCGTAGTCCGCCAGGTCCGGCTCGCCTTCCCGCATCGCCCGCCTGGCGGCCGCGACCCAGAGCTCGGCCGGCGGAGTGAGCAGGACCGCGAGGTCGTTGTCGATGTCGAGCAACGACGGCAACGCGTCGACGGCGACCTGGGCCGCCTCGATCGCCGCGTCCAGGTCGTCGTCGAGGAGAGGTACCGGCAGTCCGCCGCCGGTCGTCTGGACCGCCGACCCGTCGGACGTCAGGTCGTCCGGCGAGGCGACCGAGCCGGAGCCGTCCGGGCTCTGGATGCCGGGGCCGTACATGCCGCGGGCGTCCAGGACCAGCTCGTACGCCACGTCGAGGTTGGTGGTGTCCTGCTCCCTGGCGCGGCTGAGCAGGTCGTCGGCAAGCTCCCGGTCTCCGCGCAGCTGGGCCGTTGCCGACCGCAACGCGACGGCGGACACCGAGCGGCGCACGTCCTCCAGCCGGGCGTCGGAGAGGTCCAGCTCCTGGGGCTGGCCGTTCAGAGCGAGCCGGGCGAGGATCAGCCGGAGGCCCGTCTGAGTCTTGCGAGCCGGCCCTTTCGCGCCACCGACGTGAGACCCGGCCGCCCCCGCCTCCAGCAGGGGTACGGGCAGGCTCGAATCGAGGGTCTGCAGCGCGTGCGCCTCGAGCCGCGCCCGGCTCCTCAGTACGCCCATCGCGTCCGGAAGCTCGATGTCGTCGGTCAGCCTGGCCAGCGCGTCGAAGCGGCCCTGGCTCGCGGCCACGAGCCAGTCGTCCAGCCAGGCGGCCATCCCGGTCGCCGGCGACGCCTCGAACGCCGCCGCCAGCTCGGCGCGGCGCTCGGGCCACCCCTCCTGCGTGAACTTCAGGATCCTCCGGACGTGCTCCACCTGCTCGTGCAGCAACGTGAGCTCGGCCTGCGCCTTGCCCAGCTCGTCGATGCGGTCCGCCACGGCGTTGCGTACCCGCGCGACGCGGACGCCGTCGCGGATCGCGTCGGTGAGACCGGAGCTGTCGACGTTCAGGCCGGCGAGCCGTTCGGCGTATTTGCGCACCAGATCTTCCAGCGACGGCACGGTCAGTCCTCCGTGCCGCGGCTCGCGGACCGGCCGAGCGGCCGGTCGGTTGTCAGCGGCCTCCGGCCGGGCCGGCTCGGCCCTGCTTGCGACACGCTGCTCGCGAGCCGGAGTTCCGGGTCTCCGGTGATCAGCGTGAACGAGCCGAACACGGCGAAGTCGTTCATCGGCTTGTCCCTCTGCAGGACGTACCGGCCGAGCTGCACCGCCTGATCGATGGCCGCGCCCGCGCCGAGCGCCTGGTAGAACTTGGTGTTGAACGAGCGCAGCTGGCCAGGGTGCACGGGCAGGCTGGTCGCCACCAGCGCGCGGATCTCCTTGGGCAGCGCGTCGACGATCGAGCCGATCGGAACCGGCTCCTCCTCCAGGTCGTCCGGCGGCAGGGTGAACTCGAACACCACGATCGGGACCCGCGCCTCCCGTGCCAGCTCCAGGATCTCCGCCAGGCTCTGCTCCTCCGCCTGGTCGCCACGGTCGTCGGTCAGCCAGGCGGTGGCATCGCCGCTGTCCCTGGAGATCCCGCCGGCACCGATGTAGTGCAGGACGTCGTACGGCCGTTCCTTCAGCCGGTCGTCCAGATCCGACAGCGTGACGCGGCCCACCATCGCCGTGAACCCGAAGTTGCCCTGCTCCACGGCTTGTTCGAGACCCGCGGCGATGTCCTCGGCCGAAGGCCAGTCGCGCTTGGCGACCTTGCGGAAGCTGGTCCAGCTCGCCGGGCGGCTGATGGCCGCCAGCACCATGCTCTTGTCCTCCGGCCGCGCCATCGGGCCTGCCCCACCCTGGCCGTTCGGGATTCGTACGAAGCGGTACTTCGGCTCGGAGGCGAGGAACTTCGTTCGCATGCCGGGGACGCCCGGAACCGCGGCCAGCTCCCACGGAATGTTGGCCAGCGGCTTGCTGTCGCCGTTGTCCTGGCCCTCGAAGATCAGGTTGATCGAGATCTGGTCGGCGTCGCCGAGGCGGCGCAGGCGGTCGGCGACGGCCTTGGGCAGCAGCGCGCCGGCCAGCAGGCGGCCGATCAGCTCGACCTCCTCCTTCCGGCGCAGCCGGCCGCGCCGGCTCCACGCGAACAGCGCCTCGGCCACGTCCTCGCCGAGGTCGCGCCCGGTCACGGCGTACTCCGACGGCACGTCGCCGCCGAGAACGACCTGCCAGCCGCGGGTCGTGCCGCTGATCCGCAGGTCGATCTGCTCGGTCAGCTCCCAGGTGTGGCCGAGCCCTCGCCAGTGGCCCTCTCCGAGGAAATCGCGCCACCTGCCGATCGCCGACGGCAGGTTGCCGGTCAGGAGGTCGCGTACGCGCGGGAACAGCCTCGCCGCATGGCTGATCGGCACGGCGCTGCCGCCGCGATCGTCGTTCGGATCGTTCGACGTCCGGATGACGCCGACGACGGCGCCGGTGGACAGGTCGGCGACCGGCCCCCCGCTCATGCCCCAGGTGATGCGCTCGCCGGTCAGCTGGATGAGGTCCGGCTCGCCGGCGAGGTCGCGGCGGAGGTGACCGTCGATCTCGTACGCCTCGATGCCGGCCGGTGCGTGATCCTCGCGGGGATAGCCGGCCACGAGGTACGAGCCGCCGTCGTTCTCGCGATGCAGGAGCACACACGGCTGCACGTAGTCGATCTCGTCGGCTCGCACCTCGAGCAGTGCCAGATCCGTGGCCTCGTCGTAGTGGGCGACCAGGGCATCGCGGCGATGCCGGCCGACCGGCTGGACCATCAGACGGTCGGCGAGCACCGCGCCGTAGTTGTCCCGCACGACATGCGCGGACGTCAACAACTGATGGTCGTTGACGAAGAAGGCAGTGCCCAGATAGCTCTCGTCGAAGACGACGGCGGCCGTGCAGGAGGTCAGCAGCCTGGTCAGCTCGGCGATCCGCTGGTCGGTGATCGCGTTCACCATGGGCGGTTCACCGTCAACCGCTCTCGGCGGACGGCTTGGCCCACTCGAGCGTGACCTTGATGCTGGCTTCGCCCTTGCCCTGGCCGAACAGCGCGAGTAGCTGTCCCTGCTCGATCGCCAGCCCGAACGACAGCTCGACGGTGGCTTTCGACGGGCCGACCCGCTTCATCGCGTCGAGTACGTTGCGGCTGAGCGTCTCGATGGGCGCGACGACCGAACCCAGCTTGGCAACCACGCCTTTGTCGGCCACTTGGACGGGCCCGACCTGTTCGGCGACGACGAGCAGGAAGGTGCCGTCCTCGAGATCGAGCTTGATCGGACGCTCTTGAACCATGGATCCCCCCAACTGCCGCGAACCCACACTGAGGCTCAGCGTAAGCCTCCTGCTGGCCGCTTGGTGCCGGATCGGGATGAGTTAACAGTTAACCCGCCTAGCCTTTGCATCGAAGGAATCTGTCCTTTACGGCTTCGACCGGAGGGAGGAGCGATGCGGAGGATCGGTGTCGCGGCGGCTTCGCTGCTGGCGGGAGCGGCGCTCGTACTGGCGGGTGTCGGCGGGCCCGCCTCGGCTGGGGTTGGTCCGCTCGCGGTGGGTACGGAGGCGGTCTTCAACAACCCGACCGGGACGGACGCCGAGCAGCGGGCGATCGTCAACCGGATCGTTCAGCTGATCGACGGGGCGGCCGTGGGCTCGCGGATCCGGGTCTCGTTGTTCTACGCCGACGATCCCGCGATCCCGGCCGCACTGGTCGCGGCGAAGAACCGGGGCGTGAGCGTCCAGGCGATCTTCGACTCGCGGATGGCCGATCCCAACGAGAGCGCGGGAATCAAGGCGGTCTGGGCGCAGCTGGTCGCAGGGCTCGGGACCTCGAAGGCGGCGTCCTCATGGGTGATGGCGTGTCCGGCCGGGCGTGGCTGCGTCGGCACGCTTCAGCTCGGCGGCGTGACCGCGATCAACCACAACAAGTTCTTCCTGTTCTCCAGCACCGGCGGTACGTCGAACGTCGTCGTGCAGTCGTCGGCCAACCTGCACAACGGCAGGGACGGTACGAAGGGCTACAACAACGCGCTGATCCTCACCGGGCACAACGCGACGTTCACGGCGTACGAAGGCTATTTCGGTGACCTGGCGGCGTTGCGCGCCAACAACAACTACTACGACACCGGCCGCCCGCCGGTGACCGACGGGAACGCCAAGAGCCACTTCTTCCCAAGGGCCGCGGCGTCTGCGGACAACCAGTACCGCGACCCGGGCGAGGACACGATGTACACCGTCCTCGACCACATCGACTGCTTCGGCAACACCACCGTCGGCACGTCCGACAACCACCGCACGATCATCCGCGTCAACCAGCACATCTTCAGCCGCCCTTACCTGGCGACGAAGCTGGTCGCGCTGGACGCCGCGGGGTGCTACGTGGAGGTGGTGCTGAACCACGCCGTGGGCAACGGGCTGGCGACCGAGTCGCTTTCCGACCTGCTGGCGGCGACGTCGAGCGGCTACAACGGCGTGCTGGTGCGCTACTACTGCCCGGACGATCCGGTGTGGACGCACTCGAAGTACCTCATGGTCGAGGGCAAGTACTACGGCGTGCCGGACCGCGGGATCGTGTGGACGGGCAGCGCCAACTGGAGTACGAACTCCTTGCGCCAAAGCGACGAGACCATCCTGCAGTTCGAGGACCCGGCGGTGTTCGCGCAGTACCTGACGAACTTCCGCGCGGCCCGCGACAACGCACTCCGAAAGCCCGCCAACGGCGACCCGATCGCCTGCTAGACGATCTCCGGTTCAGCTCGTGATGTCGAAGCAGCCGTCGAACTGCCAGAGGGGGTTGGTCACGATCGCGCCGTCGGCGGCGGTGACGGTTGGCTGGCCGTTGAGGTCGATCGGGCCTTCGCCGTCGGCGGTGTAGCAGCCGTTGGCCTGGACGTGGAGGTTGTACGACGCCACCACCGCGATCTCCGGGCCGTGCTTGAACCACGTGATCGCGCAGGTCCAGTCCTGGCCCGGGCCCTCATCCGGTGTCTCCGGGCCACCGCGCTGGCAGGCGGCCTTCGCGTGCAGGGAGTCCGGTGTCACCCGCAACCCCCGGACGGACTGCTGGACGGAGTAGAGGTTGGCGAACGTCGGCGCCACCGCGTGGCCGACCTTCGCCGCCGTGATCGCCGGGGAGCCGCAGCCGGCCGTACCCAGCAGCGCGAGCCCGGCGACCACGCCGGCAAGCCGTCGTACCATCGAGACCTCAGCTCCCCGCCACGTCGCGCCGGCGGAACACGACATAGACCGCCGCCAGGCCGGCCGCGAAGTAGACCAGGCTGGTCACCGCGCCCTCGAGCAGCGGCCCGTAGAACGGCCGCTCGGTCAGCAGGCCGTGCCAGGCCACGAACGGCCCACCCAGGAACAGCATCCGGACGCCCGCGGGCAGGTCGACCATCGTCAGCAGCTGCATCGCGAGCCCGAGCACCACCGGGACGCCGATCCCCACCGCTCCGCTGCGAGTCACCAGCGAGAACAGCATCGCGAGCGCCGTGAAACCGAGCACCGGCAGGAGTACGGTCAGCCAGCTCAGCGCGATCCGTCCCGTCGCCTCCCCCGGCGACAGCAATGTGCCGGACAGGCTGACCAGCGGCTGCCTTCCGATCAGCAGAACGCCCGCGAGCCAGCTGCACGCACCCAGCACCAGCGTCGCCACCACCGCGAACGTGATCGCCGTGAGCGCCTTGCCGGCGAAGATCTCGCCCCGGCTGCGCGACCGCGTGAGGACCGTCCGCCAGGTGCCGTACCTGTCCTCGCTGGAGAAGATGTCGCCCGCCACCACGCTGGTCAGCGCCGGCAGCACCCACTGCCCGGTGAAGCCCAGGATGATCAGCGGAATCGACAGCCCCGAGTCCTCGATCCAGCGTCCGAACAACGTGTCGCGTGGAATCGTCGTCTGCAGCTGGAAGCCCGCCACGAACAGGAACGGCCCGAGCAGGCAGAGCCCGAGCGCGATCCGGGTCTTGGCCTGGGCCAGCAGCTTGACCAGCTCCCAGCGGTACGCCGCGATCACGCCGCCTCCTCGGTCAGGCTGAAGAACAACGAGGTGAGCGCGGTCGTCGAAAGCTCCAGGCCGCGGACCGCGATCTCCTTCTTGCCCAGCTCGATGACGTACGCGTCGAGGTTCTCACGCTGCGCCCGGACGAGCAGGCCACCGCCGCCGGACGCGGAGACCGCCACGCCCGCCTGCGACTCGGCCAGGTCGATCGCCGCGGAGTCGTCGCTGGTCGACATCCGGAACGCCGGGTCGGGCGCCTGCTCCCGCAGCAACTCCATCGTGCCGTCGAACACGATCGTGCCTGCCTTGACGATGCTGACGTAGGTACAGAGATCCTCGACCTCGTCCATGTCGTGACTGCTCAGCAGGATCGTCACGCCGTCGGCGGAAAGCCTTCTGAGCAAGGCGTGCAGGTCGCGCAGACCGGCCGGGTCGAGCCCGCCGGCCGGCTCGTCGAGGACGAGCAGCCGCGGCTCGCGGAGCAGTGCGGCGGCGATGCCGAGCCGCTGCCGCATGCCGACGGAGAAGCCGCGTACCTTGCGATCCGCGCGATCGGCCAGGCCGACGAGCTCCAGCAGCTCGCCGATCCGCGCCCGCCGGTCCGTTCCCGGCGCGTCCAGCCCGGCGAGGAGCTCGAGGTTGCGCCGCGCTGTGAGGTACGGATAGAAGCCAGGACTCTCGACGAAGCCTCCAACCCCGTCGAGCGCCCGCGCCCCTTCCTCGGCAGGGCTCCGGCCGAACAGCAGGACGGTCCCTTCGTCCGGCCGGACCAGACCCAGCAGCACCGACAGGAGCGTGGTCTTCCCGGCGCCGTTGGGCCCGACCAGTCCGTGCACCCGTCCCTGCTCGACGCGCAGGCTCAGCCCGGCGACCGCGACGACCTCGTCGAACGTCTTGACCAGTCCGGTCACGGCGACGGCGGGCACGGCCGGGTCGCCCAGCTTGACCGGCTCGGTCACCGCACGCCCTTGGCTGCCTTGTGCGGCAGCAGCGCCCGGTTCTCGGCCAGGTCGTCTGGGTCGGTGATGCTCTGGGCGGTCGTCTGCGGGAACTTCTTCAACACCTCCTGCGGCGTCATCACCTTGGAGTCACCGGGGTACGGGCGTTTCCAGCCGGTCGTGGCGTACCACGTCATCCGGTTGAACGGAGCGAACGCCAGCATGTCCTCCTGCGACCAGTCCTGCTTCTCCGACCACTGGATCCACTCCTTCTGCATGGGATCGGAGACCTGCGCCGCCGACGGGTTCATCGTGTCGAGCGGGATGCGGTTCGGCTGCGCGGTGTAGGACCTGAAGTCCGGCTCGTTGGTGAACGCGTTGTACATCGGCTCCGCGGCCAGG
Source organism: Flindersiella endophytica (assembly GCF_054779015.1). Lineage (NCBI taxonomy): Bacteria > Bacillati > Actinomycetota > Actinomycetes > Propionibacteriales > Nocardioidaceae > Flindersiella > Flindersiella endophytica. The sequence goes on from NZ_BAAGYY010000018.1 coordinate 89,488, forward strand.
TCGAGCTTGTTCATCGGCGGCAGGCCGAGGATCTGCTCGATCGTCCGGACGACGTTGGTCTGGCTGTAGTACGTACTGTCGACCGTGCCGCGCTTGGCGTACGGGCTCGCGATCATCGTGACGTTGCGGTGTCCGTCCACGTGGTCGACACCGTTCTGCGAGTCGTCCTCGACCACGAAGATCGCGGTGTCCTTCCAGTACTTCGAGTGCGACACGGCGTCGACGATCCGGCCGACCGCGAGGTCGTTGTCGGCGACCATCGACGTCGGCGTCGGATAGCCGGCGGACAGCCCTTGCGTGTGGTCGTTGCTCAGCCAGAACATGTTCAGCGCCGGGAGCTTGCCGTTCTTCTTGTACTGCGCGAAGTCACGCAGGAAGATGTCGGCGCGGTACTGGTCGGGGATGTTCATCTGGAAGTTCGGGTAGTCGCGCGACAGGATGCGGTCGAGCGACGGAACGTCCGACTTCGTGGTGCAGTAGCCCATCGGCACGTGCAGGTCGCCGGTCGCCTTGCCCTCCAGGATCCTGGAGTCCTGGTAGAACTGCGCCCAGGTACCCGGGCAGTTCGCGCCGCTCGGGGTGGTGAACCACGGCGCGTACTCTCCCCAGACCTTCGTGGTCAGGCCGTGCGAGATCGCGTTGTCCCACAGGAATCCCGACTTCGGGTAGACCATCGCGTCCGGCTGGCCGTAGTTGCGCACGTAGTTCGCGTACGACCGTTCGAGATAGTCGTTGATGAACGCGGCGTCCAGCCAGGTGTGGCCGGTCGCGGAGTTCGTACCGTCGGAGTAGAGGTTGTCGATCAGCGGGTATCGGCTGGCCAGCGCGTGTGCGTTCGGCGTGACGTTCTGGCCGAACTGCGTGTTGGTGGGGTCGCCGTTGCCGCGCGGGTCGTCGCCGAGGACCTGGTCGTAGGTGCGGTTCTCGCGCACGATCAGGAACACGTGCTTGATCGTGCTGGGATCGCCCACGCGGGTGGGTACGGCCTTCGGCGCCACCTTCGGTGAGCCTTTCGCGTTGCGCTCGGCGAGGCCGTTCCACTGGTTGTTGGAGAAGACCTGGGCGGTGTACTCCGAGATCTGCTGCGGCGTGGGCGGCGCCACCAGCTGGACCGAACCCTTGTCGGAATAGACGTGGTGGTCGGTGGCGGGCGTCGTGCCCGGGCCCTGGCTGACCGTACGATCGGCGCCGAGCGCGCCGACGCCGTACTGGTTGGCGATGACGAGCTTGCCGAGCGCGTTGTCGAAGTGCAGGGTGCCGGGATACCACGCCGTGGGAATCAGCCCGTCGAAGCCGGCCGCCTGGTGCGCACCGTTGTACTCATACACCGCGAGCGCGTTGTCGCGGCCGAGGCTCACGACGAGGTGGTTGGCGTCGAGGAACTCCAGGGCGTTCGGCGAGCTGCCGTACGGCTGGCCGGGCAGGGGGTTGACGTTGAACGTCTGGGTAACCTGCCGCGTCGTGGTGTCGATGACCGACACGGTGTCGTCGCTGGAGTTGGTGACGAGCACCTCGGTGCCGTGGGCGAGCAGGCTGCTCGGGTCGAGGCCGACGGTGTAGGTCTGGACGACCTGGTTGGTGGCCAGGTCGACCTCTGACACCGTGCCGGTGCTGGCGCGGCCGTCCGTCGTCTCGGCGACGACCGGCGAGTCGTAGCTCAGGTTGGTGAAGTCGGTGCTGACCGGCACCCGGCCGCCTTCGTTGCTGACCAGCGCGTGGTTGCCGACGACCACGACGTCGCGTGGGGCGATCCCGGTCCTGACCTGGGAGGTGATCGCGCCGGTTGCGGCGTCGATGCTGGCCAGGCGATCCCAGCCGTCGAGCACGGCGAGGATGTGGCTTCCGTCCGGCGCCCAGGCGAGGTCGCTGGGGAGCGGCTGGGCGGCCGCGCCGGACGGGCTCTTGGGGACGGTGCTGTCGGCCGGGAGCCTGATGACCGTGGGGCTGCTCAGCGTGCCGTTGTCGGCGACGGCGAACTTCAGGATGTCGCCGACCTGCGTGGCGTAGAGCGTGTGGCCGTCCGCCGAGTAGAGCAGGCCACCGACGCCGACGTTGCCGCTGCCCGTACCGCTCGGCGGGGTGTACTGCTGGAGGACGGTCTTGTTCACCAGGTCGTACACCGTGAACAGGCCGTTGCCGGACTTGGTGAGCGCGGTCGCCGTACGCCCGTCCGGACTGATCTCCAGATCCATCGGACGGCCGGTCTGCTCGATGCTGTCGCCGGCGGGCGTGATGTAGGCGTTCACGGCGGTGAGCACCGACCCGTCGTCCTGCCGGCCGACCAGATGCTCGCCGAGCGGCTTGTTCTCGTTCACGGCGGCGCTGGCCGCGATCGCGACCGAAGCAGTGACCGCGATCGCCACGACACCGATGACGGGGGTGGAGAGCACCCGGCGACGCCAGGCCCTTCTCCGCAAGCGTGTTGCCAGATCCATGAGCTAGACGACCCTTCGGCGGTTCGCCTGGCGGCAGGTGGTTCGGCCAGGTCAGCTTTTGACGGTAGAACGGCAACGTGCGTATACATCTGACTTCGAGATGAAGGGAAGTTGAACCGCCCTGGCCAGATCTGGTCAGGCCGAACGAATCCTTAGGGTCGCCTAAGCGCCTTGTAGGCAGAGGGGCCTGAAGATCGGAGGACAAGCGCTGCCTCGATAGGTTCGTCCGGAGGTCACCTTCGTAGGAGAGGCGGAACGTGTCGGCAGCGTGGCGCGCGGGGATCGAGACGGCACTGACTCAGTTCGTCGACGGCGGAGGCGCGCCTGGAGCCGTGGTCGCATTCGGCTCGGCAGGCTCGGCGCCCGACACTGTCCAGGTCGGGATCGTCGCTGCTGAGTGCGGGTCGACGCCCGCCGGTGCCGGCACGGTCTACGACGTCGCCTCGCTCACGAAGGTCGTCGCGACCTGGCCACTGCTCGGCCACGCCGGCCTCGACCTCGAGGCGCCGGTCGGCAAGTATTTCGCCGACCTTCCGCCTGAGCTGCCCGGCGCCGGGGTCAGCGTCCGGCAGCTGCTGAACCACACCGCCGGCCTGATGACGCGCACGCGGCTCGACCTCTACCGCGGCGACTCGCGGCCGCTGGCCGAGCTGATCTGCGCCGAGCCGCTGGAGCGTGAGCCCGGCGAGCGGCACAAGTACATCAGCCGCAGCTACATCCTGCTCGGGCTGCTGATCGAGCAGGTGCTGGGCCGCCCGTTCGAGGAGGCGGCCGCCGAGCTGGTCTGGCGTCCGGCGGGGCTCACGGCCACCGCGTTCAGCCCGGTGAGCCGCGCCCCGGACGTCGCGCCGACCGAGCGCTTCCTGCCGGGCGCGCCGCGGATCTGGGGGCAGGTGCACGACGAGAACGCCCGGCTGCTCGGCGGCGTGGCCGGCCACGCCGGCCTGTTCTCCACCGCGCACGACCTCGCTGCGTACGCCGGCTGGCTGCTCGACGACACCTCGCCGTTGCACGACTGGCTGCTGCGCAGCGTCCGGCGGGAGATCGACGTCCCGCCGCCGGCAACAGTGACCGAGGGCTCGGCCGTCGGCGACGACCTCGCGCGCGGGCTCGCCTGGCTGGTCACCGGCGACGGCGTGGCGTACCACGACGGATTCACCGGGCCGAGCCTCTACCTCGCACCGGAGAGCGGCCGTTATCTCGCACTGACGACGAACGCGATCTACGGCGGGCGCCGGCGACCCGGCCTGCGTGCGCTGCGGCAACGGCTGCTCGCCTCGCTCACCGATCGCTCGGACTGATCGCAGCGAGCAGTTACTTCTGTTGGCCTGCTCGGGCCGCCGGGGGGAATGCTGGGATCCATGCAGAATCGCAGTCTCGGAGACACCAGCGTGGGCGCGATCGGGCTCGGCGGGATGCCGATGTCGATCGAGGGCCGGCCCGACGAGCAGCGTTCGATCGCGACGATCCACGCGGCGCTGGACGCCGGCGTCACGCTGATCGACACCGCCGACGCGTACCACCGCGACGCCGGCGAGGTCGGACACAACGAGTCGCTGATCGCCAAGGCGCTTGCGTCCTACGGCGGCGACACGTCGTCGGTGATCGTCGCGACCAAGGGCGGCCACCTGCGTCCGGGCGACGGCTCGTGGACGTTGAACGGCCGGCCGGACTACCTCAAGGCGGCCTGCGAGGCTTCGCTGAAGCGGCTCGGCGTCGACGCGATCGGGCTCTACCAGTTCCACCGGCCGGACCCGTCCGTGCCGTACGCCGAGTCCGTCGGCGCTATCCGCGACCTGCTCGACGCGGGCAAGATCGTGCGTGCCGGTATCTCGAACGCCAACCCGGAGCAGATCAAGCTGGCGCAGGAGATCCTCGGCGGCCGGCTGGTCTCGGTGCAGAACCAGTTCTCGCCGAAGTTCCGCAGCAGCGAGCCGGAGCTCGCGCTGTGCGACGAGCTGGGCATCGCGTTCCTGCCGTGGAGCCCGCTGGGCGGCATCAGCCAGGCCGGCGAGCTCGGCTCGCGGTTCGAGGCGTTCGCGGCGGTCGGCGCCGCCCGGGACGTGAGCCCGCAGCAGGTCTGCCTGGCGTGGATGCTGGCCAAGTCGCCCGTCGTCCTCCCGATCCCCGGCTCCAGCCGCCCGGAGACGATCCGCGACTCGGTGGCGGCGGCTTCGCTGAGGCTGACCGACGAGGAGTTCCGTACGCTCGACGCGGCCGGGGCGTGACTCCGATGCGCGTGCTGGTGACCGGGGCGCTGGGCCTGGTGGGCCGCGCCGTCGTACCCGCTCTGCAGGCAGCTGGGCATTCCGTGGTCGCGACGGATCTGCCTTCGCCGACCTGGGGCGCGCCCCCGGCCGGCGAAGCGCCGTATGTCCGAGCCGACCTGACCGACGCCGGCGAGGTCTACGCGCTGGTCGGCGGCGCGTCGGCGGGGCACGGGCCGAAGGCGGGCCCGTTCGAGGCCGTCGTCCACGCGGGCGCGATCCCGGCACCCGGCAAGCACGCGCCGCACGTCGTGTTCCAGAACAACCTGATGGCCACGTTCAACATCGTGGAAGCCTGCGTACGTTGGGGTGTCGGCCGGCTGGTCAACTTCTCCAGCGAGACGGCACCGGGCTTCATCTTCGCCGAGCGCCCGTTCCACCCCGACTATCTGCCGGTCGACGAGGAACATCCGCTGCGCCCGCAGGACCCGTACGCGCTGTCGAAGGTCTTCGGCGAACAGCTGTGTGACGCGGCCGTCCGCCGGTCGGACGTACGCTGCGTCTCGATCCGCCCGAGTTGGGTGCAGGAGGCGGCGAGCTACGCCCGCAACCTCGGCCCGCTCGTGCGCGACCAGTCCGTGCCGTCGGCTGCCGGCTGGCCCTACATCGACGTGCTGGACCTGGCGGAGGCCGTCCGCCTGTCGGTGGAGTCGGACCTGCCGGGCCACGAGGTCTTCTACATCGCCGCACCGGACACGGTCGGCGGCCGCGACCTGCATGCCGCCTGGCGGGCAGCCTTCCCGGCCTCCACGACCGAGCTGCGCCCGGTGCCCCGCCCCGACGCCAGCGCGATCGACTGCTCCAAAGCCGCCCGCCTGCTCGGCTGGCGGCCGACCCGCACCTGGCGCGACTACCTCACCGAAACCGGCGACCCGGTCTGAGCGGGCTTGCCCTGGTTCCCACGGCTGAGGGTGCCTGCCGCACGAACCTGTTGCACGCGGGCACCCTCATGCGGACCGAATCGGCGCGATGAGGCGGCGGCCGGAGTGCGGTCGCCGGATCAGGCCAGGGCACTTTGTCCGGATCGGGCATGATCTCGGCTTGCGTTCGGCGTTCGGTGGCCCTTATGGTCTTTACCATCCCGTTACAATCCGTTCCTCATCCCCTGTGCCACCGATCCAAGCCTGTGGAGTTGTCTTCGTTGCCGCCAGCGGACCAGCCAGCAGTCAGCAAATCCGCCAATCCCGCCGGCGGCCTGACGTCCTGGGCACGGCTCCAGGCCGCTCAGCATCCACGGCTTCTCGCACCGGCTCGCAGCGTTCATCGCGCCGTACGCCGCGTGCGACGGGATCGCCGGCATCAGCAGCTGGCCAAGCGGGCCGAGCTGGCCGACCGGCGCCTGGTTCGGTCCCCCGTCTTCATCATGTGCCCCGTGCGCTCCGGGTCGACGCTGCTGCGGATGATGCTCGACACCCATCCCGACATCCACGCTCCGCACGAGTTGCACCTGCGATGGCTCCAGGTCACCCATGCCAAGCCCTACGCCGAACTGGCGACCCAGGAGCTCGGCCTCGACCACGAGGAGCTCGAGCACATGCTGTGGGATCGGCTCCTGCACCGTGAGCTCGTCCGCAGCGGCAAGCAGATCATCGTCGACAAGACGCCGTCGAACAGCGTGATCGCCGACCGGTTGCGCACCTGCTGGCCCGACGCCCGGTTCGTCATCCTGCTGCGCCACCCGGCGTCGGTGTTCGCGTCGCTGATGGACACCCGGCCCGATCGGGAGCGCACCGCCACCATCCGCGAAGCGCTCGCCTACCTCGAGCCAGTCGAGGAGGCCCGCAAGAACGTGCCCGGGCACGTCGTTCGCTACGAGGACCTCACCGCCGACCCCGAACGGGTGACCCGCGAGCTGTGCGCCCACCTCGACGTCTCCTGGGATCCGGACATGCAGAACTACGGCCGGATCTACCACGGCAGGATCAAGGCCGGGCTCGGCGACTGGACGACGAAGATCCGCACCGGCAAGGTCCAGCCGCCCAGGCCACTCCCCAACTCCGGCCAGGTTCCCGACGAGCTCAAGAAGCTCGCCACCACCTGGGGCTACCTGCCCTGACAGCAGCAGTTCGCCCGCGCGCCGGCCGCACGGGTCAGGAAGCCGACGGCTGAGCCGCCGGATCGGGGGTGCCTGCGGCGGCAGCGGCTGCCGCTCCGCGAGCGCGGGACCGCTTGGCGTACAACGTCGTCCAGCCGATCAGGACCGCCAGCACGGCCAACGGCAGCACATTGGTCACGAGCACCATGGTCTCGATCGACACGACGTAGGTCAGCGCGATCCGCAACACCGCCTCGGCGAGGTACGCCACGCCCCACACGACAGTGATCACCCACTGGGTGCGCCGGAAACCGGCGTACTGCCACAGGCCGTTCCACCAGTTGGCGCTCTCCGCCGAACCGTCGGTGGCGAACCGGCGGCCGAAGTAGAACATCAGCGGCCTCGGCGCGAACAACGACACGAGCGTGACGATGCCGAACAGGCCGGTGACCGCCGAGTCCTTGATCAGGATCAGCCGCGGGCTGTTGAACGCCAGCATCGACACCACGCCCAGCCCGATGAACACCAGGACCAGCAGGCTGAGCTCGTCGAGGTGCCGGCGGATCGCGTACGACAGGCCGAGCTCGGCGAGCGGCCAGATGCCGGTGGCGACCAGCGCGGTCGCCTGGTGCCAGCCGCGGTCGACGAGGAAGTCGTAGGTCAGGAACGGCAGGACGGCGTTGAAGACAATGGTCATCGCCCAGCCGAGCGCGGTGCTCATACCGCTTCGCCGGGAGGCAGGCTGTGCCGAATTCTGGGCCGGGTTCTGCGCTTGCTTCTGGGCCGGGTTCGTCGTCACGGGACACTCCATCGTGAAGGTGGAAGAATATGTGTCAGATAGGATCACGACCGTGAGCGAAAGCGTAGCACGTGGCCCGGGCTCGACAGGAGGTCCGATTCGCCGGGTGGCCTTCCTGTTCGGGGTGGTCGGGTCGGAGCGGGTGCCCGGCGCCGCGCTGACGCGGCTGCTCGGCGACCTCGGGATGGCCGCCTCCGCCAGCCGTACCCTGCTGTCGCGGATGCGCCGCCAGGGCCAGCTCACGACGATCCGGCACGGGCGTACGGTCGACTACCAGCTGGCGGGTGCGTTCGCCGAGGGCTTCAGGCGCGTACGGCAGGTCGACACCGATCAGACGCGGGAGTGGACCGGAGCCTTCCAGGCGCTGCTTTACCAAGTGCCGGAGTCGGAACGGGCCTACCGCGACGCGTTCCGGCGGGTCGCGCTGAACGCGGGGTACGGACTGCTCCAGCCCGGCGTGCTGATCGCGCTCGACGACCGGCGCTCGGCGCTCTCCGACCTGCTCGAGGCAGCGCCGGCTGCGGCCCGCATCCGGCCGGCCCGGCTGTCGATGGAACCCGCCGATGCCGCGGCCGCCGCCGACCACGCGTGGGAGCTTGCCGAGCTCACCAGCACACTGCGGGGACACGTACACATGCTGCGAGAAGCACTCCGCCGGACCGAGCCACCGGGGCCGGACCCGGAGTCACTCCGGCAGTTCGTCGAGCTGTCGGAGACACCGCTGGCCGACCTGGCTCGCGCACCCAACCTGCCGCCGGAGCTCGCCCCACGAGACTGGCCGCTCGACGACCTGCGCACGGCCGTCTCCGAGCTGCACCAGCTCTACGGCCCACCCACGAGGGCGTACGCGAACCAACTGATCGCCGGCGCGTAAGAGAAGACCAGCTCAGAACATCTGACGGCGGCCGGCCAAGGCCTCGAGGCGCTTGATGCGCTGCTCGGTCGGCGGGTGGGTCGAGAACAAGCCGCCGAGGTCGTTGGGTCCGAACGGGTTGGCGATCATCAAGGCCGCCGTGCTGCGCAGCTCCGGATGCGCCGGGAGCGGCAGCCGCTGGGTCGACCACTCGATCGTGTGCAGCGCGTCGGCCAGCGCCATCGGGTCGCCGGTGATCTGGGCGGACACCCGGTCGGCTTCGTACTCTCGCGAACGCGCGATCGCCAGCCGGATGAAGGAAGCCGCCACGGGACCGAGCAGCAGCAACAGCAGCGCGCCCACGGGGTTCATGTTGTCGTCGTCATCGGCCCCGCCTGACGGCAGCAGCCAGGCGAAGTAGGCGACGTACATGATCATGCTGCCCAGCGCCGTGGCCACCGACGAGACCAGGATGTCGCGGTTCTTCACGTGGGCCAGCTCGTGCGCCAGCACCGCGCGCAGCTCGCGCATGTCGAGCAGCGACAGCAGGCCCTCGGTCACGCAGATCGCCGAGCGACGGGGGTTGCGACCGGTCGCGAACGCGTTCGGGCTGCGGGTCGGGGCGACGTAGACGGCCGGGATCGGCAGCCGCATCATCATCGAGATCTCGCGGACGGCCCGGCACAGCTCGGCGTGAGTCGCCTCGCTGACCGGACGAGCGCGCATCGAGCGCAACGAGATGCGGTCGCTGGCGAAGTAGGCGGTGAGGATCACCACGATCGACAGGATCAGCCCGATCACCAGCCCCACCGGCCCGGCCACGACCACACCGGCCACCAGCGCCAGCGCACACACGCCTGCGAGCAGCGCTGTGGCCTTCAGCTGGTTTCGGTGACAGTGGGAGCGAGAGTGCATGGCTGTGGTTGAACCTCCGACGGAAAGAACGAGGTCGCGGTGTCGAGCGTTCCCGCCAAAGGTCCTGTTGTCGACGGACGGTGTTCTTACCAGAGGCCGGGTCAGCTCGCCTCGTGAGCGCTGACCAGGTCCTCCAGGTACGCCGCAATGATGTCCACGTTGGGCGCGCTTCGCAAGCCGAGGTAGCCATCCGGGCGTACGACGAGCACCGTTCCGCCTCGCCGGGCGAGGCGGTGGCGGGCCTGGCCGTACCGATCCTGCAAGGTCACGCCTGGCACCATGCTGCCGCCGCCACCGATCACCTCGGTGTGGACGGCCTGGCCGAAGCGGGTGGAGAGCGCGCCGAGCACCTCCGCCGAACGTGAGCCGAGTCCTAGCAAGGTCCAGTGCGGCCCGTTCACCAGCGAGCCGAGCGGCACGTCGAGACCGGTGCCGACGCTCCACAGCAGGACGTCCGGCACGCGGTCGCCGGCCCGCAGCTTCAGCCGTTTGCCGCCGAGCTCCTGGCTGAGCCGCGAGTCGCGGTAGTTCTTGGCGCCGCGCTCGCGTTCGGCGAGGTAGGTGTCGAGCAGGTCGGCGCCCGCGCCACCCAGCACGGCGGCGAGCTTCCACGCCAGGTTGTGCGCGTCGGCCTCGTCGCCGACCTCGAAGAGGCGCCCGGCCCGGGTGGGCGAGGCGGTGTCGCGGACGACGTAAGCCGCCCGGACGTCGGCCCGTTCGCCGTCGGACCCCTCGAGCTGGACGTCGACACCTTCCTCGGCTTCGGAAAGCCCGAGCACCTTGACGTCCGCACTGGTCAGCAGCACGTTCACGCCGGCTCGGCGAAGATCGGCTGCGAGCACCGGGCCGGCGTCGTCCGATCCGACGACGAGTACGTCACAGACCTCGGTCACCTCAGAGCTCCAGCCCGTCCCGAAGCGCGTCGAACGCCTCGTCGATCATGTCCGGCAACGACTCCTTGCCACCCCGGTCGATCCAGACGGCGACCGTCTCCGCCATGGCCTCGATAGCCAGCCGTACGGTGAGCCGCAGCCGCAGGTCGTTGCGATCCCGGCCGGTCGCCCGGGCGAAGTCCTCGATACCCGTCTGTACGCCGCCCTCCCGCAGGTCACGGATCGCGTTACGCAGGTGGGGGTCGCTGAGCAGCAGCTCGTGCCGCCAGCGCAGCCGCTCCGTCCGCTCCTTCTCGGCGATCTGGCTCATCACGTGCTTGAACGTGCGCCGCAGCATCTCCAGTGGAGGCTCTCCGGGCGGCCCGGCCTGCATGGTCGGTACGAACAGGTCGTCGTACTCGTCGCTGACGACCAGCGCTTCCTTGGTCGGGAAGTAGCGGAAGAACGTCGCCGGGGACACCTCCGCCGCGGCGGCGATCTGGTCGACGGTCGTGGCGGAGTAGCCCTGCCGCTCGAACAGGTCGATCGCCGCCGACCGGATCGCCTCCCGCGTCCGCTTCTTCTTCTGCTCACGCAGGCCCGGCGTGGTCATGCGTCCATTGTCTCCGTCTGGCCCAGCTTGTCGTGCAGGTAGTCGGTCACAACCGCGGCATCGGCCGGGCAGCGCAGGCCGAGGTAGCCGTCCGGGCGTACGACGAGCAACATTCCGTCGGACGGTCCGTGCGGCGTCGACTCGAGCACGTGCGCCTGGACGCCGGGCAGCTTGCCGAGCTCGTCCAGCAGGCCGGCCGTCCGCGCCCCGAGGCCGAACACCGTCCAGTGCGGGCCGCGCAACAGGTCGAACGGACCGGGTACGCGGTCGCCCGCACGCAGGGAACCCTTGCCGGGCGCCGGGCCGACCTCGCGGCTGAGTGCCGACGAGCGGTACGCCACGTCGAGCTGCCTGTTCTTGCCCCACCAGCGCCAGAACATCCTGCCGAGCGGTTTGATGCGACCCGCGACCTGCATCAGGACGGCCTGCAGGAACAACGCGGCACCGCGCCGGGTGCTGTCGCGCAGCACCTTCGCGGCCACCGGGTGGCGTTCGGCCTCGTACGTGTCGAGCAACCGCTCGTCGGCTCCGCGCACCACGGCGGCGAGCTTCCAGCCGAGGTTGTACGCGTCCTGGATGCCGGTGTTCATGCCCTGCCCGCCGGCGGGGATGTGGATGTGCGCGGCGTCGCCCGCGACAAAGACCCGGCCCGACCGGTAGTGGTCGACCATCCGGACGTTGAAGCGGTATGTCGACATCCACGGCGAGCCGACGAACTTCACCTGGGTGAGCCCGGTGCGCTCGTGGAAGAGCCGCTCGCACGACTCGAGCGTGGGCGGCTCGACGGTGCCGTCCGGGCCGGGCGTGAGGCCGGCGGTGAACCAGTACGTGTCGGCCTTCGGGTTGGGCGAGATCGCGACGCCTCCGGGCCACATGTGGTTGACCTCGTCCCGGGGCAGGCCCTCGACCAGCAGGTCGGCGACGACCGACACCCGGCCCTTGACCGCCTCGTGCTCCTGGAACTGGGTGCCGTCGATCGCCTCGAACTTCAGGCCGAGCTGTTTGCGGATCACGCTGCGCCCACCGTCGGCGCCGATGACGTACGACGCGCGGATCTGCCGCTGGTCGCCCGCCGCCGACTCGACGGTCACCTGGACCTCGTCCTCGTGCTGTACGAGATCGCGGGCGGCGCTGTCGAGCTCGACGGTGACGCCGTGGAGCTTCAGCTGGTCGCGCAGCGCGGCCTCGATGCGCGAGGTGGAGCAGAGGATTCCGCGCGGGTACGGCAGGTCGCTGCTCGGCTCGCGGTCGCCGTGCACGGTGATGTCGTTGTACCGGCCCCGCCTGTCGTACATCCGGATCGTGAACGGGTCGGTCGAGCCGACCTCGATCAGCCGGCCGGCGATGCCGATGTCGTCCATCACCTCCATGCTCCGCGCGGACAGCCCGCGCGCCCGGGTCCCGACGCCGAACGCGGTCGCCGCCTCGACGACCCGGACGTCGATACCGCGCCTGGCCAACTCCACCGCGGCGGTGAGACCGGTGGGGCCGGCGCCGACCACCAGGACCTCGCATCGTTCGTCAGACATGAGAGTTACTCCAATCTGATAGCTTCTCTCAAAAGAGAGTAACTCTCATTAGCTGCGAATGGCAAGGCCTCGGTTTCGGTGGAGGGCACGGGGTAGGCGCCGGGGATGCGCTACGACACGATCGTCGTCGGCGCCGGCTCGGCGGGGTGCGTGCTCGCCGCCCGGCTGTCGGAGGACCCCGACCGTTCGGTCCTGCTGCTGGAAGCTGGGCCGGGCTTCGGCGTCGCGCCACAGGCGCAACCGCCGGAGATCCTGGACGCCAACGACGCGACACCGACTCCGTACGACTGGGGCCACCAGGCCATGCTCGGCGCCACCGCCCGCGAGTCGCCGGTCTTCGCCGGGCGAATCCTCGGCGGCAGCTCCGCGACCAACAACGTGATGGCGCTGCGCGGCCGGCCCGCCGACTACGACGACTGGGAGGTGCCGGGCTGGAGTTTCGACGACGTGCTGCCGGCGTTTCGCCGGATCGAGCGCGACCTCGACTTCGGCTCGCGCGAGTGGCACGGCACCGACGGGCCGGTTCCCGTCCGGCGGTATGCGGACGGCGAGCTCACGCCTGCGCAGGAAGCGTTCCTCGAGTCCTGCGACGCGCTCGGACAACCCTGGGTCGACGACCACAACGCGCCCAACGCGGTCGGCGCCGGGCCGCTGCCGCTGAACGAGATCGCCGGCGTACGGCAGTCGGCCACGCTCACCTACCTCGCATCGGCGTGGCACCGGCCGAACCTCACGGTCCGTACCGACGCTCCGGTCGAACAGGTCCGGATCGAGAACGGCCGGGCGACGGGCGTACGGCTGCGGGACGAGGACCTCTCGGCTGGAACGGTCGTGCTGTGCGCGGGTGCGTACGGGACTCCTGCTCTGCTGCTGCGGTCCGGGGTGCGGGTGCCCGGTCTCGGGGAGAACCTGCACGACCATCCCTTGCTCCGGTTGCGCTTCGCCGCCCGCGGCGAGGTCTCGGACGTCCAGCGGCAGGCGCTGCTGACCACGGACGACCTGCAGGTCTTTCCGAGCGGCCTGGCAGCGGGCGAGTCCGGGCCGGAGCTGACCCTGCTGGTCGCCCTGATGCGACCGGCGTCCCGCGGTACGGTCACGCTCGACGCCATCGACAACGGCCTCCTCCGCGACGACAGGGACGAGCCGCGGCTACGCGAGGGCGTCCGGCTGGCCCGCCAGCTCGCGGCGACGCCGCCACTGTCCGACCTCCTCGAAGGGGAGATCACCGGGGCGGACGTCGTGGAGACCGCGCTGAACGTCTACCAGCACCCGGTCGGCACCTGCCGGATGGGCGAGGTGACCGACGACCGCGGCGCGGTAACCGGCATCGCCAACCTGACCGTGGCCGACGCCTCCGCCATGCCGGCGATCCCGCGCGCCAACACCAACCTGCCGGTCCTGATGCTCGCCGAACACCTCAGCACCAGCCTGCGGGACTAGAGCGGCCAGAGCGACAGCTCGCGGAATGCGCGGAGCTGCCGCGCTTCGTACTCCGCCTCTTCCGGGTCGGCCGAGGCTCCCCACTGGCCGGTCGCATGGCTGTAGGTGACCTCCATCCGGATCCGGCCGCGGACGAGTTGGGTGAGCTCCGCCTCGCCGATTCGGTCGGCCGTGCCGCCGGCGGCAACATAGGTGTCGACGAAGCGCAGTGCGCGGGTGGGGTCGAGCGTCTTGGTGATGCCACTCCACTCCGACGCGGCCCAGGCCAACTCCTGTTCCGGCGGACCGATCGACACGTCGTCCCAGTCCAGCAGCGCAACGATCCGCCTACTCCGGACGAGCACGTTGGCGCGATAGACGTCGCCGTGCAAGGGGTGCCGAACGATCCGCTTCCGCTGGAACTCCGCCAGCCAGTGGTCCAGTTCGGCGTCGACGACGTCGGGGTGCGGCTCGCGCAGCCAGCCGAGATCCGCTTGTCCCGGTCGCGGTTCCAGATCGGTCAGCCGGGCGCACGCCCTGTGCAGGCGGGCGAGCAGCCGGGCAGCCTGCGTCGCCTGCGCCTCGTCGTCCGGGTCGGCCCACGTGCCTTCGGCATACGGCCATACGCTGACCGGGCGATCGTCGACGCGCAGCACGTGGCCGCCGGCGAGCGTCGGGCGGGGTTCCGTCACCTCCGGCACGGACGCCGCTATCCGCGCAGCGATCGCGTACGACCACTCCAGCTCGGCGGACGAACGCCAGGTCGGGCCGATCCGTACCACCAGAGGACCGAAGCGGTACGACGCCGACTCCTCGCCACCGGTCAGCCGGACGCCGTCGCCGGTCAGCCGGACTCCCCACGAACGCTCGACGGCCGACCGGACGGCGTCCGTCATTGGAGTGTCGGCGGATGCCATCAGAGCGGCAGGGTGTCGATGACCTTCAGGGCGAGGTTGGGCGCCACCGACAAGACGATCGCCAGTACGCCGGTCACGCCCAGTGCGACGACGGCCGGGAGCGGGATCCGTTGGCGTTGCTCTTCCACGACGGTCTCCGGTGCCGGACGGGTGAACAGCAGTGCGGCCCAGTAGAGGTAGTAGGCCAGCCCGATCACCACGTTGACCGCCATCACCACGGCGAGCCAGCCGGCGCCGCCCTCGACGGCGGCTTGGAAGACCACGACCTTGCCGAACAGGCCGGCGATGCCCGGCGGCAGCCCGGCCAGTCCCAGCAGGAAGAACGCCAGCAGCAGCGCGAGCCCGCGTTGCTTCCAGAACAGCCCCCGGAAGTCGTCCAGCGAGCCGCCCGGTCCACCCCGCGCGAGCACGGCCACGGCCGCGAACGCGCCGAGGTTGACCACGGCGTAGATCAGCAGGTACGCGACCATCGCGCCCAGGAGGGAGTCGCCGACGGCCGGCGAGCGCGCTGAGCCGAGCGGCACCAGCAGGTAGCCGGCCTGCGCGATGCTCGACCACGCCAGCAGACGCACGGCATCGCGCTGTCGCAGCGCCACGAGGTTCCCCAGCGTCATCGTCAGCGCCGCCAGTACGCCGAGCACCGGCGACCACACCGACGCGAAGGCGCCGAACGCCTGGTCGACCACGAGCAGCAGGCCCACCAGCCCGGCGCCCTTCGACACCACCGACAGGTACGCGGCGACAGGCACCGGTGCGCCGGAGTACGTCTCCGGCACCCAGAAGTGGAACGGCACCGCGGCCACCTTGAACGCCAGGCCCACCAGCGTCAGCACGACGGCGACAGCGGCGACGCCGCGCGGCAGGTCGAACCCCGGCGTTCCTCCGGCGGCCAGCACCGCGCCGATCAGGCCGAAGTTCATCTCGCCCGTCACGCCGTAGACCAGCGCGACGCCGAACAGCATCACCGCGACCGAGACCACCGACACCAGGAAGAACTTCAGCGCCGCCTCGGCCGCCCGCCCCGAGCCGCGCCGCAGCCCGACCAGGCCGATCGCCGGCAGCGTCACCAGCTCCAGCGAGACGACGAGCGTGATCAGGTCGCGGGAGGCCGCGATCGACATCGCACCGCTCGCCGACGCCAGCAGGAGAAAGTGGTACTCCCCCGCCGGCAGGCCCGCCCCGCGGGACGGCCGGGTCGACAGCAGTACGACCACCGCCGCACCGCCGGCCGCGATCAGCTGGAACGCCAGCGTCGTGTTGTCGACGACGAACGAACAGGCAGAGCCGTTCGAGGCAAGACAGAACGCACCCCGCCGCGAGCCGGCCAGCGGCAGCATCAGCAGCAGCCCGGCCAGCAGACCGAGCAACGCCAGCACCGAGTTGACACCGCGCCGACCAACAGGCAGGAACGCGTCGACCACGAGCACGAGCACCGCGGTCAGCGCCACCACCAGCGGCGGCGCGATCGCGAGCCAGTCGACCGGCTGGATCGTAGGCACGTCAACCCCTCCCCAGTACCATCTGCACGGCCGGGTCGGTCAACGCCAGCAACGCCTTGGGATACAGCCCGAGCACGAACGTCAGCACCACCAGCGGCGCCCACGCCCACAGCTCGACCGGCGTCACATCGCGCGAGTCGACGACCGACGCCGGATGCTCCGCCGGCGGACCCTGGCAGACCCGCCTGACCAGCAGCAGGAAGTAGCCCGCGGTCAGCACCGCACCCACACCACCGACGACCATCAGCACGACGTACGTGGACCGCGCCAGCCCACCGCCGGGGTCGTACGCGCCGAGCAGCGCCAGCATCTCGCCCCAGAAGCCGGCCAGGCCGGGCAGTCCGAGGCTCGCGACCGCACCGAACGCCAGCAGCCCGCCGAGCCGCGGCATCCGCGCGTACAGGCCACCGCCCAGCAGATCGAGCTCACCCGTGCCGTGCCGGTCCTTCACAGCGCCGGCCAGGAAGAACAGCAGCCCGGTGATCAGCCCGTGCGCCACACCGGCGAACACCGCGCCGTTGACGCCCGCTCCCGTCACCGTGGTGATGCCGAGCAGCACGAATCCCATGTGCCCGACCGAGGAGTACGCGATCAGCCGCTTCAGCTCGCGTTGCGCCAGGCACGCCAGTGCGCCGTAGACGATGCCGACCGTCGCGAACGCCGCGAAATAAGGCGCCACGGCCCGCACACCGTCCGGCACCACGGGCAGCCAGACGCGGATGAAGCCGTACGTGCCCATCTTCAGCAGCACGCCGGCCAGGAGGACCGAGCCGATCGTCGGCGCCTTCGCGTGCGCGTCGGGCAGCCAGCTGTGCAGCGGCCACATCGGCGTCTTCACGGCCAGCCCGAGCCCGATCGCGAGCGCCGCCGCGATCTGCGCGCCATGGCCGACCCCGGAACCGCCGAGGTCGGCGAGCAGCTCGATGTCGAACGTTCCCGTGCCCGCGTGCACGACCAGGAACCCGACCAGCATCACCGCGCTGCCCAGCAACGTGTAGAGGATGAACGTCGTCGCCGCGCGCCGGCGGCCCACCTCGTCGTGCGGATCGCCCCAGAGCGCGATCACGAACCACATCGGGATCAGCACGACTTCGAAGAACAGGAAGAAGACCACGAGGTCGAGCGCGAGGAACGTTCCGATCATGCCGACCTCGAGCAGCAGCACCAGCCCGACCAGCCCGGGTAGCCGGCCGCCCTCGGGTCGTACTCGCGTGGTGTAGAGCAGGCACAGGAACACCAGCAGTGTGGTCAGCAGCACCATCGGCAGCGAGATGCCGTCGATGCCGAGCTTCCAGCGCACGTCGATCGCGGAGATCCACGACATGTCGGTTTCGTACTGCATCCGGCCCGCACTGCGGTAGTCGAAGCCGAACGCGACCAGCAGCGCGAGCCCGAGCGTCACCGCGCTCGTCACCACACCGAACCCGGCGACCGACGACTCCGGCACGACGCGTCGCGACAGCACCGCGAGCGAGCCGAGCAGCGGCACGGCGAGGATCAGCCACAGCAGGATGCTCATCCGACCGGAACCACCCCTACGCCGAGGAAGAGCGCCAGCAGCAACCAGAAGATCGACACCATGGTGTTCTCACCTCCCCGCCAGGACCGCGATGACGACGACACCGGCGAGCAACAGCGTGACGTAGGTCTGGACGTTTCCGCTCTGCACGCGGCGAAGCAGCGTGCCGAGCAGGCCGGCGACCTTACCGGAACCGGACACGTAGAAGTCGACGACGTCACGATCGGTGCCGACGACGAGCCGGGCGAGCCCCTTGACCGGACGGACGACCCAGCGAGCGTAGAACGCGTCCATGCCGAGGCCCGCCTGCAGAGCCGGCCGCGCCCGGCCGAGCATCGCCACGGGGTCCTCGCCGCCGAGCCGGCGCCAGGCCAGCACGACACCACCCGCCGCGGCGGCGACGAGCAGCAGCGAGATCACCGTCGTCGAGGCGTGCAGCAGGCCGTGCGGCTCGGCGGCCTCAGGGGTACGCAGGACCGCCGCCATGTCGGCCTGGGTGCCACCGGAGAACCACGAGCCCAGCCGCTGCGGCGCCAGCGCGACGAAGCCGAACAGGGCCGCGGGGACCGCGAGCACCACCAGTGGCCAGCGCATCAGCCCGGACGTGTGCGACTGGACGACCTCCGCCGCTGTGTCCTTTCTTGGACCGAAGAACACCAGCAGCCACAGGCGCGTCGCGTACGCCGCGGTCAGCGCGACGGTCGCCAGCCCGGCGACCAGCACCAGCCAGCCCGCCCAACCGGGGACCGGGCCGCCTTCCAGCGCGGTGGTCTCGGCCGCGCCGAGCACGGCCTCCTTGGAGAAGAAGCCGGCCAGCGGCGGCACGCCGGCCAGCGCGCCCAGGCCGATCGTCATCGTGACGAACGCGACCGGCAGCTTGCGCCGCAGCCCGCCCATCGCCGAGACCAGGTTGGACCCGACGGCATGGATCAGCACGCCGGCGCACAGGAACAGCAGGGCCTTGAACGCACCGTGCGACAGCAGGTGCAGCAGCCCGGCGGTGTAGCCCCCGACCGCGAGGCCGCCCAGCATGTACGCGAGCTGGCTCACCGTCGACCAGGCCAGCACGCGCTTGACGTCGGTCTCGGCCAGCGCGCACAACGCCGAGCCCAGCATGGTGATCGCGGCGATCACGGCCAGCACCGCCAACGTCACGACAGCCAGCGCGAACACCGGCCACAACCGGGCAACCAGGAAGACGCCGGCGGCGACCATCGTCGCGGCGTGGATCAGCGCGCTGATCGGCGTCGGGCCGGCCATCGCGTCCGGCAGCCACACGTGCAGCGGGAACTGCGCCGACTTGCCGACGACACCGCAGAGCAGCAGCAACGTGGCCAGCGTGGCGGTCGATGTCGGGATCGCGTCGTAGACCACCGCGGTCTGCAGGTGGCTGATCCGGAACGTACCCGCGCCGAGTCCGAGTACGAAGATGCCGAACAGGAAGCCGATGTCGCCGAGCCGTGTGACGATGAACGCCTTCACCGCGCCGTCGCGGGCATCCTGGCGTTCCCAGTGGTGGCCGATCAGGAAGTACGAGCAGACGCCCATCACCTCCCAGCCGACCAGCAGCACCAGCATGTCGTCGGCCACGACGACGAGCAGCATCGCGGCGGTGAAGACCGAGACGAACGCGGCGTACGAGCGATACCTGGGCTCGCCCTTCATGTACGCGACGGAGTAGATCTGCACGGCCAGCGCGACCGACGTCACCAGCAGCGCGACCATGCCGGTGAGGCCGTCGAGCCGGAACGCGATGTCGAACGGCACGCCGCCGGTCGGGATGTGGACGTACGCCGCCGACCGGGGCCGCAGGTCGCCGAGCAGCACCGCGCCCGCGACCGCCCAGCTGGCCAGGAACGCCAGCGTCGCGCCGACGACCGAGATCGGCCCGATGCTGCGCGGATAGCGGCGGCCGAGCGCGACCGTCAGCACGGCGGCCGCGGCCGGGCCACCGAGCGCGACGAGCCACGCGGTCACGACCTGGCCTCCTGCAACTCACGCAGCTCTGCACTGTCGACGTCGATCTGCTTGCGGGTACGGAACACCAGCAGGACGATCGCGAGCCCCAGCCCGATCTCCGCGGCGGCGATCGTGATGACGTAGAGCGTGAGCACCTGGCCGGAGTGCAGGACGTCGCCGTGCCAGGCGTCGAACGCGACCAGCAGGAGGTTGACGGCGTTGAGCATCAGCTCGACGCCCATCAGAACGGTGACGGCGTTGCGCCGGGCCAGCACGCCGTAGACACCGATCGCGAACAGCAGCGCCGCGACGACGAGCGGAAGCAGCAACGGCATCTACTCGGCCTCCTGCCCGGGTTCGGCGGTCGTACGGCGGGACAGCACGATAGCGCTCACCAGCGCGGCGAGCAGGAGGACGGACAACAGCTCGAACGCCAGCACCCAGCGGGAGAAGACGACCGCGCCCGTGGTCTTCGGGCTGCCGATGTCGGCATGCGCCAAGTCGATGGTCTGGCCGGAGAAGCCGGAGACGAGCGTCGTCACGAGGACGAGTGCGACGGCGGCCGCGACGATGCCCGCGAACACGGCGTTCTTCGACGTGAGCGAAGCCGGCTCGATCGGCGCCCTGGTCAGCATCAGCGCGAACAGCAGCAGCACCACGACCGCGCCGACGTAGATGAGGATCTGCACCCAGGCGACGAACTCCGCGGTGAGCAGCAGGAAGCAGGCCGCGAGCGCGCCGAGCGTGACCGCGAGCCAGAGCGCCGCATGCACGATGCGCTTGGTCGAGACCACCAGGACGGCGGACCCGAGTGCGATCACGCCGAACAGCAGGAAGAGCAGGTTGACCGCCGTCACTGGGCGTCTCCCCCGGCCCGGGGTGCGCGCTTCTTCGCGGCCTTGTCGAGCGCCTTCTCGGCGGCGTCGAGCTCCTTGGGCGCGGCGCCGTTCGGATCGTCGGCGGGTGGCGGCGGGACCGTCCACATCCAGTCGCGCAGGCGGTCCTTCTCATGGGTGAGCTCGGCGATGTCGGTCGCGGCGTACTCGAACTCCGGCGACCAGAACAGCGCGTCGAACGGGCACACCTCGATGCAGATACCGCAGTACATGCACAACGAATAGTCGATCGCGAACCGGTCGAGGACGTTCTGGCTGCGCTCGCGCGCTCCCGGCTCGGACGGCGGCACTGCCTCCTTGTGCGAGTCGATGTAGATGCACCAGCACGGGCACTCGCGGGCGCACAGCATGCAGGAGGTGCAGTTCTCCTCGAACAGCGCGATCACGCCTCGCGTCCGCGGCGGCAACTCCGGCTTGACGTCGGGGTACTGCTGCGTGACCGATCGGCTGGTGAGGTTGTCGAACGTCACCTTGAGGCCCTTCGCGAGCCCTTTGCCGGGCAGCTTCATCCGGCCATCACCTCCACGACTCCGGTCAGCGCGAGCTGGAACAGCGCGAGGGGTACGAGGCCCTGCCAGCCCACCCGCTGCAACTGGTCGATCCGCAGCCGCGGGAACGCCACCCGCACCCAGATCACGACGAACGCGACCGCGAACGTCTTCAACAGCGTCCACAGCCAGCCGAGCTGGTCTGCGAACGGGCCGTGCCAGCCGCCGAGGAACAGCACCGTGGTGAGCGCGCTCAGCACCACGATGCCGGCGTACTCCGCGAGCAGGAACAGCGCGAACCGCAGCCCGGTGTACTCCGTATAAGGCCCGAAGATGATCTCGGCGTCGGCGACCGGCATGTCGAACGGCGGGCGCCGCAGCTCGGCGAGCCCGGCGATGAAGAACACCGCGAGGCCGGGCAGCTGCCACAGCAGCCACCACGGCTGCCAGGCCTCGACGATCCCTTGCAGGGAAAGCGTTCCGGCGGCCATCGCGACGCTGGCGGCGGCCAGCACGAACGGCAGCTCGTACGCCAGCAGCTGCGCCGCCGCGCGGAAGCCGCCGAGCAGGCTGTACTTGTTGGCGCTGGCCCAGCCGCCCATCAGCGAGCCGAGCACGCCGACGCCCATCACGGCGAGCACGAAGAACAGGCCGACGTCGAGATCCTGGCCGATCAGGCCCGGGCCGAGTGGGATCGCGACCAGCGCGACGAGGTACGGCACGAGCGCGATCACCGGCGCCAGCTGGAAGACCCCGCGGTCGGCTCGCTGCGGAACGATGTCTTCCTTCTGGACGAACTTCACGCCGTCGGCCACCAGCTGGGCCCAGCCGTGGAAGCCGCCGGCGTACATCGGGCCGAGCCGCGACTGCATGTGGGCCATCACCTTGTGCTCGGTCTGGCCGACCAGCAGGGGCAGCACGAGGAACGCGACGAAGACCGCCAGGACCCGTAGGACGAACTCGAGGAGCTCAAGCATCGGCGTCACCCTCGGCCGTGCCCTCTTCTGTGCCCTCTTCTGGGGCTCCGGGCTGGCGCGGGCCCCACTCGTCGGGCGAGGGTACGCCCGGCGGTGACACGCGGCGGCGGCTCGGCGCACGGTGCGAATCGGACTCGCCGGGTTCCTTCGCGCCCGGCCAGGCCTTGGCGACGCGGGCGGCGAGGACGAACTCCTTGCGTAACGGGTGGCCCTCGAACTCGTCGGGCAGCAGCAACTTGTCGAGGCCGGGGTGGCCGTCGAACTCGATGCCGAACATCTCGTGGGTCTCGCGCTCGTGCCAGCGGGCACCCTTGAACACCGAGGTGGCGGTCGCCAGGCGCGGGTCGGCGCGCGGGACGTGGGTGCGGAGCACGATGTGGCCGCGGACGCCGGGGTCTCTCGGGTCGCCGAGCGCGGCCAGGTGGCAGACGACCGCGAACCCGTCGTCGAGCTCGTCGACGGCCGACAGCCAGTCGAAGAAGCGGAAGCCGTGAACGTCGCGCACGCTGGTGAGAAGCGGGATCCAGTGGCTGGGTGGAGCTTCGAGCGTGGGCGGGCCGAAGCCCTCGTCCAGGCCGATCTCGGTGTCGAGCGCCTCCGCGAGCTCGGCCCGCATCCGTTCGGCGTCGATCATCGGCCCTGCCTGTCGCCGGCCGCGTGGTCGCCGCCGCCCGCGTAGCGTTCGGGCAGCGACTCGGCGGCGATCTTCTCCTGCAGGCGGACGATTCCCTGCAGCAGCGCCTCCGGCCGCGGCGGGCAGCCGGGCACGTAGACGTCGACCGGCACGATCTGGTCGACGCCCTTGGTGACGCAGTAGGAGTCCCAGTACGGGCCGCCGGAGTTGGAGCAGGAGCCGAACGAGATGACGTACTTCGGCTCGGGCATCTGCTCGTACAGGCGCAGGATCGCCGGCGCCATCTTGTCGGTGACCGTGCCGGAGACCACCATCAGGTCGGCCTGCCGCGGTCCGGGCGCGAACGGGATCACACCGAGCCGGATGAAGTCGTGACGCGCCATCGAGGCCGCGATGAACTCGATCGCGCAACAAGCGAGTCCGAAGTTGAACACCCACAACGACCAGCGCCGGCCCCAGTTCAGGATCATCCGCAGCGGCTCGGGAGCGAGCTTCTGCAACGGGCCGACGCTCGGCATGCCGAGGTCGGTGGATGTCGTCTCTGTGCGCTTGTTCAGGT
Organism: Flindersiella endophytica; assembly: GCF_054779015.1. NCBI lineage: Bacteria > Bacillati > Actinomycetota > Actinomycetes > Propionibacteriales > Nocardioidaceae > Flindersiella > Flindersiella endophytica. The sequence goes on from NZ_BAAGYY010000018.1 coordinate 112,673, forward strand.
CCATGTCAACACGCCCTTCCGCCACGCGTACAACAGGCCGACCGCGATGAAGCCGAGGAACACGAACATCTCGACCAGCGTGGTCCAGCCGTACCCAGGCGCCGCGAAGACCGTGGCCCAGGGGAAGAGGTAGATCGCGTCGACCGCGAAAACGACGTAGAGGTAGGCGTAGACGTAGTAGCGCAGATGGCTCTGCGCCCAGCCCTCACCGACCGGATCGACGCCGGACTCGTACGTCAGCAGCTTCTGCCGCGTCGGCCGCCCGGCCCGCAACAGCCGCCCACCCCCCAGCGCCGCGGCCGCGAACACCCCACCCAGGAGCACGACCGCGAGCACAGTCGTGTACGTCGCGTAATAGTCGCTCGTGCTCACCCTCGCGAGTCTAGTCAGACGGCACGGATGGTGTCCCCTGTGGATAACCTGCCGGACCCGCGAGTCGAATGGGTAGTGTCCTTGCGACGGGTAAGCGCCGGCAGACGATCTGGGGGTTCTCGAACGTGGCGAAGCTCAAAGCCGCCGGTGGCTTCTTGAAGAAGATGCTCGGCGACCTGATCCGGCCAGTGAAGAAGCGTGTCGGCAAGACCGTCGGCAAGAGCGGCGACGAGGTTGCCGGCGCCGGCAAGAAGGCAGTGCCGTCGCCGTCCAAGAAGGCGAAGGGTCTCGCCGAGGCCCGCAGAAAGCGCGACGAGTTGCACGATCAGCTCGCCGGAAAGACCAAGGCGGAACGCAAGGAATGGCTGCGGCAGAACCGTCCCGGCAAGACGCCCAGTAAGAACGGGCCGTCCAGCGTGACGGGCGCCTACGACCCCGACGCCGATGTCAGCGGGGCGGGGACGACGTTCAGGGACAGGGCCAACTCCCCCTTGGGCGGATGCGCGGAGGACGACGCGCTCGACCAGATCAACAAGCAGCGGGCCGACATGGGGTTGCCACCGAAAGAACGTCACGAGGTGGTCTACACCGAGGCCTACCGCATCAACGACGACACCAGGCCTGGCGACTACATCGAGGAACCCATCTGTAAGCGGAACTGCCAGGAAGTGACCGATCCGAAGCAGTACCCGGATAACGTCGGGTCGCAACACCAAAGACCCAACGACCCGAACGACGGGCCAGCGCGGTGGGATGATCCGAACCGTACCGATATTCCCGGCGGAGCGAGTTACAACTGATGAGTGACATGCAGGATGGACCAGCCACGTGGTTCGCGATCGATTTCGACGACAACACCGACGGAATCACGAGCGAGACCGAGATCTCCGGCGCACCGGCAGCCCTGCTCCGCAGGCTGCGTGACCTCGTTCCCACCTGGCAGAGCCGGGGCATCACCCCCGGGTCGACATCGGGATGGTACGAGGACGGACTGATGTGCGTGCTCATCGACCTGACGGACCGAGGCGGCCGCATGTCACTCGGCAGCCTCCGCCTCGAGATCGACGACTCCGCGTGGGACGCCGGATGGGTCACGGCTTCGGGTGCCGGGATGGACCGGCTCGCCGAGGCCGACCCACAGGACCGGGCGGGGGCGAGTTTCGCCGACGCCTCCAGTGGCGCCGAGGCCGCTTCGAACTGGCTCGTGCGGCAGGTCGAACGCCCCATCAACCGGTACGTCTGGCGGTCCGGCGACGGGCAGGTCACGGCCCGGCTGTGGCGGCTCGAGGACACCGGAAGCCCGATGATCAGCTCGGGGCCTGCCAACCTCTGGTCCAACCCCGCATCGGCGACCGAGACCGTCCGCGTGCGACCGTAACGACCCGGGGACGACACAGCGGCGCGGCCGCGACAGGGTTGTCGCCCGGTCCTGGAGATTCGAGGACACGGGCGACGCCTGTAGCTGCCTGCTACGGCATGACGTTCAGCATCAGCGCGACGGTGCCGCCCACCGCCAGCAGGAGCGTCGTGCCGGGGTGCATCCCGATCGAGATCCGCAGGTCCTTCTTCTTCCAGACCAGCCAGGGGCCGGGCAGGAAGAAGATCACGCGGGACAGGAACACCCACGGCGACCACAGGTGGTACAGCGAGAACAGGACCGTGTTGACCACCGGTGCCCAGTTGCCGAGGTACCCGATGCGCGGCAGCAGGAAGCCTCGGAAGTAATACTCCTCGATCAGCGGGAGCGTGAACCCGGTGAACGGGATGCTCACCGCCAGCGTGACGACCATGACGGTGTGGCTGTGTCCCTCGAGGTACGTCGTGGCGCTGGCACCGGCGTCGTCGTACGGAAGCCAGGTGAAGAAGGCCTCGAAGACGGCACTGTCCAAGACGGTGAGCAGCGACGACACCACCACGAACCACACGATGAGGCCGGCGACCATCGCCACGAGCTTTCCGCGCGGCACCGGCTTGTCCAGGTAGTGCACCACTCCGCGCAGCGAGTACCGCCCGTTGCGCCGGCGGCCCAGCCAGAACAGGCCGAACTGCAGCGGATACAGGACCACGACCAGCGCGATCGCCCAGCCGAGGAACGACGGATAGTCGATCGCCCGAACCAGCGGCTGAGCCAGCAGCATGTACACAGCGACGATCAGCACACCGGGTACGAGATGCAGCGCGATCGACAACGGCAGCGAGTGGCGTTCGCTCAACAGCCGCCCGGTGAACCCTTTCAGCGGAGTGCCCTCGGCACTCGAGGTCTTCTGCGTGTTATCCATGCCGAAGACGATCGCCGGGCGCCCGGACACAGCGCTGACACCGCACTGACACGACGCCCGGCCTGCTGACAGCCCCGCATCACCCCAGGTCGAGCAGCGCCTTCGCGGCCTGGTCGCGCCAGGCGCGGTACGCCACCGGGTCCTCGGTGAACGTACGGGCGCCGGTCACGACGGCACGGGCCGACAGCGCGGCTTCGGCCCGTTGCCGTACGTCGGAGGGCGCGCCTGGGTTGGCGTCGAGCCGCTGCTTCAGCACCCACAGCAGGTTGTAGTCCTCCATCCCGTCCCGGATGTTCTCCAGGCGGATCGAGGCCATCGGGCCGTCGGGTCCCGGGTAGAACACCGAGCCGTCGCCGGCGGTCGTGCCGAACGTCACCGGGTTCCACTGCGAGAAGATGCCGTCGTCCACCAGCGGCTGCGCGGCATGGTCGGCGGGCACCCAGCGGTTGGCGGCGTAGTACAGGACACCCTCGACCCCTGCCTGGTACGACATCGGCCCCATCAGCATCCGCCCGTCGACCGGCGGGAAGCCGTTGAACCAGTTCGGGTACGGGAAGCCGGTCGCGATGTCCGGGTACCACCAGGCCTGGTCGCCGCGGGCTCGCGTGCGCTCGGCAACGGCCTGGTCGTAGAGGTTCTGCTGCGGAATCCACCAGTCGACCAGGCCGGCCAGCCCGGTGTCGACGCCCATCGAGTTGTCGCGCAGGGTCGTCGCGATCGGCAGCTCCGGGAAGCGCTGCCTGATCGCGGTGAACGTCTGCTTCGCCGCGGTCAGCATCGGCCCGGTGGCCTCGTCGAAGCCGTAGACGTACGCGCGGTCGGCCACGCCCGCCGCCTCGTAAGCCGCCATCGCGGTGCCGATCTGGTCCAGCCACCGGTCGATCTGGGCCTGCCAGGTCTCCGGGTGCGCCGGGTCGAGCAACGCGCGGTTGAGGAACAGCACGTTGAAGCGATCCAGACCGAAGTGCTCCTTGATGTACAGCACGTCCTCGACCGACGGCGGCGTCTGGACATACTTCCCGTCAGCCGTCTTCTCGACCGTGTAGATCTGGTCCGGCTGGACCTTGTAGTCGTCGAGGAACGCCCAGAACCGGTGCCGCAGCTCGTCGCGCGCGGCCGGATCGGTCGCGTGATAGAGCTCGTAGACGATCCACGGCGTGAACTGGAACGCCGTCGTCAGCTTCGGCTCGTCGGGGATCGCGAACGGCCAGACCTTCACCTGCACGGTCAGGGTGCTGGCCGGCTTGCCGTCGGCGTCGAAGGCGAGCTGGATGGTGTACGTGCCGGGCTCGGCGGTCGCGCCCGCCCGCACGCGGACCCAGTACGGCTGCACGTCGGCTGCCGCGACGTCGACGCTCGTCAGGTCGTCGCGGATCGGGTCGGGCGTCCAGCCGCTGTAGGCCGGCCGGTGGTAAGCCGAGCTCGGCGTGGTGTTCAGCGAGCCCACCGGGTCGATCGCGACCTCGAGATCGCCGGCGCCGCCCGGTCCCCGCACCGAGGCGACCTTCGCGGTGACGTTGCCGAGCGGCTCGGCGTACGGCAGCACGACCGCCTGCAGGCTTTCGGACTCGCCGCGGGCCAGGCTCAGCGTGGGACGCGTGCCGGTCGAGGCGTACGGTAGGTCCTTCGGATAGACCAGCGCCATCGAGTCGGCCGAGTCGACACCGAAGCCGGACCTCGGCGCGGCGCGGCGGGCGCCGATCGTGTTGGCGAGGCGCGGTACCCGGCGCTCGGCAGCTGTTGTACGAGTGTTGAGGCCGGCGTACGCCTCGGCGTCCGGCGCCGGACCGCCGGCGATGGCCCGCAGCGCGGCGACCTCTTCGCGGACGCTCCGTACCTCCGCGGCCAGTCGCTGGTCTGCCGGATCCGGCCGGTTCTCGACGCCCTCGGCCAGCTTGGAGAGGGTCCGGTCCAGGCCGGCCAGGACCTCGGCGTACCGGCACAGGCTCAGCAACGACACGGCGGCACGGTCGCCGTACGCGCTCTGGTCGTAGGGGTATTCGTCGACCAGCCGGAACGCGTCGTAGTAGCCCGTGACCGGTTGCGCGGCACGCGGGATCGAGACGCTGACCAGGCCGATCGAGGTGACGTCCAGCCCGGCGGCGGTGAGCGTGCCGAGCCTCACGTTGAACGGCGTCCAGCCCCGGTGGCGTACGGGATAGTCCGCGCCCCACGACTTGTTGCGGCTGTCGCGAATCGTGATCCGTCCGACCGTGTCGGCGGAGTTGTCGGTGAAGAAGTCCCAGCCCACGGCCGCGTGCCCCGACCAGTCGGTAACCGGCAGGCCGGCCGTGCCCGCACGCATCGTCAGCCCGGCGGAGCCGGACGAGCCCGGCGTACTCGCGGGCGCGACGGTGAACCGGACACTGGACTCACCGTGCGTGGGGTACGGCGCCCGGTCGATCCGGTCGGCGCCGGGAACGGACACGGTGATTCCGCCGAGGTCGGTGTCGGACTCGAAATCCTGGATGACGCCGTCGGCCGCGGGTTGCGCCTGCGCCTGCGGACCGGCCGTCGCACCGCCGACCGCGATCACACAGGTCGCGACGAGGGCCGGGACGAGACGGAGACGGGTCATCATCGGCGAGCTCCTGATCGGCGGTCTGATGCTTGTTTTAGGACGTGACCATAAATAGGCAGCGGGGTCTCGTCAAGGAAGAATGCGACTTGCCGAACGGCCGTTGACACGACCCTCCCCGACGCCTAGCTTGTGGCCCGGTCCGTTAATTTCGGGACGTCGGAGGCCTCGCATGCGCCGCTACGCGATTCGAATCACCGGCACGCTCGCCCTGCTCCTCAGCGCCGCGGTCGCGGCCACGGCCGCACCGGCGGCCGGCGCACCGGATCGGCCTGCGGGCTCTGAGAGCTGCACGCCCGGCACCGAGACGTCGTACGGCCCGGCGAGTGCCGCGTCCCCGATCGTCACCGGGCAGGTGATCGGCGACACCGCGTACACCGTGACGCGAGGGCTCGATCCGGCCCTGATCGGCGCCCTGGACCTCACGACCGATCGCGTGACCGGCACCTGGGAGGTGCCGACCGGCCTGGGCTCGTGGGCCAGCGCGGTCGTCGACGGGCAGTTGTACGCCGGCATGTACCAGCCGGCCGACGTCTACCGCTTCTCGCCTGCCGACGGCTCGATCACCAAAGTGGCAACGGCACCACGCGACCAGCTGATCTACGACCTGGACGCCGGCGACGACGGGCTGCTGGCGTACGGCGGATATCCGGCGGCGAGCGTCTACACCTACGACCCGGCCTCGGGGACGTTCCGCGACTACGGCCGGATCTCGCCGACCGACCTGTACGTGCGGTCGGTGGCGGTCACGAGCTCCACGATCTACGCCGGGATCGGCACCCACGCGCGGCTGTTCGCGATCGACCGGGCGAGCGGCGCGAAGCAGGAGATCACGCCACCCGAGATCGCCGGAGAGTCGTTCGTCTACGACCTGGAGGCGACCGAGGACGTGATCGTCGCGGGGACCGAGCCGCACGGCTACCTCGTCGTGATGGACCGCCACGACCCCACGTCGTACGACGTCGTCGAGACCGGGACCGACGGCGTGGACGCGATCGCGATCACGTCGTCGACCATCTACTTCACGACTCGCAACGAAGGGACGTTGTTCGCCTACGACCGGGCGGCCAAGACGCTTTCCCCGCTTGGGATTCCGGCGCCTGGGGAGGGTGCGCGTGAGCTGTTCGTCCGGGGCGACTCACTGGTCGGGTTCGCGGGCAGCGGTGCGGTGTGGACGTACTCCCTGGCCGCCGGCACGACGAAGCTGACCCGGCTCGCGGAGGCCGGGCACCCGACCGCGCCCGAGCCGCCGCAGACACTGACGGTCTCCGACCACGCCGTTCACGTGGCGGGGCACTGGAGCATCACACGGCACGACCGCTCTACCGGCGCGACTCGCCAGTTCCCCATCCCCGGCGAGGCGAAGTCGATGGTGACGGTCGGCTCGACCGTCTACGCGGCGATCTATCCGGGGGCGTCGGTGTGGTCGTACGCCGCCGACGACCCGTCGCCGCGGCTGCTGGCCGACATCGGTGAGGAGCAGAATCGCCCACGGGACATGGAGTTCAACCCGGCGACACACCAGCTGGTGATCGGCTCGCGGTCGAACTACGGCGTACCTGGCGGCGCGCTGACGCTGGTCGACGTACGGGACGGCTCGCAGTCGGTCTTCCGCGACCTGGTCCCGAACCAGGCGATCAACGCGGTGGCGACCAGCGCTCGCACGCCGATCGTCTACGTGGGCAGCGAAATCTACGTCGAGGGCGGAACGCCGATCGCGCCGGAGGCTCGGCTGGCGGCGTTCGACCCGCGGACGGCCACGAAGCTGTGGGAGGTTTCGCCGGTGCCAGGCGCGCCCGCGATCTGGGACGTGGACCTGATCGCCGGCCGGCTGGTCGGCGTGACCGAACAGGGCGCGGCGTTCAGCGTCGACCCTGCGACGGGCGCGGTGCTGGCGTCCCGAAAGCTGCCGGCGGGCATGACGCTGGTCGTCGCCGGCGGGAAGCTCTACGGCGCGAGCGCGGGACAGCTCATCCGCCTGGATCCTATGACGTTGGCCGGCGAGGTCGTGGCGACGAACCTGAAGGCGGGCTGGTACTCCACGCCGCAACTCGCCGCCGACACCGGGTGCGGGCTCTACACCCTCCGGGGCCGGGATCTCACCCGCTTCGCCGTCGCCCGCTGACTTCCACCAACGGTGCTCCGAGGTTCCAGGGCGGCGTCAGGCCAGCAGGCGTTGGAGGAACTGCTGGGTACGTGGCTGCCGCGGGTTGTCGAGCAGCTCGTCGGGAGTGCCCTGTTCGTGCACGATGCCGCCGTCGAGGAAGCAGATCCGGTCGGCCACCTTGCGGGCGAAGGCCATCTCGTGGGTGGCGATCACCATCGTCATCCCCTCCGACTTCAACTCACCCAGGAGCCCGAGGACCTCGCCCACGAGCTCCGGATCCAGCGCCGACGTCACCTCGTCCAGCAGCATCAGGCGTGGAGAGTTCACCAGCGCCCGGACGATCGCGGTCCGTTGTTGCTGGCCGCCGGAGAGCCGGTCGGGGTACTCCCGTGCCTTCGCCGCCAGCCCGATCCGCTCCAGCAGGTCCATTGCCTGCTGCTCGGCGTCGGACTTGCCGCGCCTGTGCACGCGTACGGGCGCGAGCGTGATGTTGTCGAGCACCGTCATGTGCGGGAACAGGTTGAACGACTGGAACACGATGCCGATCCGCTGCCGCACCTCGTCCACGTTCACCCGCGGGTCGGTGATGTCGCGGCCGTCCAGCAGCACCACGCCGTCGTCGACCTGATCCAGGAGGTTGACGCACCGCAGCAACGTCGACTTGCCCGAGCCGGACGCGCCGATCAGCACCACGACCTCGTGCTCGGCGACCGCGAGGTCGAGGCCGCGGAGCACCGGCAGCTTGCCGCCGAACGCCTTCCACACGCCCTGGCACTCGAGAACGGTGGTGCCGGTCATCACGCCGTCCCTTCGGCCGACTGCCGCCGCGCGGCCCGCAGCGTCACCCAGTCGGTGATCGCCACCAGCGGAATCGCCAGCAGGATGAAGAGAAACCCCGCCACGAGGTACGGCGTGAAGTTGTACGTGTGGCCGACCTCGATCTCCGCCGCCCGGACAGCGTCGATCGGACCGGCCAGCGAGATCAGCCCGACGTCCTTCTGCATCGCCACCAGGTCGTTCAGCAGCGGTGGCGTCACCCTCCGGACCGCCTGCGGCAGCACCACGAACCGCAGGGTCTGCCGGTACGACAGGCCCAGCGACCGCGCCGCCGCGCGCTGGCTCGGATGCACCGACTCGATCCCGGCCCGGAAGACCTCGGCCAGGTACGCCGCGTAGACCAGCACGATCGCCGCGGCGCCGAGGACGAGCACCGACGGCGTGCCCTGCAGGCGCAGGCCTGGCACGCCGAGCGCCATCAGGTAGATCACGATGATCAGCGGCACGCCGCGGAAGGAGTAGGTGTAGCCGACGCCGATCGCCCGCAGTGGAAAGAACACCGGTCCGCGGACCGTACGCATCAACGCGATCAGCAGTCCCAGCGCGAGCGCGCACACAGCACAGGCCGCGAGCAGCCGGATGTTCAACCACAACCCGGCAAGGATTTCCGGCAGCGACTCGAACGCGACGCTCGGCGAGAGGAACGACTCGCGCACGCGGTCCCAGCCGGGCGCGCCGGTGATGCCGAAGTACAGCAGCGCTCCGACGACCAGCGTCGAGATCGCCGCGATCACGACCGACCAGACGCTCTGCCGCCGGCGGTACCGTTCGCGTTCCTGCTGCAGCGCGCTCGGCTGATGTGCCTCTGGCGTAACCGACATCCGGCCGGTCTTACTTCAGGACGGGCGCGCCGGCCACGTCGGCCAGCCACTGCTTCGCGAGCTGGTCGAGCGTGCCCTTCGAGCGCAGTGTGTCGACCGCCTTGGTGACGCACGGCGTGAGCGGCGATCCCTTGTCGAGAACGAGACCGAACTGCTCCGCCTCGCCCGCCACCTGCTCGACCTGCCCGATGATGACGGAGTTCTCGATCTCGGCGCCGGTCATGTAGAACGCGGTGGGCAGGTCGACGACCAGCGCGTCGATGCTGCCGTTCTGCAAGGCCCGCTTGGCGTTGTCGTTGCTGGGGAACACCTGCGGCTGCTTGCCGGGCTTGACGACGTTGGTGATGACGTCGTAGCTGGTCGTGTTGACCTGTGCGCCGAGCACGCCGTCCTTCAGGTCGGCGATCGACTTCGCGCCGCCCAGCTTGCCGGACTTCAGCGCGATCACGGCCTGCGTCGCGTCGTAGTAGGACGAGCTGAAGTCGACGGCCTTCTTGCGTTCGTCGGTGATCGTGAACTCGTTGATGTCGAAGTCGAAGTCCTTCGGACCGGGCTGGATCGCGTTGTTGAACCGCACCCGCGTCCACGTCACCTCGCCGGTCTCGAAGCCGAGCTCCTTGGCCACGGCGTAGGCGACGGCCGACTCGAAGCCCTTGCCGTTGTCCGGCTTGTCACCGACGAACCACGGCTCGTAGACCGGCTGGTCGGTGGCGATGGTGAGCTTGCCCTTGGTGCGGGTCTGCAGACCGTCCTTCGCGCACGCCGCGGGGTCGGCGGCCGAGGCGGTCGCGGACGTCGAGTTGTCGGGCGGCGCCGACGCCCCGGTCCGGTTGTCCTCCTCCGGAGCACAGGCGGCGAACAGGCCGGCGGCCGTGAGGACGACGAGTCCGAACATCAACGTGGGTGTGCGCATGCCTGCTCCGTGTTGTGCTTGCGATGCATTGACGAACCTGGGGCGGGGAAACCGCGGCCTCAAGAATACGGGCGGTGAGCTCAGACGCCAGGCACGCCGGTGCTTCCCCGCACCACGAGTTCGGTGGCCAGGTCGATTCGTTCGTTCGCGGGTGAGTCGCCCCTGGCGAGGGTGAAGACCATGCGGGCGGCCGTCGTCGCCATTTCGCGGAGGGGTTGGCGGACGGTCGTCAGGGGTGGGTCGAACCACTGGGCTACCGGCAGGTCGTCGTAGCCCACGATCGACAGGTCTCCCGGAACGTGCAGGCCGAGCTCGCGGGCCGCCCGCAGCACGCCCAGGGCCTGGAAGTCCGAGCCGGCGAAGATGGCGGTCGGCCGGCCGGGACGGGTGAGCAGGCCGAGCCCGTGTTCGTAGCCGCCGTTGACGTTGAAGTCGCCGTAGCGGACGAAGTCCGGATCGACCGCGACCTCGGCGGCCTCCAGCGCCGTGCGGAAGCCGTCCACCCGGGCGCGGCTGCAGAGCATCGTCGTCGGGCCGGAAATTACGGCGATCCGGGTGTGACCGAGGGCCAGCAGGTGACGGGTCGCGGCCAGGCCGCCCGCCCAGTTGGCCGATCCCACCGTCGGTACGTCCGGCGGAGGTTCGCCCGCGGTGTCGAGGACGACGAACGGGATGCTGCGCGCGGCCAGTTGCTTGCGCTGCTCGCCGTCCAGCTCCGTCAGTACGAAGATCACGCCCAGCGGGCGGCGCGCCAGCAGGTCGCTGAACCACTCCCGCTGCGGCCGGTGCGCCCCATGGAACTCCGACAGCACCACGGCCGCACGTTCGCCGGCCGCCGCCTCCTCCACGCCGCTGATGATCTCGGTGGCCCAGGCGGAGTGCAGCTCGTGGAAGACCAGATCGATGAGGGCCGGACGGGAGGAGTTGCGCGCCCGGCGCCGGCGGTACTGGCGTAGCTCGATCACGCTTTCCACCCGCGCCCTGGTGTGGGCGGCGACATCTGGCCGCCCGTTCAGGACCTTGGAGACGGTCGGGACCGAGACGCCGGCTTCGGCGGCGATGGACGCGATCGACGCCGGGCGTTCGGCACTCGCCCCGGAACCGGCACCGGAACCCGCGCCGATCCCAGGTCCGGCCGAGCCGTTCTCGTCTGGCGTACTCATGGCGCGCTCCCATCCGCAATGGGCCGAAAGTTTCGGTTCCAGATCATCCTGCCTTCCAACCATTGCTCCCGTCCACCAAGGCTTCCGGAACCGGCTAGGTGTTGACGCACCGCTTGAGCACTCTTAACATCAGGGCCGCACTATCGGAAAAGTATCGAAATTTTCGAAACTCCGTCCGGTGGTTCGGGAGGGGCATGAGCACACGCATCGAGCAGCCACCCGTGGGCCTCGAGCCAGAGCCCGCAGCTCCGCGCGCCCGCGCCCGTGCCCTCAGCCGGAAACGGCCGAAGCGCGCCACCACCTCATGGCGCAAGGCGATCCGGCGCGACTGGCGGCTCTACACGCTCGTGATCCTCCCCCTGGTGTTCTTCCTGGTCTTCCGCTACCTCCCCATGGCCGGCAACGTCATCGCGTTCCGCCGGTTCCAGCCCGGCGGCAGCATCTTCGGCGAGCAGTGGGTGGGCCTGCGGTACGTCGAGATGTTCATCACCGACCCCACGTTCTGGAAGGTCTTCGGCAACACGCTGATCCTCGGCGCTCTCACGATGCTGTTCTGCTTCCCGCTGCCGATCGTTCTCGCGCTCCTGCTGAACGAGGTCCGCTCCCGTTACTTCAAACGGTTCGTGCAAACGGTCTCCTACCTCCCCCACTTCCTGTCGATCGTCATCGTCGCCGGCATGATCCTGCAGCTGACCTCGCTCGACGGCACGGTCAACCAGATCGTCAAAGCCCTGGGCGGCAGCGCGATCCCGTTCATGCAGGAAGCCGACTGGTTCCGCACGATCTACGTCTCGTCCGAGGTCTGGCAGACCGTCGGCTGGGGCACGATCCTCTACCTGGCGGCGCTCACGACGATCGACGAGCAGTTGTACGAGGCGGCGCGGATCGACGGCGCCAACCGCTGGCAGCAGACCTGGCACGTCACGCTGCCCAGTATCCTTCCGGTCACCGTGACACTGCTGATCCTCAACATCGGCACGTTCATGGCCGTCGGCTTCGAGAAGATCCTGCTGCTATACAACCCGCTGACCTACGACACCGCCGACGTCATCTCGACCTATCTCTACCGCGTCGGCCTGGAGTCGAACAACTTCAGCTACGCGACGGCCATCGGGTTGTTCGAGGCGTTCATCGGCCTGACGCTGATCATGTCCGCGAACGCGATCTCGCGCCGAGTGGTGGGAGCGAGCCTGTGGTGAAGGACTCCCGCGGCTACCAGATCTTCCGGGTCGTCAACGTGGTGATCCTGCTCGGCGTCGTCGCCGTCACGCTGTATCCGTTCCTCAACATCGTCGCGCAGTCGTTCAGCAGCGAGCAGTTCATCCGCACCGGCCAGGTCAACCTGATCCCGCGCGGCTTCGACCTGAGGACGTACGAGGTCGTCGCGTCCGATCCGATGTTCTGGCGCAACTACCTCAACACCGTCATCTACACAACGACCGCGACGTTCATCTCGATCGTGCTCACGACGTCGTACGCCTATGTGTTGTCGAAGCGGCACCTCAAGGGCCGCGGCCTGCTGATCGGCATCGCGGTGTTCACGATGTTCTTCAACGGCGGGCTCATCCCCAACTACGTGCTGGTGACGAGCCTCGGCCTGAAGAACACGCTCTGGGCCGTCGTGCTGCCGAACGCGATCAGCGTGTTCAACCTCCTCGTGATGAAGGCGTTCTTCGAGAACATCCCGAACGACCTGGAGGAAGCCGCGGCCATCGACGGCCTGACGACGTACGGGATCCTGCTGCGCATCGTGCTGCCGCTGTCGAAGGCCGTGATCGCGACGATGATCCTGTTCTATGCGGTCGCCAACTGGAACTCGTGGTTCGCCGCGTTCCTCTACTTCGACAAGTCCGAGCTGTTTCCGGTGACCGTCTACCTCCGCAACATGATCGCCGGCGCCAGCGGCGCCACGTCGGTCGGCACCGGACAGGGCGACCTGGCCCAGGTCGCCTCCAGCATCAAGGCGGTGACGATGGTGCTCACCATGCTGCCCATCCTCGCCGTTTATCCCTTCATCCAGCGCTACTTCGTGTCGGGCGTGATGCTCGGCGCGGTCAAACAATGAGTGCGGAGTACACGATGCGTGGGACCCAGATGCACAAGGGGAGACGGACCTCCAGGGCGCTGTTCGCGTTGGTGGCCGGGCTGCTCGTCGTCGGCACGACGGCCTGCAGCGACGATGGATCCACCACAGGCAGCGGCTCTGAGAAGCTGGACGCCAAGAAGACCGGCGCGATGGCTTCGTACAAGGTGGGCACACAGTTCAAGGCGACCAAGCCACTGGAGTTCAGCCTGCTCTACAACGACCATCCGAACTACCCCCTCAACAAGAAGTGGATGCTCTGGTCGGAGATCACCAAGCGCACGAACGTCAAGCTGAACCCGACCGTCGTACCGCTGAGCGACTACGAGCAGAAGCGCAGCCTGCTGGTGAGCTCGGGTGACATGCCGCTGATCGTGTCCAAGACCTACCCAGGGCAGGAACAGCCGTTCGTCGCGTCCGGCGCGATCCTGCCGGTGAGCGACTACGTCGACCTGATGCCGAACTATCAGGACAAAGTGAAGAGGTGGAAGCTCGAGCCCGACATCGACACCCTTCGCCAGGAGGACGGCAAGTACTACTTGCTTCCCGGCCTGCACGAGGAGGTCTGGCAGGACTACACGCTGGCGTTCCGCACCGACGAACTGCAGCGGCTCGGCCTGTCGGCGCCCGCGAGCTGGGACGACCTCTACACCGTGCTGAAGGCCATCAAGCGGGCGCACCCGAACAGCTTCCCGCTGTCGGATCGCTTCATGGCCAACAGCCTGCTGAACGTCGCGGCCCAGTCGTTCGGTACGGCGGCGGGCTGGGGCTACAGCGGCGCCACCTGGAACGCCAAGGCGAAGAAGTTCGAGTACACCGGCGCGATGCCGGAGTACAAGCAGCTCGTGGAGTACTTCCACAAGCTCGTGGCCGAAGGGCTGATGGACCCGGAGAGCTTCACCCAGGACGACGACGCGGCCATCAAGAAGTTCACCACCGGCAAGTCGTTCGCGATCAGCACCAACGCGCAGAACATCCCGAACGACTACCTGCCCGGTCTGAAGGGCGTCAAGGGCGCGACCGTGGCGAAGATCCGCGTGCCGTCCGGCCCCAAGGGCGACATCATGACCGGCTCGCGGCTGGAGAACGGCCTGATGATCTCCGCGAAGGCGGCCGAGCGCGACGACTTCGTGGCGATGATGCAGTTCATCGACTGGCTGTGGTACTCCGACGAGGGCGAGGAGTTCGTCAAGTGGGGCGTCGAGGGCGTCACGTACGACAAGGACGCCTCGGGCAAGCGCATCCTGAAGAAGGACATCGACTTCAGCGGACTCAACCTCGGCGCTCCGAAGCACCTGCAGAAGAACTACGGTTTCCAGGGCGGCGTGTTCGCCTACGGCGGTTCGACCGAGCTGCTCTACTCCATGTTCCCGCCGGAGGAGATCGCGTTCCAGGAAGCGATCGCCAACAAACAGGTCGTGGCGCCGGCGCCGCCACACCCGTTCGACCAGACCGAACGCGAGCAGGCGACGCTGTGGGAGACGCCGCTGCAGGACCACGTGAACCAGAACACGCTGCAGTTCATTCTCGGCAAGCGTGACCTGTCGACGTGGAACGCCTACGTCAAGGAGCTCGAGGGCAAGGGCATGACGCAGTACGTCGAACTGGTGAACAAGGCGTACCAGCGTTACCAGGAGAAGCACGGGTAACCGCTTTGTCCGTAACGCGAAAGTCCGACGCCGCCGCCGAGATCGGGACTGGTTTCCTTTCTCGCGCGGCGGCGGTCGTCTACTGGCTGCTCGTCGTCGAACTGCTGCTGGTGGCTGCGATGGCGCCGGGGCTGGTGCTGCTGTTGTTCGTCGGGCGGGACGCGAGCAACGCGCCGCTGTACGGTCTGTGCTTCGTGCCGGTGGCGCCGGCGTTGTCGGCGGCTGTGTTCGCGTGGCGGGTGTTCCTGTCCGACCGTGACCTGTCGCCGGCTCGGCACTTCCTGCGCGGCTACCGGCTCAACGTCGTGGACGTGCTGCGCTGGTGGGTGCCGGCGTTGGCCCTGCTGACCTGCATCGGGTTCACGCTGGCCAACCTGGACGTTTCCGGCGTTCCTCGCGCGTACGGCCTTGTCCTGTTGACGATCGCCGGTGCTGCGCTGGTGTGGGCCTGCCACGCGCTCGTGCTGTCGTCGACGCTGTCGTTGCGGACGCGCGACATCACGCGGCTGGCGTTGTACTACCTCGGAGCGCGGCCGATGGCGGCCATCGGTGCGCTGGGGTTGCTGCTCGCAGCGGGTGCACTGGTCTGTCTCGGCTCCGATTGGGTGCTCGTCCTCCTGGCCTCACCGTTCACGTTCGCCCTGCTGCACAACGCGAAACCCGTACTCCAGGACGCGACGGTGAGGTTCACGGCTTGAGCACAGTACGGGAGCACCTGCTCGGCGGCCGCGAGCTGCGCGCCGGCCGGCCACTGGAGCTGGCGCCGGCCGGCGTGCTGCTGATCCGCCTCAGCTGACCTTGTCCCGCCCGTGCAAGGTGGGCCGGTAGATGAGCTCCTGGATGCGCCCGTCGAGTGTCCGGGTCTCGATCAGTTCGAGGTCGAAGTCGGCCGCGCCCCGGAAGATCGGGCCGTCTCCGGTCTGACCGGTGATCACGGGAAAGACCGACACCTGGAGGCGGTCCACCAGACCGGCGGCCAGCAAGGCCCGGTTCATCGACAGGCTGCCGTGGGAGCGCAATGGTATGTCGGACTCCTTCTTGAGCCGGGCCACGACATCGAGGGCGTCACCGCTCTCTACGGTCGCGGTCGGCCAGGCGAGCGGTCCTTCGAGCGTCGTGGACACTACCGTCGTCGGCAGGTTCCTCAGCTGGGTGTTCACCGGGTCGTTCACCAAGGACTCCGCGCTGCTCGAGTCCATCAGCTGCACGGATTCCCTGTAGGTGTTGGCCCCGAAAACCATCCGCTGCTCCTCGCTGTACAAGGCGAGACGGCGGTCGAGAAACTCGGGACCCTGCTTGCCCCAGTAGCCGCCCCAGTCGCCGTCGCCGTTGTAGGAGCCGAAGCCATCCAGGCTGCAGAAGACGTCCCAGGTGTAGACAGCGGTCATTGTGATCTCCTTGCTTGCTTCTGATCGGGTGTGATCGCGTTGGTCAGGCCGATCACATGACCCTCGGGGTCGGTGAACTGGCCCAACTCGATGGTGGTGCCCGGCACGATGTCCGGGCCGAACAGCCGGTGGCCGCCCAACTCCTCGGCTCTGTCCAGAGCTGCGCCGACATCGGGCACCCCGACGTAGACGGTGACGTGCCGGCTGTCGCCGCCGGCACCGGAGCCGATGCCGCCGGTGATCCCGTCCGGCCCGCTCGGCTGGACCAGGCCGTAGCCGCCTGGACCGCCGGGTTCGATCTTCCAGCCGAACAACTGGGCGTAGAAGGTGTGCAGTGCGGCAGCGTCGCCACCGACGATCTCGAAGTGCACGACGGGTTGGGGTTGGGACATGGCTTCTTCTCCTCGACTTTCTCCTCGACTTTCTCCTCGACTTTCTCCTCGACAGAACCGAGTCAGATCGACGAGTGCTCACGGGTCACGGAGGCCGGCGCTGCCGTCTCGGCCGCGGGCCGCGGCTCGGCATCCTTCGTCGTGTCGTCGTCCTGCGAGTTCCGCACCTGTCTGAACGCCCGCAAGGCGAGAACGGCAAGACCGGCGTAGACGACGGCGCTGACGACGCCAACCATGTGCACGCCGGAGGTGAACGCGTCGCGGGCCGCGGCCAGCAGGCCTTCGCTCTGCTCTACGGGTAGGTGGCCGGCCGCGTCGACCGCGCGGTCGATGCTTTCCCGGGCAGCGTCCGCCGCGTCGGGTGGAACCGCGCCGAGACCAGCCTCCACGTTGCCGCGGTACACCGCCGTACCGAGCGTGGCGAGCGTCGCGATGCCGAACCCGATCCCGAACTCGGCGGCCGTCTGCACGATCGACGCGCCGGAACCAGCCTTCTCCTTCGGCACGGCCCCCATCGCGAGGTGGTTGCAGAGCGCGGCGAGCGGCGCGGTGCCGAGCATGACGACACACATCGCGACGAAGATCGGCTGGGGGCCGGACGTCGAGCCGGCCAGCGTGAAGATCAGGTAGCCGGCACCCGCGACGATCAGCCCACCCGTGATCAGGTACGCCGGAGGGATCCGGTTCGCCACCGGAGGAGTAGCCAGGTTGCCGATGATCATCAGCACGTTGGGGACCAGCAGGAGCAGCCCGGCAGCCAGCGGGGTGAGGCCGGTGACGTTCTGCAGGTACAGCGTGACGAGCAGGAGGGTGCCGGCACCCACCACGGCGGTCACGAACATCAGCGTCAGCGCGGAGCCGAACGTCCGGTTGCCGAACATGCGCAGGTCGAGCAGCGGGTACTCCAGGCGTCGCTGCCGCCGGACGAACACCAGCGCCAGCGCGATGCCGAACACAAGCAGGGCTGCGGGCAACCACGCCCAGCCGTGGCGAGCCAGCTCCTTGAGTCCGTAGACGAACGACAGGATCATCACGAGAGACAGCAAGACGCTGACCGGATCGAGCTTGCCGGGCTGAGGTGTCCTCTGCTCGGGGAGCAGGAACGGGCCGAACACCAGCAGCAGCACGATCCCCGGCACCGACACCAAGAAGACCGAACCCCACCAGAAGTACTCCAGCAGGACGCCACCGACGAGCGGGCCGAGCGTCCCACCGCCCATGAAGCAGGCCAGATAGATGGCCAGCGCCCGGCCGCGTTGCCTCTGGTCGGTGAACATGCCGGTGACCAGAGCCAGGACCGACGGTGTCACCGCGGCACCCGCCACGCCGAGCAACGCACGGCTGGCGATCAGCATCCCCGGACTTGTCGAGAACGCCGCCGCGAGCGAGGCGACGCCGAACGCCGCGGCGCCGGCGAGCAACAGCTTCCTCCGCCCGATCCGGTCACCGATGGTGCCCATCGTGACCAGGAGGCCCGCGATCAGGAAGCCATAGATGTCCACGATCCAGAGCTGCTGAACGCCGCTCGGCGCAAGGTCGGCGGACAGATGCGGCACCGCCAGGTAGAGCACGGAGAAATCCATCGTGACGAGAAAGGTGGGCAGGCCGAGCACAGCCAGCCCAACCCATTCCCGCCACCCGGCGCCGTGTCTCGTACTTCCAGTCATCACGATCTGCTCCAGTCGTCGAATGGTGGGTGGTGCTTCGACGGTAGGGAGATCGACCGGTAGCTGAATCAGTAACTGGATCAGCATTCGCACAACCAGTAGGCCGGTAGTCTGGCCAGCATGCTCCGCGGCCGGCAGGTTGAGTGTGCTGCCATCGACACCCTTCTGGCACATGTCCGGCACGGCGTGAGTGGGGTCCTGCTGTTGCGCGGAGAGCCCGGGATCGGGAAGACCGCCCTGCTGGAGTACGCCCTCGACACGGTCGACGACGACGTCCGCCTCCTGCGATGCACGGGCTATGAGTCGGAGAGCCAGGTGCCGTTCGCCGGGCTGCACCAGGCGCTCCGGCCGATCCTCGATCATCTTCCGGCGCTGGCCGAACCGCAGCGCCGGGCGTTGTCCGGTGCGTTCGGGCTGGGTGAGGCCGCGCGGGACCGGTTCATGATCGGCGCCGCGGTGTTGTCGCTGCTGGCCGAGGCGTCCGAAGCGTCGTCGCTGCTGGTTCTGATCGATGACGCGCACTGGCTCGACCGAGCATCGCTGGACGCGTGGATGTTCGCCGCGCGCAGGCTGGGGCGCGAGGCCGTTGGCGTACTCATCGCCACCCGGGACGAGCCTGGTGCGCCGGATGCGGCCGGCCTCCCGGAGATCGCGCTCGCCGGCCTACCGGCCGACGAGGCCGCGCTGCTGCTCGATGATCTTGGTTTCGCGGGCGCCACCCGGACCGAGCTGGTCGCATCGACCGAGGGCAACCCGTTGGCGCTGCGCGAACTGGCGGCCGCGGGCCCGATGTCGTACGACGGCCCGGTACACCTGACCGATCGCCTGGCGCAGGCGTTCGGTCGTCAACTCGAAGCGCTCTCGCCCGGCACACGCAGGTTCCTGACCCTCGCGGCGGCCGACGACACCGGTGATCTCGCGACCATCTACCGGGCGGCTCCGGCGGTCGGTACGTCCCTCACCGATCTGACCGCGGCAGAGGAGGCGGGACTGGTTCGGGTGACGCAGGGCGCGCTGATCTTCCGGCATCCGCTGTTGCGGTCCGCCGCGTATCACGGTGCCGCACTGGCCGATCGGCTGGAGTCTCATCGCGTCCTTGCCGCGGTCGCCGGCAACGAGGATCGGCGCGTCTGGCATCTCGCCGCAGCGACGATCGGACGCGACGACGCGATCGCCGACGCGCTGGAGCAGGCGGGCAGGCGGGCGACGGCCCGGGGTGCCCACGGCGCGGCATCGTCCGCATTCAGCAGGGCGGCGGAGCTTTCGACCGAGGCGGCCGATTCGCTACGCCGCATGACCGACGCGGCCGAAGCGGCTGTCGACGCGGGCAGGATCGAATGGGCCAGGGTGACGGCGCTGCAGACCCTTCCGACGACCGGCGACCCGTTGCAGCGTGCGCGGTTGCTCGAGGTCGCCGGCCGGGCCGAGTTCGCGGCGCGTGACCTGCACGAGTCCTATGGCCACCTGCTGGCGGCCAGCGACGCGATGGCCACGGCTGACGGGGAGCGTGCGTTCTGGCTGGGATTGAGCGCCGTACACGCGGTCTGGTCGATGCCAACCGATCCGGACAAGCTGGTCGCCGCCGTCGATCACCTTGCTTCACTGGCGCCCGCGGGCACGGCACTGGATGCCGTTGCGTGGCTCGCGAAATGGACTGCGGTGGCCGCCCTCGCGACCGACCCGCGCGGCTACCCCGACCTGGACCCGCTGCTCCTCCGCGCCGCCTGCGTGGCCAGGGAACACGGCCCCGAGGCTCTGGCCGAGGTGATGAGCTTCGCGGTGATGGTGAATCGGGACAGGACATCGTCGGAGATCGCCACGGAGCTCATCCAGAGTGCCCGCGAACGAGGCGCGGTCGCGGTGCTCCCACCGGCACTTGCCCAACTCAGCCTGAGCCAGGTCTTTCTCGGTCGGTACCAGGACGCGCTGATCAGCGGCACCGAAGCGGTCACGCTGGGCCGAGACACCGGTCAACAGCTCTGGGCCGCGTACGCGAGCTCCGCGTTGGCCTACCTGGCCGCGATCCAGGGTGATGAGGCGCGTTGTCTCGAGCTGGCAGGCTCCGGGCCGGGTTCGCTGGGTGACGAGCGCGCGACGGGCACCCATGCCGGCGCGGCTCTCGGCCTGCTCGATCTCGGACTCGGACGGATCGCCGAGGCGTACGAACGTCTCGCCGGCGTGCAACGAGGACCGATCCGGCACCTGTCCGTCGTCCAGCGCAGCGTGCCCGACTTCGTCGAAGTCGCTGTGCGAACCGGCCGGGCCGACGAGGCAGCCGAGGCGATGCAGCGCTGCGAAAGCTGGGCGGCGGTCATGGCCGAGCCGTGGACCGACGCCTTGGTGCTGCGGTGCCAAGCCCTGCTTTCGACCGACGACTCGGCGGAGGATCTGTACGTCCGGGCACTGGCCCGTCACCCGGTCGACGAACGACCCTTCGATCGCGCCCGGACCACCTTGCTCTACGGCGAATGGCTACGCCGCGCCCGACGCAGGGCCGAAGCCCGCGAGCACCTGGACGTCGCACGCCGCCTGTTCGACCACCTGGGCGCTCGGCCCTGGGCAGAGCGTGCAACGGGTGAACTGGCCGCGATCGGCGGCTCTCGTCAGCAGCGTGCGGCGCCGGCCAAGGCGAGCCGGCTGACACCGCAGGAACTCCAGATCGCCGAGCTCGCGGCGGCCGGCCTGTCCAACCGCGACATCGCGGCGCAACTCTTCCTCAGCCCACGCACCGTTGCGTACCACCTGTACAAGGTCTATCCGAAGCTCGACATCCGTTCCCGCGCCGAGCTCAGCAAAGTGCTCCGCTGACGGGTCAGCTCGCCATCCGTACGATCTCGTCAGCGACCTCTTCGACGGGCCTCGTGGCATCGACGACGATGCAGCCGGTGCGCTCCGCGTCCTCGACCACCCGCGCGTTCAGTTCGAGTTGCTCGGCGAGCTCAGCGGGATCCTTGCCGAAGTCGTTGTTGGTGCGTGTGAGCAGCCTGTGTCGCATCGTTTCGCTGTCGATGCGCAACGTGAACCGCTTCGTGAACAGATCCGCGAACTGATCCTGGTTCATCGCTCCGCCGCAGACGAACACCGGGCCGGTCCGAAGACCGGCGGCGAACGCCCGCAGCTTCTGCCCGTCCCAGATCCAGTTCGCGCGGATGTCGACCTCGCTCGGCCGGCCGGTCACCGGATCGCCGACGTACGCGAACACGGCGTCGGCGTCGATTGCGCGCAGGCCCCGGCGGGACAGCTCGGCGCACAGCGTCGTCTTGCCCGTCCCGGACAGGCCGTCGATCTGGAACAGCATCGCGGCAAACGATAGCCAGTGGCGGCGCGAATCGGTGGCATGGTTCGGTCGAGGCTCCGTACTGGGGCGCGGTTCTGCCCCGTTCTGGGGCTTGTCGTGGGGGTAGGTTGCGGTACGGACGGTGGTTGCTGAGTGGTTAGCGTTGTTTCTTTGGCTGCGGGTTCGTTGTGGCTTGGTGTTAACGAAATAGGGTGGCTGGCGTAGGTGCCCCTTGAGCAGGCCTACCGTGCCAACGTTTTCGTCTGCGGGTTCGCTGTAGTTAACCTTCTGTGATTGAGGTTCAAGAATTTTCTGCCCGCGCTCTCTTTTCCTTCGCCGACGGGAGGACCTTCTTTGTTCATCCGGCTCGAGGTGACCGCGGATGCCGGGGTCGCCGGCTTGCTCGCTGGGCTCGATCATCAGTTGAGCGTCGCGGCGGTGCTTGCGGGGGCGATGCCGGGCGCTGTGTTCGTCGACGATGGTGGGCGGCCGGGAGCGGTTTTCCTACACTCGCCGGAGGGCAACTTCGTCGGTGGTGACCCTGCGAACGCTCGCTTCGTCGCAGATCTGCGCCGGCACCTGGCTGCGACGTTCGTGCCCGAACGTGACGGAGATCTGGTGCTGTCGTTCGACCACGATGGCTGGCTGTCTGTGGCGCCCGAGCTCTTGCCCGGGCTGGTCGGGATCCTGGTGCGGCGGCGGTACTACGTCCACCGGGGCGGGCGGGTTCGGCCCCGGCCGGACCTACCGCCCGGATATCGAATCGCTCCGATCGACAGCGGGCTGCTGCGACAGCAGTTCGTTCCCGGCCACGTCCGGGGTTGGATCGAGTCGAACTGGGGTGGCGAGCCCGCGTTCCTCGCCGGCGGATTCGGCGTGGCAGCTCTGCAGGGCGAGGTCGTCGCGGGCTGGAGCCTGGCCGATTGCGTCGTCGCCGATCGGGCCGAGATCGGGATCCATACAGCAGAGGACCATCGGCGCCGCGGTCTGGCGGCTCAGGTCGCCGCGGCGGCCGTCGCCGCTGCGTATGACCGCGGGCTGACGCAGGTCGGTTGGCACTGCAACGACGACAACGTCGGGTCGTACCGCACCGCGGAGTCCGTGGGTTTCACGTTGCGGCGGCGGTACGTCAGCTTCGCGTACCGACGCTGATCAGGTGCGACCTGGTTCTTTGGCCGCGGGTTCGCTGTGGCTTGGTGTTAACGAGATTTGATGGTTGCGGTAGGTGCCCCTTGAGCAGGCCTACCGGACCACGTTCTTTGGCTGCGGGTTTCGCTGTAGTTAACCTTCTGTGATTGAGGTTCAAGAATTTTCTTTGCCGCGGCCGCGCCCATCGCCATCACCAGCTGGAAGCCGGCCTGCGACGGCACCACCGCCCCCGCGAACGAGACGGTCAGCTGGGCCAGCACCACCCCGGCAACCGCGCTGGAGGTCGAGGATGCTCAACGCGTAGCCGGCCGCCACGACCGCGGCGCCCAGCATCAGCCTGGTCTTGGGCCCGCGGGCGTTGGTGATCCGGGCCGACAGCGGCGCCATCGCCATCATCACCAGGCCCGACGGCGCCAGCACCAACCCCACCGCCAGCATGTTCTGCCCGAGGCCGTCAGGCTCGGCGGCCGCCTCGGACATCGAAATCCCTCCCTGCGGAATTAAGTCAGTTGATTGACTTAAGCTATCAGCTCTGCTTTGCTGATGCCGAGTGGAGCGACGAGCCAGCAGAGCCAGCCAAGCCCGAGGAGACAGCGTGAGCCAGACCGAGGATGTGCGGACCGAGGCGGGCCAGGCCGGGGACGCACTCAGCTACCCGCTCGCCAGGCCGGCGGCGCTCGAACCGCCCGCCGAGTGGTCCGAGCTGCGCGACCGCTGCCCGGTCGCCAAGGTGCGGTTGCCCAGCGGCGACGAGGCCGCCCTGCTCACCCGCTACGCCGACGTCCGCCAGGTGCTCTCCGACCCGCGGTTCAGCCGACGGCTCGACGCCGACGACGCCGCCCGGCTCACCGACACCGAGTCCGGCGGGCTGTTCAACAGCGACATGTCGTCCGCCATCCCGCACGACACCGAAGGCCACCTGCGGTGGCGGCGGATGATCACCAAGTGGTTCACGGCCCGGCGGATGGCCGCGCTGCGCCCGCGCATCGAGGCGATGGCCGAGCAGCTGATCGACGAGATGATCGAACGCGGCCAGCCGGCAGATCTCAAGGCCGGCTTGGGCTTTCCGCTGCCGGTGTGGGTGATCTGCACGATGCTCGGCGTGCCCGACTCCGATCGCGACAGGTTCTCCTACTGGTCCGACTCGCTGCTCAACCTCACGCGATACACCGAGGACGAGACCAGGGCCGCGCAGCACGAGTTCGTGGCGTACATGGCCGCCCACATCGCCGCCAAGCGCGCCGAGCCCGGCGAGGACCTGCTCAGCGAGCTGATCACCACGCCTGACGCCGCGGGCACCTACATGTCGGACCGGACCCTCGTCGCCACCGGCATGGGCCTGCTCGTCGCCGGCCACGAGACCACCGCCAACATGATCGGCAAGCTGGTCGGCATGCTGCTGTCCGACCGCACGCGGTGGGAGCAGTTGCTGGCCGATCGTTCGCTGGTCCGGACGGCCGTCGAGGAGGCGCTGCGGTACGACGCGAACCTCGGCTTCGGCCTGCCGCGCTACATCAGTGAGGACGTCGAGGTCGGCGACGTGCTGGTGCCCGCGGGCACGACCGTGCTGTGCGACATGGCCGCCGCCAACCGCGACTCCACGGCGTTCGACGCCGCCGGCGAGATGAACCTGACCCGGCATCCCAACCCACACTTGACGTTCGGCGCCGGAGCGCACTCGTGTCTCGGGCAGCCGCTGGCACGTACGGAGCTGCAAGCGGTGCTCGACGTGCTGCTGCGCAAGCTGCCGACGCTCGATCTCGCCGTACCGGCCGGGGAGCTGCGCCGCGTGGAAGGGCTCGTCGTCGGCGGCCTCTCCGAAGTTCCGGTGACGTGGTGACGAGCGTGGCAGACACAGCGGGCAAGACGACGTTACGCGCCGACCGGGCCAACGCGACCCGCGAGGCGATCCTGGTGGCCGCCGAGCGGCTGTTCGCCGAGCACGGGGTGTTCGCGGTCTCCAACCGGCAGGTCAGCGAGGCCGCCGGACAGGGCAACAACACCGCCGTGGGTTACCACTTCGGCACCAAGACCGACCTGGTGCGCGCGATCGTACGCAAGCACGCCGAGCCGGTCGAGCAGCTGCGCCTGCGGATGCTCGCCGAGATCGGCGACTCGTCGGAGGTACGCGACTGGGTGGCCTGCCTGATCCGGCCGATTGCCGAACACCTGGCCGGCTTGGGAAGCCCGTCGTGGTATGCGCGGTTCGGCGCGCAGGTGATGACCGATCCGGTGCTGCGCGACATCATCGTCGAGGAGAGCCTCGCCTCGCCCACGCTGCTGCGGATCCTCGACGGTCTGAACGACTGCCTGCCCGAGATGCCCTTGCAGGTAAGGGCAGAGCGCGGCGACATGGCTCGCCAGCTGATGGTGCACATGATCGCCGAACGCGAGCGGGCGCTCGCCGTCGGCGCCGCGACGCCACGAGCCAACTGGCAGGAGGCGGCGACAGGCCTGATCGACGCGCTCGTCGGACTGTGGATGGCGCCGGTCACCGGATGAGCCTCCACCCGTCGAGCGTACTGATCGTCGGCGCTTCCGCCGCTGGACTCACGACCGCGGAAGCCCTACGCCGTAAGGGCTTCTCCGGCCGGTTGACCGTGCTCGGCGCCGAGCCGCACCTGCCGTACGACCGGCCGCCGCTGTCGAAGCAGGTGCTGAGCGGTGCCTGGGAGCCCGATCGGGCGCGGCTGCGGCCGGAGGCGATGCTGGCGGCCCTTTCGGCGGAGTTCGGGCTCGGGGATCCGGCGGTCTGGCTGGACGTCTCCGCGCGGACGGTGCACACGGCATCCGGGCGGGAGCTGCGCGCGGACGCGATCGTGCTCGCGACCGGGTTGCGGCCCCGATCCCTGCCAGGGCAGGAGAATCTCACCGGCGTACACGTGCTGCGTACGCTGGACGACGCGCTGGCGCTGCGTACCTCCCTGCTGGCCGGACCGCGGCTCGTGGTCGTCGGCGACGGTGTGCTCGGCGCGGAGGTCGCCGCCACCGCTCGCGGAATGGGCCTCTCGGTGACGCTGGCCGGGCCGCAGGAAGCACCGCTGGCGAGCCAGTTCGGCCCGTTCGTCGCCAGGTTGCTGGCGGACCTGCATGTCAGGCAAGGAGTTTCGCTGCGGCTGGGTCGCGCGGTCACCGGCCTGACCGGCGTCGACGGACGGGTGAACGGTGTACGGCTGGACGGTGGCGACGTGCTGCCGGCCGATGCGGTGGTGGTCGCGCTGGGTGCGGCGCCCGCGATCGAGTGGCTGACCGGCAGCGGTCTGCGGCTCGACAACGGCGTGGTCTGCGACTCGCACTGCCGGGCGGCTCCTGGCGTGTACGCCGTCGGCGACGTCGCGCGCTGGCACCACGACAGGCTCGGATCCCTGCTGCGCTTGGAGAATCGGACGAACGCGACCGAGCAGGCGCTCGTTGTCGCGGCCAACGTGCTCGGCGAGGACTTCGCGTACACGCCGATCCCGTACTTCTGGACCGACCAGTTCGACGTCAAGATCCAGGCGCACGGCGTGCTGCCCGCCGACGCCGAGGTGACGGTCGTCGAGGGAGATCACACCAGCCATCGGTTCGTCGCGAGCTACCGCCGAGGCGGACGGACGACCGGCGTACTCGGGTGGAACATGCCCAAACAGACGCGCCTGCGCAGGCAGGAGCTCGATCTCGTTGGAGGCTCGGCATGACCGCAGAAACACCGCTCTATCCGATGACCCGGGCCGAGCGTTGCCCGTTCGACCCGCCGCCGGATCTGAAGGCGTTGCAGGAGCAGGGTCCGCTCGCCAAGGTGAGCCTGCCCGACGGGACGACCGCGTGGCTGGTGACGCGATACGCCGACCAGCGTGCGCTGCTCGCCGATCCGCGGCTCAGCTCCGACGCCTCGCGCCCCGGCTATCCGAGCGGCGTTCCGCGGCCGGTCGACGAGTCGGGTGAGCGCCGGCGGCCGTCGATCGGCTTCATCCTGATGGACGACCCGGAGCACGCGCGGCTACGCCGGATGGTGACGGCACCCTTTGCCGTCAAGCGGATCGCGGCGATGCGGCCCACCGTACAGAAGATCTGCGACGACCTGATCGACGCGCTGCTGGCCGGGCCGCGGCCGGTCGACCTGGTAGGGGCCTTCGCACTGCCATTGCCTTCGCTGGTGATCTGCGAGCTGCTCGGCGTGCCGTACTCCGACCACGACTTCTTCCAGGCCAACAGCAAGACCATCATCCGGCGGTCGGCGTCGCCCGAGGAGCGGATGGTGGCGATGCAGGCGCTGAACGGCTACCTGGACGAGCTGATGGGGTCGAAGCTGGCGGCACCGTCGGACGACCTGCTGTCCGGGCTGGCCGAGCGGATCAACGCCGGCGAGCTGACCCGGCAGGACGCGGCCCAGATGGGCGTACTCCTGCTGATCGCCGGGCACGAGACGACGGCCAACATGATCGCGCTGGGAACGCTGGCGCTGCTGGAGCATCCGTCGCAACTCGAGCTGCTGCGGTCGTCGTCCGCCGATCCCACGCTGGTCGCGGGCGCCGTCGAGGAGTTGCTGCGCTACCTCCACATCACGCACAGCGGCCGGCGGCGGGTGCTGCTGGAGGACGTCGAGCTGGCAGGACAGGTGATGCGCGCGGGTGAGGGCGTCATCCTCGCCAACGACATCGGCAACCGCGACCCGTCGGTGTTCTCATCACCTGACGACCTGGACCTGACCCGCGACGCGCGCCACCATGTGGCGTTCGGCTTCGGGGTGCACCAGTGCCTGGGGCAGCCGCTGGCGCGGATGGAGCTACAGGTCGTCTACAGCACGCTCTACCGCCGGATCCCGACGCTGCGGCTGGCGGCCTCGGTGGACGAGATCCCGTTCAAGCACGACGGCTCGGTCTACGGCGTGTACGAGCTCCCGGTCACGTGGTGAAGGAGACCTGACATGAAAGTGCACCTCGACCAGGACAAGTGCGTAGCCTCCGGCCAGTGCGTCATGGCCGCCCTGGACGTCTTCGACCAGCGCGACGAGGACGGCATCGCGGTGTTGCTCACCTCGGAGCCACCCGCCGATCAGGCGGAGGGAGTGCGCACCGCCGCGACCCTCTGCCCCGCCCTCGCGATCACCGTGGAGGAGTAGGAGACGCTCACTCCGCGGGCGCGAGGTTCTGGGTGCGTGCGCCCGGGCTGTCCGGATCGATGTTCCAGCTGACGACCCGCCGCGGATGGATCCGGATGATGTGTGAGCTGTCACCGTGGACCTGGAACGAGCTGTCGACCGCCGGCTCGGCGACGCCACGAACCTCCAGGAAACGCACGCCTTCCGGGCCCTCTCCGACGGCATCGTCGATGACGAACGCGACCTCTGGATTGACTCTGATGTTGCGGTACTTGGCCGAGTCCTCCATGTCGTACCCGGCGATGTCGATCGTGCCCAGCCGGGCGTTGTAGCGATAGCCGACCGGCTTGTTCTGCGGCGTGCCGTTCGGGCTCACGGTGGCCAGCCGGCCGACGGTGTGGCTGGTGACGTAGTGGAGGTGAGCGTGGTCGAGAGGCATGGCGACATCCTGTACCCATCGCCGGCGCAGGTCCATGCGACTTTGGTCCTAGTACCGCGGGCGCTGGCATCGCCCGCGGCGCCAGAAGGTGTTACGCCACCAGTAGAGAACGGACGGGTCCTCGGGCCAAGGCGTCCCCTGCCGTGACGTCGCCTCGAAGTCGTCGCGATCGTCGATCGGACGGAAGCCTTCGTCCCGCACGTCGCCCGGGCCAGGCGGTCGGACCGCGTCGAGGAGTCGTTCCTCGCAGGCGCCGAGCCTCGCGTACGTGCGTTGCGCCTCGACGAGCGACGCCTTGTTTGCTCCGCCGGCGTACCGCGGCCAGCGCAACTGCACGAGATCGTCTTCCCAGAAGCAGATCGGGCAGATCAGATACGAGCCGGGGCCCTCGTCATGGACGAGGTATCCGCAGCACGGACATGGCGACGACGTGGCGACCATCGAGCTCCCTCACTCCTTGAGGTACATCGAGGAGTAGTCCGGCATGCCGCGCACCAGGTCGAGGTGGGCGTTGCCGACCTTGGAGCCGTACAGCGCCATCGCCTTCGGCTCGCCCAGCGGCACGGCCGGTACCTGCTTCTCCATCAGCTGCCGGTCGAGCTTGCCCCACTCGGGCGCGGCCTTCTCCATCCGCAGGCCCGCGATCCGGTCGATGTCCTTGGTCAGCTGCGGATCCTCCAGGAACGACGGGTTGACGACCCGCTCACTCTGGTTGGCCGGCGGGTACCACGACTTCAGGAACGCCGAGCTCGCTGTCGGCCAGTCGAGGCAGGTCAGGGCCTGGCGCAGGTTGATCTCGGCCTCCGGGTCGGCGCCCGACTCCACCGGGTCCTTGCGCGCCTTCGAGTCGACCGTGAAGCCGGCCTTCTCCAGCTCGGCCAGCAGCGCGTCGTCGGCCGTGTCGGCGGCCTTGGTGTCGCCGTAGTAGTACATCAGCTCGAACTCGGCTTCGTCCCCTTCCGCGAGCATCGCCTTCGCCTCGGTCAGCTTTCCCGGGCCCTTGCCGCCGGTGCCGAAGGCGTCGTACTTCTCGCGGCCCGGCGTGCTCGCGGGCAGCAGCGACGTCGCCGGCGTCCAGTTCTTGCCCTCGACGTTGCCTTCCACCTGGTTGACCACGTCGATCGGCCAGGCCGCGGCCAGCGCCTTGCGCACCTGGAGCGGGATCTGCCGCGTGTCCAGGTAGGCGAACCGCGCGCACGGGCTGTCCCCCGTCAGCAGCCGCTGGGTGGCGCCCGCCTCGGACACCGAGTCGAGCAGCGCCGCCGGAACGGGGTCGGGGACGATCGTGTCCTGGTAGTTCTCCTTGTCCTCGATCACCCGCTGCTGCACCGTCCGCGCGCTCTGCCCGAACCTGAAGATCCACCGGTCGACGTACTGGTGCCGCGCCGGGTCGGTCGCCGGGTCCCACTCCTCGTTGCGGGTCAGCACCAGCACGTTGCCCGGCACGTACTTCTCGAACTTGTACGGCCCGGTCGCCAGCGGCTTCCCGGCGTACCCCGCCTTGGTGTCCTTGTCCTCCGGGATCGGCGTGAACGCCGGCAGCGCCGCGAAGTACGGGAAGTCCGCGAACGGCTTCCGCAGGTTGATCACCACGGTCCTGTCGTCCGGCGTCGACACGCCGTCGAACGTCTTGCCGCTCTTCCACGGCCCTTCGTACTTGTCGCCACCGGCGTAGAGCTGCGCGCCGTACGGCGGGCCGCCCGGCAGCTCGGCGCCGGCCAGCTGCCGCTTGATCGCCCACGCGACGTCGGCCGCCTTGACCGGGGTGCCGTCGTTGTAGAGCAGCCCGTCGCGCAGGCGGTACGTCCACTTGGTGAAGTCCTGGTTCGGCTTGCCCAGGTCGACCGCGAGGTCGGGCACCAGCACCGGCTTGCCGGCCCGCCACTGGTACTGCGTCAGCCCGCGGGTCACGAGGTTGAGGATTGCCCTGGCCTGCGGAGACGAGGCCCGGGTCGGGTCCAGCGTGTTGGGCGACGTGCCACTCGACACCGTGATCGTGCCGCCCTGGATCGCGCCCGGAACCTCTGCCGCCGGCGCGGCCGCCTTCGGATCCTGCGCGCCGACCGCCGCGACCGTCCGGGTGGGCTTCGGGCTCGGGGTGTCCTGCGCACCCGACCCGCCCGGACCCATACACGCGGCGGCCGTCATCAGGGCGGCCGCCGCCAACAGCGTCATCAAGGTGCCGAGCCTTCTCGACCGCACTGGATCACTCCAAGCTGGTTCCGCGTGACACTAACGAAAGGAGCCACGGACACGGTTACCCGCGTCCGCTTCCCCCGTCACTTCACCGCGTACAACTGCGTGAAGTCGGCGCTGGACAGGATGCTGTCGACTGCCATGCCGCCCACCTTCGAGCCGCGCAGCAGCGTCGTGCCACCCTCTCCCAGTACGACCGCCGGCAGGTATTTTTCCATGATCAGCTTGTCCAGCTTGCCCCACTCCGGCAGTGCCTTCTTCGCGGGCAGGGCCAGGATGCGGTCCATCTCCTTGTTGACCTCGTCGACGTTCAGGAACGAGGGGTTCGGAGCGCCCGGCGAGGTCGCCTTCCGGCCGTCGAGGATCGCGGGGATCACCGAGTCGGCGTTCGCCCAGTCGGCGCACCAGCCGGTACGCCGCAGGTTGACCGGCGAGTTCGGGTCGTTGCGCAGCGCGCGCTGCTGCTCCTTCGGAGCCGGGATCGGCTTGACCTGGAAGCCGGCCTTCTCCAGCGCCTGCCGCCAGACCTCGGCGAGCTTCGGCTCGATCGGGTCGTTCTCGGAGTAGTAGAACGACAGTTCGAACCCGAGCTGGTTGGCGTCCTCGAGCAGCTTGTGCGCTGCCGCCGGGTCGCCGTTGCCCTTGCCGCCGGTACCGGAGACGTCGAACTTCAGCCAGCCCGGAACCACCGACGACATGATGCTCGTGCTGGGGTTCCAGGTCATGCCGGGGATCTCGCCGGAGATCTTGTTGGACTGCGCGATCGGCCAGGCCTTGGCGACCGCCTGCCGGACGGCAAGCGGGTTGATCTTGCGGGTATCCATCCACATGTAGCTGACACACGGGTTACCGCCGGTCATGAACCGCTGCTTGACGGCCTTGTCGTTCTCGATCGCCGGGAGGTTCTCGGCGAGGATGTTGTTGGTCGTCAAGGAATACTGGTCGACGCCGTTGTCGGCGATGATCTGCTTCTGCAGCGTCGTGTCGTCGAGGCCGAACTTGAACACCCAGCCGTCGACGTACTGGTGCCGGTTGGGGTCGGTCTTCGGATCCCAGTACGGGTTCTTTTCGAGCGTCAGCTGGCTACCCGGCTGATACGACTTGAACTTGTACGGACCGGTCGCGAGCGGGTGATCTCCGTACTTTTCCTTGGTGTCGGACTTCGGCGGAATCGGGGTAAAGGCCGGAAGCGAGACGTAATACGGCATCGAGGGAAATGGCTTACGCATTTTCACCACGATGGTCTTGTCGTCGGGCGTCTCGACCGCGTCGAAATCCTCACCGCTGGCCCACGGGCCCTGGTAGGTGTCGCCGGCGAGGTAGTAGTCGAGGCCGTACGTCGGGCCGTCCGGCAGCTCCACCCGCGCCATCTGACGTTTGATCGCCCAGGCGACGTCGGCGGCCTTCACCGGCTTGCCGTTCTCGTACTTCAGGCCGTCTCGAAGGGTGAACTCCCAGCGGGTGAAGTCGGCGTTCGGGCGGCCCAGGTCGGTGGCCAGATCCGGCACCAGGGTGGGCTTGCCGTTCTCGTACCTCGTCTGGGTCAGACCCC
Organism: Flindersiella endophytica; assembly: GCF_054779015.1. Classification (NCBI taxonomy): domain Bacteria; kingdom Bacillati; phylum Actinomycetota; class Actinomycetes; order Propionibacteriales; family Nocardioidaceae; genus Flindersiella; species Flindersiella endophytica. The sequence goes on from NZ_BAAGYY010000018.1 coordinate 144,615, forward strand.
TCGCGACCAGCTTGAGGATCGAGATCGTGTCGAGGTAGTAGGCCCGCGTCGGGTCCAGGGTGTGCGGCACGTTGGACGACAGCACGGTCAACGTGCCGCCCTTCCGCGCACCGGAGACGTCAGGTGCGGGAGCCGCGGCATCCGGGTCCTGGGCGCTGGCCATCACCTGCGCCGCATGCTGCTGTTCCTGCTGTGCCCCCGACTCAGTCTGCTTACTGGGTGAAGTGCACGCTCCTACAGCTGTCGCCGTGACAGCCGCCACGGCGAGCGCGATCAGCCTGCGGCCTCGCATCGATCGGTCCCCTCCCTCTCCTGCTTCGCCTGCACCTGGGGCAGCGACGACCCGATGTGCCGGTTTTGTCACATGAGCCGTTGGTCACATCGTTGTGGACGCTATTCGGCACGTAAAAGCCAAGATCGTGGTAACCCTGCCAGACGCGGGTTACATGCGGTCGGCATCTGTAAAACATCTGCCGACTTCCCCCCGTAGAACCGGGAAGTTTTGCCAAACGTCAGACACAAGCGGTGACGCGAGTGACGCGTATCGCTACCGTCCACGCTGTGAGGACCGGCGCACCCTCTCGGTTATCCGGCACGCCGACGTAGCATAGTTGGCGAACTAGGGAATGCGCCGCCGAGGATGGCGTTTGCATCGTCGTAAGCCAGCATCACGAGCGGGCACGAACACGTCAAGCGCGGCGTGAGGAGGTCGTCACCGAGGTGACCAAGCAGGTCCTGCAGGTCGACCGCGTCATCATCCGTTTCGCCGGTGATTCCGGTGACGGTATGCAGCTGACCGGTGACCGTTTTACCCAAGAGACCGCCATTTTCGGTAATGATCTGTCGACGCTCCCGAACTTCCCGGCGGAGATCAGGGCTCCCGCCGGAACGCTTCCGGGAGTTTCGTCGTTCCAGATCCACTTTGCCGACCACGACATCCTGACACCGGGGGACGCGCCGGACGTACTGGTCGCGATGAACCCCGCGGCACTGAAGGCGAACCTTCCCGACCTGCCGCGTGGATCCACACTCATCGTGGACAGCGACGAGTTCACCAAGCGCAACCTCGCCCGGGTCGGATACGACGCCAACCCGCTCGACGACGGCTCGCTCGAGGCGTACCAAACGCACTCGTTCGCGCTGACGTCGATGACCGCGGAGGCCGTCAAGGAGTTCGGGCTGTCCCGCAAGGACGCCAGCCGGTCGAAGAACATGTACGCCCTCGGGCTGATCTCGTGGCTCTACAACCGGCCGACCGAGACCACGCTGTCGTTCCTGCGCTCGAAGTTCGCCCGGAAGCCGGAGATCCGCGACGCCAACATCGCGGCGTTCCGGGCCGGCTGGAACTTCGGCGAGACCGCCGAGGCGTTCGCGGTGTCGTACCAAGTGCGACCTGCGCAGATGAAGGCCGGCACCTACCGCAACATCTCCGGCAACCTCGCGCTCGCGTACGGGCTGATCGCCGGTGCGCGGCAGTCTGGGCTGCCGATGTTCCTGGGTGCGTACCCGATCACGCCGGCATCCGACGTCCTGCACGAGCTGTCGAAGCACAAGCGGTTCGGCGTCACGACGTTCCAGGCCGAGGACGAGATCGCCGGCGTGGGTGCCGCGCTCGGTGCCTCGTTCGCGGGCTCGCTCGGTGTCACCACGACGTCCGGGCCGGGTGTGTCGCTGAAGTCGGAGACCATCGGGCTGGCCGTGTCGCTGGAGCTGCCGCTGGTGATCTGCGACATCCAGCGCGCGGGCCCGTCGACCGGCATGCCCACCAAGACCGAGCAGGCCGACCTGCTGCAGGCGATGTACGGCCGCAACGGCGAGGCGCCGGTGCCGATCGTGGCGCCGAACTCGCCGGGCGACTGCTTCGACGCCGCGATCGAGGCGGTCCGGATCGCGGTGACCTACCGCACGCCGGTGTTCCTGCTGTCCGACGGCTACCTCGCCAACGGCTCCGAGCCGTGGCGGATCCCGAAGCCGGCCGAACTGCCGAAGATCAACCCCGACTTCGCGACCGCTCCGAACGGCTCGGACGGGTCGTTCCTTCCCTACAAGCGCGACCCGGAGACGCTGGCGCGGCCGTGGGCCGTGCCGGGAACGGCGGGGCTGGAGCACCGGATCGGCGGCCTGGAGAAGGCCGACGGCACGGGCAACATCTCGTACGACCCGGCCAACCACGATCTGATGATCCGAACCCGCCAGGCCAAGGTCGATCGGATCGCGCGTTCCCTTCCCCCGCTGGAGGTCGACGACGCTTCGGGCGCCGCCAAGGTGCTGGTGCTGGGGTGGGGCTCCACGTACGGACCGATCGGCGCTGCCTGCCGGGCGGTGCGCGAGCTCGGCATGCTGGTCGCGCAGGCGCATGTGCGGCACCTCAACCCGCTGCCGCCGGACCTCGGCGAGGTGCTGCGGCACTACGACCGGGTGCTGGTGCCGGAGATGAACCTCGGCCAACTCTCGCGGCTGCTGCGCGCGGAGTACCTCGTCGACGTGATCGGCTTCAACCGCGTCCGCGGCCTTCCGTTCACGGCGGCCGAGCTGACCTCGGCGATCGTCGACCTGATCGAGTCGGGCTCGCCGAGCGAGTCGAACGGCTCGAAGGGATCGAACGGGTCGAACGGCTCGGGTGACGCGGAGGGCATCGTGGAATCGCTGGAGGTGAAGGCATGACGGCGGTGGATCTGCCGAATCCGGGGCTGCGGGGCGTACCCACCACGGATGCTCCGCAGAACCGCAAGGACTTCACGTCGGACCAGGAGGTTCGCTGGTGTCCGGGGTGCGGTGACTACGCCATCCTCGCGGCCGTTCAGGGCTTCCTTCCCGAGCTGGGCGTACGCCGGGAGAACGTCGTGTTCGTGTCCGGCATCGGGTGCTCGAGCCGGTTCCCGTACTACCTCGACACCTACGGCGTGCACGGCATCCACGGGCGGGCGCCGGCGATCGCGACGGGGATCGCGACGTCGCGGCCGGACCTGTCGGTGTGGGTCGTCACGGGCGACGGAGACGGGCTGTCGATCGGCGGCAACCACCTGATCCACGCGTTGCGGCGCAACGTCAACCTGAAGATCCTGCTGTTCAACAACCGGATCTACGGGCTGACGAAGGGGCAGTACTCCCCCACGTCGGAGCTCGGCAAGGTGACGAAGTCGACGCCGTTCGGGTCGCTGGACGCACCGTTCAACCCGGTGTCGCTGGCGCTCGGTGCGGAGGCGACGTTCGTGGCGCGGACGTTGGACACGGATCGGCAGCATCTGACGTCTGTCCTGCGGGCGGCGGTGCAGCACCGTGGAGCGTCGCTGGTGGAGATCTACCAGAACTGCAACATCTACAACGATGGCGCGTTCGACCTGCTGAAGGACAAGGACACGCGGGACGAGGCGGTGATCCGGTTGACGCACGGATCGCCGATTCGCTTCGGCGCCGACGGCGAGTACGGCGTGCTGCGCGATCCGTCGACCGGGGCGCTGCGTACGGCGCTGGTCTCGGAGGTGGGCGAGTCTTCGTTGCTGGTGCACGACGCACACGCAGATGATCCGACGACTGCGTTCGGGCTGTCGCGGCTGTCCGACCCGCAGACCTTGTCGCACTCGCCGATCGGGATCTTCCGGCAGGTCTCCCGGCCGACGTACGACGACCTGGCGCGTGAGCAACTGGCGACGGCGACCGCCTCCAAGGGCGACGGCGATCTGGGCGAGTTGCTGAACGGCTCCGACACCTGGACTGTGAGCTGAGCCGAGCTGAGCTGAGCGACCTGGGCAAAGGCTGGGCGTTCGGCGCGGCCGCGTACACGATCTGGGGACTGTTCCCCGTCTTCTGGCCGTTGCTGGAGCCGGCCGGTGCGCTGGAGATCCTGGCGCACCGGGTCGTGTGGTCGCTGCTGTTCGTGGGTCTGCTGCTGCTCGTCCGGCCGCGGCCCGGATGGCTGCGTCGGATGCGCTCGACGTCCCGGCGGACGCTGCCGCTGCTGGCCCTGGCGGCGGCGATCATCGGCATCAACTGGTACACCTACATCTGGGCGGTCAACCACGCCCACGTCGTCGAGACGTCGCTGGGATATTTCATCAACCCGCTGGTGACGATGCTGATCGGCGTGCTGGTGTTGCACGAACGGCTGAACCGCCTGCAATGGCTGGCGATGTCGGTGGCCTTCGTGGCGGTCGTCGTGCTGACGGTGGACTACGGGCGGCCGCCCTGGATCGCGTTGACGCTGGCGTTCTCGTTCGCGCTGTATGCGTTGTGCAAGAAGAAGGCCGCCGCCGGCGCCGTCGAGAGCCTGGCAGTGGAGACGGCGGTGCTGACGCCGCTGGCGCTGGGGTATCTGGCGTTCCTGCAGGTGGATGGTGGGCTGACGTTCGGGCACACGGGGGTTGTGAAGGCGCTGCTGCTGGTGTGCGCCGGGGTTCTGACGGCGATTCCGTTGTTGCTCTTCACGGGGGCGGCGACGCGGATTCCCCTGAGTGGGCTGGGCGTCCTCCAGTACATCGCGCCGACGCTGCAGTTCCTGTGCGGCGTCCTCGTCTTCCACGAACCCATGCCCACCGTCCGCCTCGCGGGGTTCGTGATCGTGTGGCTGGCGCTGGCCTTGTTCACCTGGGAAGCCCTGACCCGCCGGCGCCGTACGCTTGCCGGTCGAGCGGCCGCACTGACCGAGCCCGCCCCGGCCGAAGAGATCCGCTAGCTGCTGCCGGCGAAGCTGGCGCTTACGGCTGGGCCGCGCCGGCCGCTGCCAAGGAGCGGCCTGCGGCCAACCGCGCCGACCGAACTCGCAGCCAGCAGCCCCCGCTCCCTGTCTGCCAGGTGCCGACCGCGCGACGGAGGCAGCCGCTGCGTCCGCCGTGCCGGCGTCCGCCGACGACGTTCCCGAATCCTCATCGTGCATGGTTCGCCCGCTGTGCTCCTTCACACCCGGGCCGCCAGCCGATCCCACCCCGGCCGCCAGCTAACCGAGCGGCTACCGCCTTAGCGCCGCCCGCGCCACGTACCGCGGGCTCAGGCCGAGACCCACCGCCGATCCCCGCGCAGCTAGCCAACCGAGCGACACCTGGTGACCGCCGAAGAGAGCTCCGCCGCGCCACGTAGTGCAGGCTCAGGCGGAGGCCGCTCGCTTGCGGCGCGGTCGGCCATCGCCGGAGGGTCCCGGCAGCGAGCCGATCAGGCGGCCGAACGCGCCGTCGACCTCGTGGATGAGGCGGCGCGGCTCGTTGCCGGCGAAGTCGCGGCCGGCGTAGTAGCAGGCCAGGCCGAGCTCGGCTGCCATTACCGCCGTCGCCGGTTCGGCGCCGTCGTCGGACAGGCGGCGGGCGAGACCGGCGGCGAGCCTGCGTTGCTTGACCAGGTTGCGGGCCTGGAGCTCGGGATGGCGCTCGACGAGTTGCTCGTGCAGCGTGTAGCGGTCGGGATGTTCGGTGATACGCCGCAAGTACGCCGTGACGAGCGCCCTCGCATGCGCGAGCGCGGCCGAGAGCGAGGCACCGATCTGGGTGGCCGGCGTGAGCGGGATGTCCAACGCCAGGTCCTCGCCCTCAGCGAACACGACCTCCTGCTTGTCGCCGAAGTAGCGGAAGAACGTCGTGCGTCCCACCCCTGCGCGCTCGGCGATGTCGGTCACCGAGACGTCATCGAACCCGCGCTCGGCGAACAGCTCGTGAGCAGCGTCGATGATCGCGTCGCGCGCCCGGCGCTGCTTGCTCTCCCGGATCGATCCCATGGGCACAGCCTAGGTCCACCCTCGATTCCTGCGTTGGCAAAGTGGTACTGAGTCCCATATGGTACTGAGTACCAATTGGAACTCAGTACCATTCGGTACTCAGTTCCAAATGGAACCGGGTACCAATTGGTACTCGGTACCGAATGGGACTCAGTACCACCTGGGAGGCATCGACATGGAGAGCACGCAGCAGTTCCTGGACGCGCTGGAGCGGCGGGACCTCGACGCCGCCATCGCGCTGCTGGATCCGGACGTCACCTGGACCACGCGCATGGCGGCCGACGGCTCGCAGACACCCGGCGTGATCAGCGGCCGCGAGGGGGTCGCGGCCCGATTGCGCCAACTCGGCTCCTGGTTCGACAAGATCAGCTTCCTCGACCGACGGCTGAGCCTCGTCGCCACCGCCCCAGCCGACGCTGACGACAGCGCCCGCCCCATCGTCGCCTCCACCCCGGACGAACCGGGCCGCAGCGGCCGCCTCAACGCCGAGTCCGACAGCGGCACTGGTAGCGGCTCCGGCACTGCCAGCAGCAGCGACGGAGGCGGCGGCGGCAGCTCCGGCGCCAGCAGCACTGACCCTGGCAGCGGCGGCGGCTCCGGTGCCAGCAGCACTGGCACTGGCAGCGGCGGCAGCTCCGGTGCCAGCAGCACTGACCGTGGCAGCGGCTCCAACGCTGGCAGCAGCAGCGACGGCAACGGCAGCAGCGCCAGCAGCAGCGGCGACAGCCAGATCCGCGATGCCGCCAGCACCAGCGAGACCGGCGCCGGCGGCTCCACCTCTCTCGGTGGCCACACGCCCGACGGCAGCGCCAGCACCTTCGTCCAGACGAACGGCGACTTCCAGACGCGGGACGGCCGCCCGTATCGCAACGTCTATGTCTTCCGGTTCGACTGGCGGGGCGGCAGGATGAAGGCGTGGGAGGAATACGCGAACCCCGTGACCATCCAGCGTCTGGAGCAGGGCCGATGAACCGTTCCGTCGTCGTCACCGGTGCGTCCACCGGAATCGGGCGGGCCGCGGTCGCCGAGTTGGTGGCCGCCGGCTTCAAGGTGTGGCCCACGGTACGCCGCGAGGAGGACGCCCAAGCCCTCATCGACGAGCATCGGGACGCGGTTGAGCCGTTGCTGTTCGACGTCACCGACGACGCCGCCGTACGCGCGGCCGGTGAGAATGTACGCGCCGCCGGTTCGCTTCACGGTCTGGTCAACAACGCCGGCGCGGCGTTGCCGGGACCGCTGGAATACCAGCCGATCGACGCGTTCCGCAAGCAACTCGAGATCAACCTGGTCGGCCAGCTGGCCGTCACCCAGGCGATGCTGCCCGCCCTCCGCGCCGCCCGCCAGAGCAGTCAGGACGCGCGCATCGTGATGATCGGGTCGATCGGTGGGCGGATCGCCGGGCCGATCAGCGGGGCGTACCACGCGACCAAACACGGCATCGCCGGCCTGACCGGCAGCCTGCGCGCCGAGCTGGCTCCGTCCGGCATCCGCGTCGTGCTCATCGAGCCCGGCGCGATCAAGACACCGATCTGGGACCGCGGCATCGCCGCCGGCGACGAGACGCTCGCGGCCCTGCCACCGGAGGGCGTCGCCCGTTACGAGAAGCAGGTCACAGGCGTGCGGGCGATGGCGCTCCGGAACGCGGCCAACGGGCTGCCGCCGGAGTACGTCGGCCGGGCGATCCGGCGCGCGCTGACCTCGCCCAATCCACGACCGCGGCAGCTGGTGGGCCGGGACGCGCAGGTGGTGGCGTTCCTCGTCCGCGTACTGCCGAACCGCCTGATCTACCGCATCACCGCGGCAAAGGACTGAGGCTGCGACGATGGGCGCATGCCGCGATCCGTACTCGTCACAGGAGCCTCCTCCGGCATCGGCCGGGCGACGACCGTCAAGCTGAGCGAGGCCGGCTTCCACGTCTGGGCATCAGCGTTGCCGGAGGAGTACGACGAAGCGGCCGCCGATCTCACCCAGCAACTCGGCGACGCGGTTACGCCGCTCCCGCTCGACATCACCTCGGCCGAGTCGATCGCCGAGGCCGGCGAGCAGATCCGGGCGGCCGGACCGTTGTACGGACTGGTCAACAACGCGGGCGTGGCGATTCCGGGACCGCTGGAGTACCTCCCGCTCGAAGCGTTCCGGCGGCAGCTCGAGGTCAACCTCGTCGGGCACCTGGCGGTGACGCAGGCGATGCTGCCGGCGCTACGCCAGTCGGGCAGCGAGGCCGGCGCGGACGGCGCCGACGGCCCGGCCCGGATCGTCCTCACCGGCTCGATCCTCGGCCGGGTGGCGGCGCCGATGGTCGGGCCGTACTGCGCGTCGAAGTTCGGTCTACGCGGGATGGCCGACAGCCTGCGCGCCGAGCTGGCGCCGTCGGGGATCAAGGTCACGCTGATCGAGCCCGGCTCGATCGCCACGCCGATCTGGACCCGCAGCTCGGCGACCGGCCAGGAAATCGCGGACGCGCTGCCGCCGGAAGCCGAACGGTACGCCGGGCAGCTGGCGGCTACCCGTGAATCGTCCGACCGCTTCGCGGCGCGCGGCATCCCGCCGGAACGAGTAGCGAAGGCGATCGTACGGGCGTTGACCAGCCGCTCGCCGAGGCCGCGGCAACTGGTCGGCCCGGACGCCCTCGCGATCGCGGTGGCGCTCCGCCTCCTGCCGGACCGCCTCATCAACCGGGTGACCGCCGCCCGGCAGTGAGTCGACTGGCCGACCACTGGCCGCAGCCCCACAGCCGGGCGATGGCACGCCCGTGGCTTGGCGTCGAGACTCCGGCCTGCAGCGCCCTGGCGGAAGCCGACGGAAGCCGACGACACCGCACGTGGCCGACCGCGTGACCGCGCCGTGCCTGTCTTCCAGCGCTGCTTTCCCGTTGGGCGGACGGAGTGGCCGAACGCGGCGGAGGGGTGGCCTGCAACGGACAGCCGGACGGCTCACCCACGGTCGAGCGGGGAGGATGGCTGGGGTCCGTACGCTGCCGCGTCAGGAAAGGGGCTCGCCGCCTCCATGGTGAACGTCGAGGAGTTGAGGCGCGGGTTCGCCGCGCCGCCCGCCGATGGTCGGCCGATGATGCGGTGGTGGTGGTTTGGGCCCGATGTCACGACGGCGGAGTTGGATCGGGAGCTCACCGCGATGGCGGAGGCTGGGCTCGGTGGGGTGGAGGCCGCCTTCGTCTACCCGCTCTCGGCCGTCGACGAGGGGCAGCGGTTCGGCGGGGAAGCGTTCCTCGGCCACATCGCCTTCGCCGCACACCGCGCCCACGAACTCAAACTGAGGTTCGACCTCACGCTCGGCTCCGGCTGGTCGTACGGCGGTGGCCACATCACCCCCGACCTCGCCGCCCGTCAGCTGCACTGGGACAGGCGCGAGATCACCGGTGGCCCCGCCCAAGTACTGAAGGCCACCTCCGACTGGCCCGGCGACCAGCTCGTCGCCGCCTACATCGGAGCCGGCGCGCGCCGCGAGCCGCGCCGGTACGACGAGCTCGCCATCGAGAACAACAGCATCCGGATTCCCGAAGGCAGCGGCCCTCGCGAGGTCCTGCTCGCCTACTCCCGCACCACCGGCCAGAACGTCAAGCGCGCCGCCGCCGGCGCCGAGGGTCCCGTACTCGACCACTACTCCGCCGCCGCGGCCCACGCCCACATCGAGCACGTCGCCGCGCCGCTGCTCGACGCCGCCACCCCAGCGCTGGTCCACTCGGTGTTCTGCGACAGCCTCGAGGTCTACGGCGCCGACTGGACACCGGACGCGTTCCAGGAGTTCCAGAAGCGCCGCGGCTACGACCTCAAGCCGAAGCTCTACCTCCTCGCAGTCGACGGCGAGGGAGCAGCCGAGCTGCGCCGCGACTTCTACCGCACGCTGTCCGAGCTGTACGAGGAGAACTTCCTCCAGGTCTTCCAACGCTGGTCAGCCACCCAGGGCGTCCGATTCCGCATCCAGAGCTACGGCGAGCCGCCCGCGACGATGAGCAGCTACCGATTCGCCGACGGGTACGAGGGCGAGGGCTGGGACTGGCAGGGAATCCCCCAGACGCGCTGGGCCTCCTCCGCCGCCCAGCTGTACGGCACCGACGTCGTCTCCGCCGAGGTCTGGACCTGGGTCCACTCCCCCTCGTTCCGCGCGACCCCGCTCGACCTGAAAGGCGAGGCGCACGAGCACTTCCTCGCCGGCGTGAACCAGCTGATCGGCCACGGCTGGCCGTACTCGCCGCACCAGGCGCCCGGACTCGGCTGGTTCTTCTACGCCGCCGGCTGCCTCGACGACCGCAACCCCTGGTGGCCCGCCGCGCCCGCGCTGTTCGGCTACCTGCACCGGCTGTCGTGGCTGCTCCAGCAGGGCAAGCCGGTCCGCGACGTCAAGCTGTACGTACCGGCGTCAGACGTCTACGCCTCGATGGGCCACGCGTTCGGCCGGCGGATCGACCTGTGGAAGACGGCGCGCGAGCACATCGGCCCCGACGTGCCGAGGATCGTCCGCGAGGCCGGCCTCGACTTCGTACTCCTCGACGACGACGCCCTGCCCCAGGTCGCGCCGGAGGACGCCGGCGTGGTCGTTGTTCCGTACGCGACCCAACTCCCGGACGCCACGCGGCGGTGGCTGGACGACGTACTGGCGAACGGCGGCCAGGTGCTGGCGGTCGGATCGCCCGCGGCACCGACCGCGGCCGTACACCTGCGGTCCTCCGATGGTCTGCCCGCCGCGTTGCTCACCGCGACCCGGCCGGACGTCTCACTGACGCCGGCGGCCACGGGCGTCGGCGTCGAGCATCGGCGGCTCGACGACGCCGACGTCTACTTCGTGGCCAACACGACCGCGGAGCCTCAGGAGGTACGGTTCGCCGCCACCACAACGTGGCCGTCGTACGAGGAATGGGACGCGACCACCGGACGAGTACGAAGCAGCGGCCGGGCGGACGGCGGCGTCCAGCTCTGTCTGCAGGCGTACGAGGCGACCGTGCTCGTCTTCTCCGGCGCCGAACCCGGAACGGCCGAACCGGAACGGACCGCTGTGCGTACGACGCTCGAAGGCCCGTGGCGCGTGCGCTTCGGGCGCGGCGAAACAACGCCCGTCACGCTGCCGCACCGCTGGGAGGACCAGCCCGGCCGAGCCGCGTACTCCGGCTCCGCGACCTACGAGACCGAGCTCCGGATCGACGCTGGCCAGGCGACCGGCCGCATCCGCCTCGGCTTCGGCGCCGGCCGGACCACCGGCGAAGGCGTCCCGACCCGTACGACCAGGCCCGGGCACTCGTTCGTCGCCGAGCTCACGCCGCCGGTCGGTGTGGTCGCGGAGGTCGCGGTCAACGGCGAGCCGGCCGGCGTGGTCTGGTCGCCGCCGTACGAGATCGACCTGACCGGCCACCTCCGCGAGGGCTCCAACCAGCTGGCGATCACGGTCCACAACACGGCGGCGAACGCCCTGTCCGCCGACACCACGATCGGCGAGGTCGCCGAAGCGGTGACCGCCCAGTACGGCAAGCGCTTCGCGATGCAGCAACTCGACCTGGCCGCCGACACGGTGTCGTCCGGCCTGCTCACCACGCCCGCCCTCATTACCGAGTCAGAGGGCTGAGCTGGACCGGCGCCATCAGGGCGGCACAGATCCCAACGCCGGCTGGTAGCCCTCGGACCACGCGGCCGCAGATGGGACAGGATCAGGCCTCGGCTGTGGCGTCACGGACGCTCGCCTGGGCGCGCTGTCGTCCGGGTCAGGCTGCGGTGCTGACGATCTCTTCTTTCAGGGGCAGCAGTGCTGCCCCGATCTGGCCGATGATCTCGTCCGGTACCGACAACGACTGCAGGGTTGCCACCAGGTGTCCGACCACGCTGTCGAACGCCGCCGGTGTGATGTCGAGGCCGGCGTGGGCCTCGTCCATCGAGCGGCCTCGGTACTCCTGCGGCCCGCCCAGGGCCGTGGCGAAGAACGCGCGCTGGTGGGTCTTCAGCTTGTCGAGCTGGGCGTCGTCGAAGTAGCCCGTCAGCGACGGGTCGGCGAGCACTCTGGCGTAGAAGTCGTCGACGGCGAGTGCCACCGCGTCCGGGCCGCCGATCTGGTCGAAGATGGATCTCATCGTCACCACTCCTTCGCAGGCCGAAAGGTCACGACCATCGTCGGATCGGGGGATTGCTCACCGGTCACCCGGCCGCGAACGCGTCGTAACCCTGCCCCCACAACCGGTCAGCCGGCGTTGTGAGGAGAACGCCGCCGCCCCGGCACCGCGACGAGCGTCAGCACGATCGCGGCCGCCAGCAGGGCGGCGCCGATCCCGAACGCCAGTTGGTAGCCGCCGGTCAACGCGGCGGCCCGCGCCACGCCGGAGGCCAGCAGTAGGTCGGTACGCCCGGTCGCCAGCGTCGCCAGCACGCTGAGGCCGAGTGCGCCGCCCACCTGCTGCGTCGTGTTCAGTACGCCCGACGCGAGCCCCGCGTCGGCGCCCGCGACGTCCGACATCGCCAGCGAGGTCACCGCCGGCAGCGCCAGCCCGGCACCGACGCCGAGTACGACCAGCACCGGCAGCACGTCCGTGAGGTACCGCCCGTCGACCGGCACGCGCGCGAGCCAACCCAGGCCGGCGCCCAGCAGCGCCAGTCCGGCCAGCACCGCGAAGCGCACGCCGAACCGGTTGATCAGCCGCGCCGAGAACCCGAGCGAGAAGATCCCGATCGTCAACGTGATCGGCAGGAACGCCAGGCCCGTCCGCCCCGCGTCGAAGCGCAGCACGTGCTGCACGTACAACGCGACCAGGAACTGGAAGCCGAACATCGCCGCGACCATCAGCGTCTGCACCAGGTTGCCGGCCGAGATCCCACGCGAACGAAACAGCCGCAACGGCAGCAGCGGCTTGGCCGCCCGGGCCTGCCGCAGCACGAAGCCGGCCAGCAACGCGACCGCGCCGAGCCCGAAGCCGAGCGTGTGCGCGGACACCCAGCCGTACGTCGTCGTCTCGACGATCGTGTACACGCCGAGCATCAGCCCACCCGTGACCAGCAGCGCGCCCAGCCCGTCCGCACCCTCGCGCAGCCCGAGCCCGCGGTCGGACGAGAGGTACCAGCCGGCGAGTCCCGCGACCGCGACACCGATCGGCAGGTTGACGTAGAAGATCCAGTGCCAGCTCAGCCACTGAGTGAGCACGCCGCCGGCCAGCGCACCGATCGACGCGCCGGCCGAGCCGACGAACGCGTACACGCCGATCGCCTTGGCCCGTTCCCGTCCGTCCGGGAACAACGCGACGATCATCCCGAGCGCTACCGCCGACACCATCGCGCCGCCGGCGCCCTGCGCGAACCGCGCGGCGATCAGCAGCGCCGGCGTGGTCGCGAGGCCGCACAGCAGCGAGGCCAGCGTGAACACCGCCAACCCGGCGACGAACATCCGCTTGCGCCCCAGCAGGTCGCCGAGCCGGCCGGACAGCAGCAGGAGACCGCCGAACGGGATCAGGTAGGCGTTGACCACCCAGGCCAGGCTGGACTGGTCGAAGCCCAGGTCGGCCTGGATCGAGGGCAGCGCGACGGTCACGATGTTGCCGTCGAGGATCATCATGAGGGAGCCGGCGCACAACAGCAGGAGCGCGATCCAGCGCGAGCGCGGAGTGGCGGCCGCGGCGCGGGCCTGGTCGGAACGTTCGATCTGGTCGATCTGGTCGGTCATGGTCCCTGGTTTCTGGAAGTGCTCTTGGGTGAAGTTTTGTAACAGCGACCATCATCTGTGACTATTGAGCGAGGCGGAAGGAGGCACTTTTATGTCCCAGGGACACACCGATGTGACCGAGCAGGTCAACGAGATCTGCCCGGTTGTGGAAGTTCTGGATCACGTCGCCGGCAAGTGGAGCATCGGTGTGATCGTGGCCGCCGCGCAGGGACCGATCCGGTTCACCGAGCTCGAACGCACGATGGCCGGCATCAGCCGCCGGATGCTGACGCTCACGCTGCGCAAGCTCGAGCGCGACGGCCTGCTGACCCGCACGGTCTACCCCACGGTGCCCCCGAAGGTCGAATACTCCGCCACGCCGATGGCGATGGAGCTGTACGAGTCGCTGGTGTCGCTGACGAACTGGGCCGAGCGCCACCGCGCGGCGATCACGCTGGCACGGGAGGCGTACGACCGGGAGAACGCCGAGCCCGCGCCCGCCTAGATCTCGGCCTTGGTCTCCGCCTCAGCACCTGCGGCGACGGCCGAGGCGAGGTCGGCTATCAGCCCTGACTCCTGCCCGGCGTCCCAGGCCAGCGCGACCTGGCCGGGCGGGATACCCGTCACCGGCACGTACGCCACACCCTGCCGCGGATAGGCCAGCGTCACCGGCTCGGGCAGGAACACCACGCCCTGCCCCGCCCCAGCGCGGACCCGAGGTTCGTATCGAGCATGAACCCGATGGTCAGCGACCGCTCGCCGTCGCCCAGACCGGCACGGCGGACCCGTTCCAGCGTCGCCCGGCCCGCGGTCAGCAGCCGCCGGCCGTCGGCGAGGAAGTGGCGCAGTTTGCGCAGGTCCAGGTCGAGATCCATGCCGCCAGCTCCGTCGATGCTCGTAAGGCATTGATAGCGCCCGAACAAGCCTTGGACACATTCGCCCTGCCGTGGGCATGCTCACGTACATGCGTACCGCCATCGCCACTGGAGTGAACCAGCCGCTGTCCCTGTCGGAGCAGGATGTACCCGAGCCGGGCCCGGGCGAGATCCTGGTCAAGATCACCGCGTGCGGGGTCTGCTTCTCCGACGTCAGCCTGCTGCGCGGGGAGTACCCGTTCGCGCGGTTCCCCGTCATCCCTGGTCACGAGGTCACCGGCGTCGTGGCCGCGCTCGGACCGGACGTGATGTGGCCCGAGGTCGGCACGGCCGTCGGCGCGCAGTTCCTGTACAGCTCATGCGGCCACTGCGACTACTGCGTCCGCGGCGACCAGATCTTGTGTACGTCCAAGCAGGTCACCGGCGTCGTCCACGACGGTGGGTACGCGGAGTACGGCGTCTTCCGCGCCGGCTACCTCACGCCGCTGCCGTCCGGCCTGGACCCGGTGGCGGGCGCGCCGCTGATGTGCGCCGGGCTGACCGCGTTCAACGGGCTGCGCCAGGGCGGCATCCGGGCCGGCTCGCGAGTCGCGGTCATCGGCGCCGGCGGGATCGGGGCGCTGGCCATCCGCTACGCGCTAGCGATGGGCGCGCGGGTGGCGGTCGTCGGGCGGTCCGCGCGCAGCGCCGACCAGGCCAAGCAGCTCGGCGCCGAGCTGTACGTGGCCACCGAGTCGACCGACCCGGCGGCCGCGCTGAAGAACTGGGACGGCGGCGCCGACGTCATCCTCAACTCCGCCCCCTCCACCTCCGCCGCCGCGGCGACGCTCGGTGGGCTGGCGCCGGACGGGACGCTCGTCCTCTGCGGGTACAGCCCGGAGCCGCTCACCCTGCCGACCCAGCCGATGGTGCTGAACCGCCTGCACGTGATGGCCTCTCCGTCAGGCTCCCCCCACGACCTGCGCGACGCGCTGCAGTTCTCCGTAGCGCACGGGATCTTGCCCGAGGTCAGGCCGATCACGCTGGACCAAGCGCCCTCGACCCTCGACGCCATGGCCGCCGGCCGCGGCGGAGGCGTCCGCTCTGTGATCACGTTCACCTGATCGGAGAGTTCGCCGACGAGCGCGGCGGGGATCAGGTAGGTCTGGCGACACGAGAGCCCACGCCATCGGGGCGAGCAGCCAGCGCTCGACAGGTCGTCCATGTTGTCGGAGGCACAGTCCGCGCTGCGATTCCCTCGGAACAGCGGAACCAGTTTCTGGCCACTCGCCCCATCAACAATCGAAGGACAACGGCCTCTATCGCACTCGATCAGGACGGCGTGGCGCACGACAGACCGTGGGAGTAACAGGCGGTCGATGGACGATGCGCACGCCGATCCCGGAGTAGCACCTGCCGTTGCCAGGACCGCACGGGGTCGTCACGTTTGGACAGCGATCGAGAGTTCTGCCGCTTCCTGAGCGACAGAACGTCAGTCCGGCTGGGTGAGCTGGACGTCGCCGGTGCCGGTGGCTGGTGGGGAGAGGAAGGCCAGTAGGCGACCGGCTTCGGCGGTGACCTGGGCGGCGGTTCGCTTGGGGAGCTTGGTGAACGCCTGCACCTGCAGCGTCGCCGGGGTGCGGGTGGTCGGTTTGGTGAAGGACCAGGTGCCGCGGACCAGGCCGTCGACGAGGAAGGTGGGTTTGGGGCCGTCGTTCTTGGTCTTCAGCAGGGCCGCGGACTGCTCTGGCACGACGCGGAGGCGGTTGGCGTGGGAGCGCAGGCAGTTGTCGTACTCAGGCAGGAAGCGCACCGGGGCGGGCTGGTCGGCCGGTGGGCGTGGGGCGTCGGGCAGGTCGAAGAGCTCGGTGCCGTCGGCGGCGGCGAACGTGCGCAGCGACGGCCGCAGGCCCTCGAAGACCTCGCCGAGCTTGGTCAGGCCGCACCAGGCCTGGGCGTCCATGACCGAAGCCGGGCCGTAGGCGGCGAGGTAGCGGAGCACGAGGTCGGCCGGCGACGGAAACGCGGCCGCCGAGCGACCGATCCAGGCTTCGGCAGTGGTCACGACCGGCTGGCCGGACCGGCCCCACAGTCCACGCGGCGGCACCTGGACGCAAGGCAGGAGGTTGCGTACGGCACTCGCCAGCACGCTCGGATCGTGATCGGGCCAGCGCTCGCCGAGCAGGTCGCGCAGCTCGGCGTTGCCGCGCGGGCGTTCGTCCAGCAGCTCGCGGGCCACCACGGTCAGCTTGCCGAGGTCGACCCGCTCGAGCCCTTGCCGGAGACTCGCATTTCCCTGGATCGCGCGGTCGAAGAGCGGCTGCATCAGCGGACGCATCGTCAGGCAGTCGTCGGCGGCGAGCAGGTGGACGGTGCCGCGCAACGCGGCGATCCGGACGACGGAACGGGAGAGCAGCAAGGCGCCCAGCGCATCGGGAGCGAAGCCGGCCAGCCGGGCCCACAGCCCGGTGTAGGGCGCGAGCGGAACCTGCGCCTGCATGCCGTAGAGACGCCGGACGGCGTCGAGCACCGGGAGCTCGGCGCGCGCGAGCAGGTGCTGCCTCGCCAGCAGCGCACGCCCTGCCGCACGGTCGTCGAGCCGGTCAGCGCACACAGAACTCGTTGCCCTCGGGGTCGCGCATCAGCGTGTGGTAGTGGTTGGGCTCCTCGTAGCGGTCGACCACCCGGCCGCCGAGCGCCTCGATCCGCCCGACCTCCGCCTCGACCTCGGTCTTGCGCAGGTCGACCGGCGCCGCCTGGCCGCTGCTCACGTCGAGGTCGAAATGGATGCGGTTCTTGGTGATCTTGCCTTCCGGCACCTTCAGGAAGCACAGCTGCGGAGACCGGCCCTGGGGATCGGAGATCGCGGCGCCGTCGTTCCACTCTTCGGGTGGCACGCCCATGCGTTCGAGCCACTCCTCCCAGCTCGCGAAGCCCGCGGGCGGACCGGCAGGCTGGTAGTGCAGCACGTCGGCCCAGAACGTGGCCAGCTTGCCCGGGTCGGCGCAGTCGAACGTGATCTGGAATCCCATCGCCATGACGGAACCCTAGACGATCTGTTCCAAGGGGTCGCCGGTCAAGCGCGCGGCGGATGGCGCCGCGCTGGCAAGGCGGAGGAGGAGCCAGGAGGGGCCTCCGGCGATCGACGACAACGCAGCCAGCGTGGATGCCAGGCGTCGCGCGTCAGGCGACCCCTTGGAATAGATCGTCTAGACGCGAGCACCGACAGAACGGCTGACCTGCGCGTTCGGCGTGGCCGGACCAGCAAGCCCGATCAGCGCGCCAGCACCCGCTCCGACAACTGGACGAACAGCTCCCGCCGCCGCTCCAGGCTCACCGGCGGCGCCCACATGCCCCGCTCCAGCGCCGCGATCGACGGGTCGAGCGCGAACCGGCTCACCCAGTGCCGGATCCACTTCGGATACGGACAGTACTTACGCTCCGAGGCGAACCACGCCACCAGCGCGTGCCGCAGCATGTCGCCGAACACCTCGTGGAACAACCACCCGTCGCCGTTGCGGGCATAGCGCGCAAGGTCGTCGCCGTACGCCCGAAGGTCGGCCGACAGCACGCTCCTCGAACGCTCGATCAGCGCGTCCGGGAACGCCGCCAGCTCGTCCCGCCAAGCGCCACCGGACCCCGACTCGTCAGACAGCTGAGCGCCGTAGACGAGTCCGGCCACCGCGTACAGCGGCGTCGGCCGTACCACGTGCTCCCAGCCCCGCCCCGACTGCACCTCGTCGATCCAGCGCTTGACGTCGGCCATCGTGAAGTGCGAGACCACGACCTGCCGCGAACCGTTGGTGAACGTATCGCGCACCATGCCGAGCGCCGGGTGGTGCAGCCGGACGGGCAGATCCGTTCCCTGGTGGAGCTCCTTGACGGGCCGCGTCTCCGGGTCGGGAGGCTCGGCCCGGTCCCACACGGCTACCAGGTCCACGCCCGCACGCTCGCTGAATCCCGCGATCGCCGAGCCCTGGCCGTAGGCGAAGGCGAGCTCACCGAGCGCCCGGTATGCGGGAATCACTCGGTAGGCCACCTGGCGCGCGTCGTCCACGCCCCCATCCTCGCCGCTCACGCAGGGTCGGGAACGGCGGACCGGGAAATTGGGTGTCCACTTGCGGCGAGGCATGTTCCGACACCGGCGAAAAGGTGCTAACAGCAGAGGATCAGACTGAGCGCCAGAGCGGGCTCAGGAAGCGATGTCGTGCGCGGGCGCCCCGTCGCTGTCGCGCTCGGCACCGCTGACCGGCAGCTCGAGCACCCGGTTGGCCAGCGTGAGAAACAGCTCGCGACGCCGGCCGAGGCTGACCGGACCCCACATCGCACGTTCGACGTTGGCCAGCGACGTGTCCATACCGAACCGCGTGATCCAGCGGTGAATCCACTTCGGATGCGGACAGTAACGCCGCTCGGCGGCGAACCACGCGACCAGCACGTGCCGCAGCACCTTGTTGAGCAGCTCGTGGAACCCCCAGCCATCACCGCGCTGGACGCAGGACGCGAGGTCCTCGTCGTAGCTCGGCAGCTCGGCCAGCAGCAGCATCCGCGACCGCTCGACCAACGCTTCGGGGAACTCCTCGATCTCCTCCTGCGCGGCGGCCGCACCGCCGTTGTAGTCGCCGATCGTCTTGCCGTAGGCGAAACCCGCGATGGAGTAGAGCGACATCGTGTCGCCGATGTCCTCCCAGCCGCGGCCTTCGTAGACATCGGTGAGCCAGCGGTCGAAGATCTTCATGGTGTAGTGGTGGACGTCGACCTGCTGGGAGCCCATCCAGAACTTGTCGCGGACGTACTCATGGTGGTCGAACTGGGCCGCGCGGGAGTGCCCGCCGTCGTGCAGGGTGCGTACGGCAGCGGCTCGCCGGCCGCCCGAGGGCGGCTCGTCGCCGTCCCAGACCATCGCGATGTCCAGATCGGAGTCGCGGCTGAACCCGGCAACCAGCGAACCCTGCCCATACGCGAACGCCAGACCTCCCACATCGCGGTATGTGGAGGTCACCAGCCTGGCGGTCTCAAGCGCGGGGTCCACGTCCCTATCCTCCACCGGATCGGCGCCGAGCGACACCCCCCGGTCAAACTTCGATGCCTATAAAGCAACGACGCGCGGTGAATCATGCGCGTTCCGTTATCGGGTGATTAAGTTTTACGCCTTCGTGTAGTCAGCAGCCGTTCACGTCGGAGCCTTGTCCCGCTCGCCGGGCGGGCCTAGCGTCGCGAACGACAACACCAGCATTGTGACTTTGTCAGGGAGACATCTGACGATGCGACGTCTGCTTCCCGTTATCCCCCGGCATGGTAGCCGGGCCCGGATGACCTGCCTGTTCCGCTGTGGCAACGCGTGCGACCACCCGGTCCCGAACACCAGCGCCAACCCGTACTTCGGCGACATCGTCGAGACCGCTCTCTCCCGTCGCGCGATGCTCAAGGGTGGCGCGGCCGGTGCCCTCGTCGTCGGCGTCAGTGCGGCCCTGCCGGCCGGCGCGGCCGCCGCTGCTTCGCTGCCGCCGGGATCCGAGCCATCCGCGACGCGTGCTACCGCCGCCTCGGCGGACAAGCACGGCGGGTCCGGCACCCGACCCACCCGGGTCGACCAGCTCGGCTGGGACACCGTGGCACCCAACAAGGACGACAAGCTGACGGTCGCCGAAGGCTTCGACCAGGGCGTCGTCATCTCCTGGGGTGATCCGGTGGTGCCTGGTGCGCCGGACTTCGACTTCGACAACCAGACACTGGCCGCCCAGCTCAGGCAGTTCGGCTACAACAACGACTTCCTCTCGATCCTGCCGCTGCGTCGTGGCCTGGACGGCCGCGAGCGCGCGCTGCTGGTCGCCAACCACGAGTACACCGACGAAGTTCTGATGTTCCGCGGCTGGAAGGACGGCGCGTCCGCGACGCTCGACCAGCTGAAGATCTCGCTCGCCGCGCACGGCCTGTCGGTCGTCGAGATCGAGCGGGTCGGACGCAGCGGTCAGTGGCGCGCCGCGACCAGCGGGCGCCGGCCGTACAACCGCCGGATCACCGGCTTCACCGAGTTCAAGGTCACCGGCCCGGCCGCCGGCCACGCGCTGCTGAAGACCACGGCGGACCCGAGCGGTACGAAGGTGTTCGGCACGCTCAACAACTGCTCCGGCGGCACCACGCCGTGGGGCACCACGCTGCACGGCGAGGAGAACTTCAACCAGTACTTCGAGGTCTCCTCCACGGTCGACCCGGCGTACGAGGCGGCGTTCAAGAGATACGGCATCACCACCACGAAGAACGCCGGCAAGTCGTGGGCCCGGGTCGACGAGCGGTTCGACCTGTCGAAGAACCCGAACGAGGCCAACCGCTTCGGCTGGGTCGTCGAGCTCGATCCGTACGACCCGGCGTCCAAGCCGAGGAAGCGCACGATGCTCGGCCGCTTCAAGCACGAAGGCGCGACGGTCCGGCTCTCGAGCGACGGCCGCGCGGTCGCGTACCTCGGCGACGACGAGCGCTTCGACTACCTCTACAAGTTCGTGTCGGACAAGCGCTTCCGATCGGGTACGTCGAGCTGGGCGCACCGGCACAACCTGACGCTGCTCGACAGCGGCACGCTGTACGTCGCGAAGTTCACCGGCGACGGGCTCGACGACGGGGAGTACGACGGCACCGGCGAGTGGATCGCGCTGACGACCGACAAGAAGTCGTTCGTGCCCGGCATGTCGGTGGCCGAGGTGCTGGTCAACACGCGCCTCGCGGCCGACAAGATGGGCCCGACCAAGATGGACCGGCCCGAGGACGTCGAGCCGAGCCCGCACACCGGCAAGGTCTACATGGCCTGCACCAACAACAGCAACCGGACGGCGGAGCAGGTCGACGAGGCCAACCCGCGGCCGGCCAACAAGCACGGTCACGTCGTCGAGATGACCGAGCACCGGGGCGACGCGGCCGCCACGAAGTTCACGTGGGACCTGCTGCTGGTCTGCGGTGACCCGGCCGACCCGTCGACGTACTTCGGTGGTTACGACAAGTCCAAGGTCAGCCCGATCTCCTGCCCCGACAACGTGGCGTTCGACGGCTCGGGCAACCTCTGGATCTCCACCGACGGCAACGCGCTCGGCTCCAACGACGGGCTGTTCGCGCTGCCGCTGTCGGGCAGCGAGCGCGGGCACGTCAGGCAGTTCCTGACGGTGCCGGTCGGCGCCGAGACCTGCGGCCCGCTGGTCTCCGCCGACAACCGCACGGTGTTCGTCGCGGTCCAGCACCCCGGCGAGATCGACGGCGCCACGCCTGACCAGCCGGCCTCGGTCTGGCCGTTCGGCGACCAGCCGCGGCCGTCGGTCGCCTGCGCCTGGAAGGACTGAGCAGCAGACCTGAGCAGGATTGAGCAGGACCGAGCCGGCACCGATTCCTTTTCGGTGCCGGCTCGAGTCTTCCTATCCAGAGACCGGAAGCTCCGGCTCCTGGATTGGAGATTCACATGCGCAAGCTCACCGCGGGAGTGTTCGTCACACTGGACGGCGTCGTGCAGGATCCGGGCGGATTCGGGGAGCTCGACCGTGGCGGCTGGGCCCTGAACTACTTCGACGAGGCCTCCCGCGAGCAGTCCACACAGCAGCTGCTGGCCGCCGGCACGTTCCTCCTGGGTCGCAAGACGTACGAGATCGTCGAGAAGGCCTGGTCGCACAACGAGGGCCCGTACGCCGAGGCGATGCACCAGCTCCCCAAGGTCGTGATCTCGAGGACACTGCAGGGGGAGCTTCCGTGGAACGCCACCGCCCTGCCCGGCGACGCGGCCGAGACCGTGGCGAAGCTCAAGCAGGAGCCGGGCGGCGACATCGTGATGTACGGCAGCTTCACGCTGATGCGCACCCTGCTCCAGCACGAGCTGATCGACGAACTGCACGTCGGCGTCCATCCGATCGTCGTCGGCGACGGGAAGCGGCTGTTCGACGGCGTACTGCCCGGTACCACCCTGCGCCTGGTCGCCGCCACGCCGACCCCGACGGGCGTCGTCACGCTGACGTACGCGCCGTAAGGTCCGACGGATGGGAGACTTCGCGGCCGACACCGAGCGCTTCCGGCGCGAGCTGCTGGCGCACTGCTACCGCATGCTCGGCTCGGTCGACGACGCCGAAGACGCCGTCCAGGAGGCGTATCTGCGGGCCTGGCGGGCCTACGACGCGTTCGAGGGCAGGTCGTCGGTACGCACGTGGCTCTACCAGATCGCCACCAACGTGTGCCTCTCGGCGCTGTCGCATCGCAGCCGGCGGCTGCTCCCGTCCGGTCTCGGTGCGCCCGCCGACGACCCGCTGGCGCCGATGGTCGCCGCCGACGGCCCGTGGGTACAGCCGATCCCCGACGAGATGCTCGACCCGGCGACGATCGTCGCCGAGCGGGACAGCCTGCGGATCGCGTTGGTCGCCACGCTGCAGGAGCTGCCGGGCCGCCAGCGGGCGGTGTTCCTGCTGCGGGACGTGCTGGGCTGGGCGGCGTCCGATGTCGCGCGCGTGATGAGCACCAGCACGGCAGCCGTCAAGAGCACCTTGCAACGAGCGCGGGCTCGGCTCGAGCAGCTGAATCCCGACCTGGAACGGCTCGCCGAGGAGACCAACGCCGTCGAGCCAAGTGAGCTGACCACGGTCCTGTCGGAGTACATCGCGGCCGTCGAGGAAGCCGATGGGCCCGCCCTCGAACGACTCCTGCGCGTCGACGCCCGGGTCGAGGCGACGCCGTGGCGGACGTGGTTCTCCGGCCGCGCGACCTGCGTGCCGTACCTCACGCAGCAGGTGCTGGGCCGGCCGGGCGACTGGCGGCTGCTGCCCACCGGCGCGAACGGCCAGCCGGCCGCGATCGGCTACCGGCACGGACAGGCGTACGGCATCCTCGTGCTCAGCGTCACCAAGGCCGGCATCGCCCGGATCAACTCGTTCGGCGATCGCGCGCTGGTCGAGCGGTTCGGCTTCCCCGCTTCGCTGTAGAAAGTGCGGGAACAGCGCTCAGAGCCAGCCGGCGTCGCGGGAGATGCGGATGGCGTCGATGCGGTTGCGGGCGCCGACCTTGCTGATCGCGTTCGAGAGGTAGTTGCGGACGGTGGCGTGCGAGAGTGACAGCTGCACAGCGATCTGGTCGGTACGGACGCCGGTGGCGGCCGCCCGCAGTACGTCGGTCTCGCGCGCGGTGAGCGGGCTGCTGCCGGTCTCGAGCGCGGCGGCGATCAGCTCGGGATCGATCACCCGCTCGCCGGCGGCGATCCGGCGGATGCCGTCGGCCAGAGTCTCGGCGGGCGCGTCCTTGACGATGAAGCCGCGGACGTGAACCTTCAACGCACGCAGCAGGTTCCCCGGCTGGCTCAGCCCGGTCAGGACCAGCGTGCGGCACTCCGGCAGCCGCTCGGCGAGCTGCTCGGCGGCCGACAGGCCGTCCAGCCCGGGCATGTCGATGTCGAGCACGGCGACGTCGGGACGCACCTGGAGCGCGGTGTCGAGCACCTGGTCGCCGCGTTCCAGCTCGGCGACGACCTCCATGTCGTCCTCCAGCGACAGCAGGGCGACGAGCGCGCCGCGGATCAGATGCATGTCCTCGGCGATCAGGACCCGGATCACGCGACGGCCTCCCCTGGTATCGATGTCGGTATCGGTATCTCCACGCGCAGCCGGAACCAGTCGCCGGCCACTTCGGAACTCGACGTACCCGAAGCAGCCCGGGCGCGTTCGGCGATGCCGGGCAGGCCGGAGCCGTCGGCGGCGACCTCGCCGCGGATGCCGTCGTTCGAGATCTCCAGCCGGACCACGCCGTCCTGCCGCTCGACCGCGATCGTGCACCGCTGGGCCTCGCTGTGCCGCAACAGGTTCGTCGTCCCCTCGCGGACCGCCCAGGCCAGCGCGGTCTCACCCGAACCCAACGCCGGCAGCGGATCGGCGACCTCCAGCCGGGTATCGACGCCGGCCGCGGCGAGCAGTGCGGCGGCGCCGTCGAGTTCGGTACGCAAGGACACACCGTGCTCGTCGCGGGTGATCGCCTTGATGTCGCGCAAGGCGTCCCGGGCAACGCCGGTCAGGCTCTCGACCTCGGCCCGCGCGGCGGCGGGGTCGCGCGACAGCAACCGCAGCGCCAGGTCGCCCTTCAGCGAGATCGCCGACAGGCTCTGGCCGAGCAGGTCGTGCAGATCCCGCGAGACCCGCAGCCGCTCCTGCCCGACGGCGGCAGTGGCCAGCTCGGTACGCGTCGCGTCGAGCTCGTTCACCGCATGCACCAGCCGCGCGCCGCCGACCAGCGCGCCTCCGTACACGATCGGAATGATCAGGGAGTAGCTCACAAAGATCGCGATCTGCAGGGCGCTGGGATCGTAGGGCTGCCACGCGATCTGGTCGCGGACGACACCGACCACCAGGATGACGACGGCCGCCGCCATGGCGAGCCGTCCACGTAGCAGCATCAGGACCGATGCGAGCGCGAAGACCTGCAGGCCGACCCACGCCTGCCCGAACCACGGTATCGGCGTGTACACAAGCAGCAACAGCGCCACCAGGCTCCACCCCCAGCGGGCCGGGCGGGTCCCGCGTGCGGCGGCGAGGCTGTGGCGCAGTTGCAGCCCGATCGCGATCACGGCGAGCAGG
This sequence comes from Flindersiella endophytica, assembly GCF_054779015.1. Taxonomy (NCBI): domain Bacteria; kingdom Bacillati; phylum Actinomycetota; class Actinomycetes; order Propionibacteriales; family Nocardioidaceae; genus Flindersiella; species Flindersiella endophytica. The sequence continues at coordinate 169,382 of NZ_BAAGYY010000018.1, forward strand.
TTCCCTACGACCGGGCTGCGGGTCCCGGTCTCCATGCCAATGCTGACGTAGACGGCCGCCTGCATCGCGAGCGGTACGTGCAGGGCGATCAGGGGCCAGTGCGGATGCCGCAGCAGCCAGCGCGGTGGAACCGGCGTCGGCGAGGCGGTCATGCCGGCACCTCGATCGTCTCCGTGGAGTCGGCGGTGCGCAGCTCCAGCCGGGCCCGCCCGGCATCGGTCGTCAGCGTGATCACGCAGGTGCGGGCCTGCTGGTCGCGCAGCAGCCGGGTGACGATCGTCCGCAGGGCCGCCCGCGGCTGCTGGGCGATCGTGTCGGGAAGGTCTCCGCGCGGCAACTCCAGCCTGGACTCGATGCCCGCGGCGGAGAGCAGGGTCACAGCGGTCTCCAGTTCGGTACGCAGCGAGGTCCGCTGATAGCCGCGGATCCGCTGCCGGGCCTCGGCGAGTGCACTCCGGGAGTCGTCGGTGAGTCCGGCCAGCTCACCGGGCACCAGGTGGTCGCGAGCTCGTTCGCCGCGGGATACGAGGGACTCCAGCGCGCTGCCGAGCGTGTCACGTAGGTCGTCGTCGATCCGGCGTCGCTCGCGCAGAACCGCCTGCTGGGCCAGCGCTTCCTGGGCCGTCCGCAGCCGCTCCAGCGCCGCGGCTAGCCAGACCAGGAGCAGGAGCGCGAGGATGCCGCACAGCACGGTGAAGGAGTACCACGGCGCCTCCACCCACTCCTCTCCCAGAGTATGGGCGACGGGCGCCGCGAGGATCACCAGCCCGGCCGCCGCGACGTACGACCAACGGCTCCGCACCACCAGGACCGTCGTCACGGCCAGCGCGACGTACGTCCGCGGCCAGATGTTTCCCGCCAGCGGGGCGAAGCCGAGGATGACGACCGCCATCGCCGCGAGCGTCCAGCGGCTGAAGGGCGGTTGCCTGGCATGGGTGGTGTACCAGATGTGGCGCAGGTGGAGGGGAAGGTACAGCGCGCACCCGAGCAGGCTCCACCAGCCGGATCCGGGGGCGCTGCTGGGGTAGCCGAAGGCCAGCGCGACCTGCATGAGTGAGAACAGCGCGCTGCAGACGACCGCGCCGGCCGGAGCCAGCCGGACGACGCGATCGGACTTCAAAAACTCCCCCACCTCAGCCGCGACCCTTTCTTGAGTACCGGCTGACCAGGGTAGACGGATCTGGCAAGGAGCGGCGCCGGTCGTCACCCGGGGCTTGACCGGCGCCAGCGAAAGCGTCATGGCGGATCAGCCGCCGAACACCATGTAACGCAACAGCACGTTGTCGGGGCCGTCGAACTGGCGGTGCTCGGCGAGGGCCAGGCCCTGACGGGCTGGGTGAACTGCGGGGTTCCGGCCTCAGTCTCGGTGAGTTCGGGCACCTGAACAGATTGGGCGCCCTCGGCCCGGGCAACTCCGCCCGAACGCTGCTCCGCCGTCGTCACCGCCCAGATGTCCCGCTCGATCCCTGCGCTCCGATGGAGCTCCATCGATCGCGCGGAGATTCCCCGGAACCGGAAGCGCACCAGCGTGCCGGGATGGCGCTCGATCAGCACGCACGGCACCCCGTGGTAGGACAAGAACGCAGCGGTGGACAGACCGTTGAGACTTCCACCGACGATCAAAACGGCTGTATCGACAGGCATTCTCCACCTCCAGGGCTCTCCGCGAACTCCGAGCCGCCTACCCCGGCGTCCTCTACTCATGCGTGGCACGCGAGGAGGGCGGCTCGTCGACAACAACGTGTGTGGCTTGCCGATCAGGTCCGTACGGGGTGGTAGGTGAGGATCACCGCGCCGGTGTCCAGGGGTTTGCATTCGACCAGCTCGAGTACGGCGTAGTCGCCGGTGTCGAACAGCCGGGTTCCCTCACCGAGGACGATCGGGTTCACCCAGACCTGGTACTCGTCGATCAGGTCGTGCCGCATCAGCGTGCGCATGAGCGCGGCGCTGCCGTACATCAGGATCTCGGGCCCGTCGGTCTGCTTCAGGGCCGTGATCTCCTCGACGACATCGCCCCTGATCAGTGTGGCGTTCCACTCCAGCGGTCCGGTGAGGGTCGTCGAGGCTACGAGCTTCGGGATCGTGTTCATCCGCTCGGCGTACTCGCCTTCCTTGATCCGCTGCCAGTGCGCTTTGAAGACCTCGTAGGTCACGCGTCCGCAGAGGAAGAGGCCGCTCGCGCGCAGGTGCGCGAGCGCGTGGTCCTGTGCCTGAGCACCGAAGTACGGGTCGGCCCAGCCGCCTTGGTCGATCTCGCCGAATCCGCCGGGGTCCTGGATGACGCCGTCGAGGCTCACAAGCGTGGAGACACTGAGTCTTCGCATGATGCTCCTTCAAAAGGTTCAGTTCATGAACGTCACGGCGAACGTGCGCACGTCCTCGGGGTTTGTGGAGCCGCAGAAGTTGAGGATGAGCTCCTGAACGCCAGCGGCCTCGTACGCGGCGATCCGCTTCCGGACGGTCTCCGGCGTACCGAGGAGTGCGTACAGCCCGGGATCGTCGGGGTACATCGCGCGGTCGCCCGCCGGGAGCCGCTCCTGTGCCTTCTCATCGCTTTCGGCGAGGATGCACACCGTCGTCGCGGTTCGCCGGATGCTCTGGAATGGGCGGCCGACGGCTTCGCAGTGTTGTTCCAGTACGCCGAATTTGCTTTGAAGGCCCGTGGGGCTCTCGATGAGGTTGCAGGCATCTCCGTACTCGGCGACCAGCTTCAGCGTGACCTTCTCTCCACCGCCGGCGATCAGGATCGGGATGTGGGGTCGCTGGACACCTTTCGGTTGGTTGATCGCGCCGTGGACCCGGTAGTGCCGGCCCTCGAAGGTCGTCTCGTCGCGCGTCCACATGGACTGGATGATCTGCAATGCCTCGCGCAACTGTCGCAGCCGGTCTGGAGCGGAGTGGTACTCGTACCCGTATGCGGTGTACTCCGGCTCGTACCACCCGGCACCGATGCCGAAGGTGAACCGACCGTGTGACAGGACGTCGATGGTGGAGGCCATCTTGGCCTGCAAGGCGGGGTTGCGATAGGCGTTCGCGGTGACCAGCTGGCCGATCCGGACGCGCGTGGTGTCCCGTGCCAGGGCGGCGACGGTCGACCAGCACTCGAAGAGGTACGCCTGGGACGGCGGCACGGTGTGGAGGTGGTCGAGCACCCACACCGTCTCAAAGCCAACCTCGTCGGCGGTGCGAGCGAGCTCGGTCAGGACCTCGTACGCCTCGATCGGATCGCCGAACGAGGCCAACTCCTGCCCGAACCCCATCGGAAGATACAGACTGAATTTCATTCGACAGACGCTCCTCACATGCGATGGCATCTCGATCGCATCCGCGGCGGGTGAGAGCCGTTGGAGCAGGTCTGAGTGCCGCTTGGCCACGTACGCGTTGGTGTGAGCGAGTTCGACGACGACCTTGACCTGGGTCCGGCCGTAGATCTCGCCGAACTCGCGGTGGACGCCCGGCGCCTCCGGGGTTGGTCGCCTGGACCGGCCAGAAGCCCATGAACATCTGGTACGACGTGGCACCCGCCGTCCATTGCCAGCACGAGCGGGTTGCCGTCGGCTGCGGCGCTGTGGCCGTCCAGCGAGACGATGCTGGTAACGATCAGCTTCGCCATGGTCAGGCGGCAGGCCCCGCGGCGGCGATCACCTTGCCGAGGTTGTCGAGCTCGTTGGACCGGCCGGCCACCAGGCGTTCGGTCCACACCTCGTCGTGCATCGGCTCGACGAGCATCGTGACCTGGGTGCCGCCCTCGACCGGACGCAGCTCCACCACGGTGAGGTGGTCGTAGGGCTCCTCGTCCGGAACGAAGTCGATCAGCGAGTTGTAGGACAGCTTGGCCGGCTCCTCGACGTCCACGAACGTCTTGCGCGACTCGGTGCTGAGCGGCATCCCCGCGCTCTCCATGAACGCGACCTGCTCCGGTCCGGTCGCGGTCATGGTGTAGATCAACTCGCCGCCGGGCTGGAGCTCGAGCTTCCCGACCTCGGTCACGAAGCCGTCCGGCGACCACCAGGACCCGATGCCCTCGGGCGTGGTCCACAGCTGCCAGATGTGCTCCGGCGTCGTCGGGTAGGTGCGCTCGAGCCGAACCGTGTTCGTCATCTTGTTCTTTGTCCCTTCGCAAAGCGTGGCTTGCCGATGCCCAAGCCTGTACCAGCGGTAGGACAGCCGGCAGATTCAAATGTCATCGGATGCGCCGTGAGTTTCACGAAGCGAGCGTTGGTGTGTAACCGGTGGGCGTTCGGCTCGTCTTGACCTCGAGGCGATGTGAAGGCGCCTGCGTCGTCGTGCCTGCCCGTAGGGGCAGCTGGGTTCGCCCGTTCGGGTACACGCATGGCCGTTGGTCCAGACGCCGAGGCTGCGGACCATGGTCCCATGTCCGGAGGCCGCGGGAAGGCAGCGCACAACCGGAGTGCGGCGCGGCAGACGGCCGGACCGCCGGCGCCGAAGGCCACCACTCGCAAACCGCAGGCCGGCGGGCTGCTCGGCCTGCAGACGACCGCCGGTAACGCTGCCGTCGCGGGCCTGGTGTCCCTGCAACGCGACGCCACGAACCAGACCATCACACCCGACTACGCGCGCGACCTTTCCGACTCCGAGCTCGACCGTGAGCTGTCCATGCTGGAGCTCAGCCCGGCCGCCCTTCCGGGCGGGTCCGTCATGACCCCGAGCCTGGACAGCAACCGCCGCGTCCTGCGTGGCGAGAAGAACCGCCGCAGGCCGGACGCCGGGACGGTGCCTCCCGGCGGGGACAACGTCGGCAAGCCGGGCGCCACCAGCGCCGACCAGCCCGAGCTCCACCTGCGTACGGCCCCCGACACCAACGACGAGCAGAACGTCATCCGCCGGCTGCCGTTCGACACGAAGGTGCAGGTGCTGAAGAAGTTCCCCGGCAACTGGTACTTCGTCTCGACCAGGTCGGGGGAGATGGGCTACGCCGGCTCGGACCACGTGCGTACGGGTGCACCCGAGCCAGGAGCCAAGCTGCACAAGGTGGAGCCCGGTATCCCGGGCACCGCGATCGCGATCGCCGAGCAGTACTACAAGGACAAAGCGGACGACTGGGGCCAGGACCTGCGCTTCTACGTCAACGTGCTGGCGTTCGTGAACAAGATGCCGGTGCCGGACACCGCCGACGGCTGGAAGCAGGTCCACTTCCAGGCCGGGCAGACGATCTGGATTCCGAGCCAGCCATTTGCCCGTTCGCTCAAGGGCAAGGTGAACTCGGGCTCGATCAGCCACAACGTCGCCGAGGCGATGGGTATCGCCGACGTCCTGGACCGGGTCGGCGAGCTGATGGCCGACTACCAGATGGCGATCGACAAGTCCGGGAAGTACATGGGCGAGGCGATCAAGCGGCACGTCGAGGACACGCTGTGGGGGGTGCTGGAGGGCCTGGCGCAGATGCTGGCCATCGCCGCCGGCATCCTCGCCGTCACCACGGCGATCGGTGCGGCGATCGGCGCACTGGCCGGAGGTGTCACCGCGGCGCCCGGTGCCGCTGCCGGCTTCGAGGTTGGCATGGCGTTGCTGGAGTGGCTGGGCCTCGCGATGCTGGTGTACTGGGTCGGCGAGTCGCTCGTCGCGCTCGGCAGTGCGTTCGGGACGTTCCTCGGGATCGTCTGGAACGCTCGCGGCGACGAGGCGAAGATCGACCAGGCCGCCAGGCAGTACGCCGAGGCTGTCGGGTTGCTGATGGGGAAGCTGCTCGAGGCGCTGTTCATGTACGTCACGGCGAAAGGGCTGCCGGCCGCGCTGAAGTCGTTCCGCGGCAGCCGGCTCGGCCAGGCGATGGGCGAGTCCAGAACCGTGCAGTGGTTGAAGGCCCGGCAACAAGCCGTCGCGACCGGCCAGTCGAAGCTGAAGGGACCCGGCGCCGTCTTCGGCGGCGGGCGCGCGGCCAGCGGTGCCGAGGGCGTACCCGCGAACGTGAACCGGGTCGGCAACACCAACGCGTTCCACCAACTCCCGGCCGACCGGCTTCCGGCCAACCTGCCGGAGGGCCACTTCTGGTCGCGCTCGTCGGCCGGCGAGTGGGTGATCCTGCGCGAGCCGAACGCTCCGGCGGCCGCGCTGGAGCTCGCGGTCTACTCCGACGGCACGACCGTCAACTACGTGATCCGCAACAACGGGCGCACCATCGCCGCGGACGCGCTCACCCGCCAGGGCGGCACGCACCAGGGTGGGACCCGGCTTCCGGAGGACCTGGAAGGCGTCGGCGCCAACAATCCGTACCGCGAACCGGGCACGAACACCACCTGGGACAAGAGCCACGGCGTCGACTTCGCCGACACGCTCGAAGGGCCAGGCGTGCGCAACTCGACGACCGACCCGATGAACTTCACGCCCGGCGCGGCATGGTGGAACCGTGGACCGCGCAACATCCTCGTCCAGCAGATCCGGGCCGTGGGGGGTGGCTACCGCGAGATGCCGATCTACGACGCGACCCCGCGGGTCACCGCGAACGGGACGCCGATCCCTCGCGAGTACATCTTCGTCGAGACCAACCGGGCAGGCGTGCCACAACGGGCCTGGCGGATCCCGAACGACGCGTCGATGACAAACCGCTCGCTTAACGCGCTGAACGGCCTCGACATCCCGCTGAACCAGGTGCCGCAGGCCATGCTGCGTGCCGACGCGCCACTGGCCTCCGACGCCTCGGGCGTGACGTACCTGCCTGGCATCATCGTCGGACGACGCGGGGACGACGAGGGAGCGCGATGAGCTGGCTCTTTGACGTACTCGACGAGCTCGGCCTGGCGTACGCGACCCGGACGACGCCACGAGGTGTGCCGTACGCCGCGTTCCGCACGAGCGACGGGGAGACAGCGCCGCTCAACCTCAGCGTGCTGAGCGAGAACGAGACGCTCCGGCTGACGGCACACGACTCGGTACCCCTCGCGCTGAGTTTCGACGACCTGCTGGAGGTCAACCGCCGGCTGCCGCTTGCCCGGGCGTACCTCTCCCCGGAGGACGGGTCGGTCGAGATCGCGCTGAGCTGCTACCTCGGAACCGGCGCGCTCGCAGCCGACCAGCTGGGGTTCCTGCTCGGGCATCTGCGCGAGTCACGAGCGGTGGTGTCGAAGCGATCGGCCTCGGCCGGCGGTCTCCCGTTGATCGGCCGAGCCGGCTTGGACGTCGCCGCCGAACTGCCCAGCTTCGACGCGGACCTCGGCATCGACCAGCTGCGCTATCACCTGACCACGAGCCTCGACGACGCCGGCTGGATCGTGGTCCGGGCGGGCTACCTGCCGGTCCGGCTGGTGCCGTTCGCGCGAGAGGCGTTGGCCACCGTGCAACGCCTGCAGGTGTGGACGGTGGCGGGACGCTACACCGTCGGCCCCGGCGGCGAGCTGAGCGCCGAGGTGGCGACGCCGTTGCTGAGCGGGCAGCAGGCCGGCGAGGCGATCGCGTGGTCGGCGAGGCAGGCTGAGCTCATGCTGCACGTGGCTGCCAGGCACCTCGGGCTGGGCTAGGGGTGCCTTCCGTTCCGGCCTATGACGTGATCGGCTCGCCGGTGCGGATGACGCCCTCGGAGGCGACGGCGAGGTTCATGCCGAAGACCATGTCCTTGCCGAACAGGCGGCGCCGGGCGAGCATCTTCAACGGCTGGCGGCCGCGGCGCTCACCCGTGATCTGGTCGGTCGTGGTGACGACGCACCGGCCGCACGGCTTGGTGGAGTAGAGCTCGGCATCGGGCAGACGCAGGCGCTCCCAACCGTCCTCGGCCCAGGCGCCGGCGCCGGACACGACGAGGTTGGGGCGGAAGCGGCTCATCGGCAGCGGTTCGTCGCCGGCCTCGGCCAGCCAGTCGTTCAGGCTGTCGAGCGAGGCGGTGTTGGTGACGAGCAGTGGGAAACCGTCGGAGAACGCGGCCGGCGTGCCGTACGTGCTGTGGGGTGGCCTGCGATAGGGATCGTCGAGCCAGACCAGGCGTACGGCGGCGTGGAGGTAGTCGGAGAACCACTCGTGGCCCTCCGGGTCGGCCTCGACCGCCTCGAGCTCGCTGCCCCACACGCGGACGGGAACCAGCCTGGACGCTGCCGGCTCGGGCTCCTTGACCGCCAGCGGCTCCATGCCTTCGGCGCGTGCCTCGACGCCGCCGTCGGTGAGCCCGGCCACGATGCGGGCGAGCTCGGGCCGCTCGCGCTGGCTGAGGTATCGGCCGGTCTCGTCGACCACCATCCACCGCCGGTCGCCGGTGCATCCCCACGGCTCGACGTCGACCTGCTCGACGGGGACCGCCCGGCAGCCCTTGATCGGATAGATGTGCAGGGAGCTCACGTACACACGCTCCAGGGTACGTTGGCCGGGTGAGCGTCGTCGCTGGGTTGCTGCTGGCCGCGGGGGGCGGAAGCCGGATGGGCCGGCCGAAGGCGCTGGTCCCGTTCGCGGGTGAGCTGCTGGTCGAGCGCGGCACTCGGCTGCTGCTCGACGGCGGCTGCGATCCGGTGCACGTGGTGCTGGGGGCTTCGTACGACTCGGCCGCCGCGGCGGTTCGTGGCCGCGAGGTTGTGGTCGTACGAAACGAGGACTGGGAGTCCGGGATGGGCTCGTCGCTGCGGGCCGGCCTGGCCTCGATGCCTGCCCGCGTCGACGCGGTGGTGGTCGCGCTGGTCGACCAGCCGCTGGTCGGCGCCGAAGCCGTCCGCCGGCTGCGTGCGGCCACCGGCTTCCCGGCAGCGGTCGCGACGTACGGCGGACGGCCGAGGAACCCCGTCCTGCTCAGCCGTTCGGTCTGGACCGACGTTCTCGACGCCGCCACGGGCGACCAGGGAGCACGCGCCTGGCTACGGGCCCACCCGGATCACGTCCACTCTGTCCCCTGCGACGACACCGGCTCCCCCGACGACCTCGACACCCCGGACGACCTGGAGCGCCATGGCTGACGACGGGCACCTGGTCGTCGTCGCGGCGGCCGTCGTCCGCGATCGGCGGTTGCTGGTGGTGAGCAAGAGCGCCGCGCCGGAGATGTTCTATCTGCCAGGCGGCAAGCCCGATCCCGGCGAGACGCCCGAGCAGACCCTGCGCAGGGAGCTGCTCGAGGAGCTCGGCGCCAAGACCACCCGGATCGAGCCGTTCGCGGTCGTGGAGGAGGTCGCGGCGCTCGAACGGGTGCCGATGCGGATGACCGTCTACCTGGCCGACCTCGACCGCGGCCCCAAGCCCGCGGCGGAGATCGCGGACCTGGCGTGGATCGGCGGGCCCTCCGACGTACCAGGGCAGCTGGCTCCTGCCGTACACCACCACGTCATGCCACGGCTGACGCGAGCCGGCCTGCTCGGGCCGGGCTAAGCCGTCCGGGTGACCACCAGATCGCACAAGTCGGCGAGGGATTGTCGCGCGGGAACGTCGGGCAAGGTGCTCAGCACCTTCCGCGCGTCATCGGCCCATTCGCGGACGACCGCGCGGGCCTCGGCCATCGCCGGGTGGGCGCGCAGCAACCGCAGCGCCTCCGCGTGCAGCGCGTCGTCCTCCAGCGGACCCGCCAGCAGCTCCAGCAGCCGTGCATCCGCCGGATCGGTCGACCGCCGCGCCAGCAGCACCGGCAACGTCGGCACACCTTCGCGCAGGTCGGTGCCGGCCTCCTTGCCGAGGTCCTCCCCCGACGACGCGATGTCGATCACGTCGTCGGAGAGCTGGAACGCGATCCCGATCTTCTCCCCGAACTCCGTGACCGTCGCCTGCACCGAGGCAGGCGCCCCCGACAGCCGTGCACCCAGCCGAGCCGACGTCGCGATCAGCGAGCCCGTCTTGTCGGCCAGCACATCGAGGTAGTACTTCAAGGCGTCGACCCCGTCCGGCACCGGCAGCGTCTCCTTCAACTGCCCCTCCACCAGCCGGGCGAACGTCTGCGACTGGATCCGCACCGCTTCCAGGCCCAGGTCGACCATCAGGTCCGACGCCCGCGCGAAGAGGAAGTCACCGGTCAGGATCGCCACAGAGTTGTTCCAACGGGCGTTGGCCGATTGCGCACCGCGTCGCGTGGGCGCCTCGTCCATCACGTCGTCGTGGTAGAGCGTCGCGAGGTGGGTGAGCTCCATGACGACCGCACAGGTGACGACCTCGGACGCGAGGGGGTCACCGAACTCCGCCGCCAGCAGCACCAGCGCCGGCCGGAACCGCTTGCCGCCGGCGATGATCAGGTGCTGCGCGGCCGTCGTGACGAAGCCGTCGCTGCTCTCCACCACGGTGGTGAGCCGGCGCTCGACCTCGGCCAGCGACGTGCGCAGCCGTTCGTCGAGCGCCGCATCCACCGGAGGAAACACGATCGCGGTGTTGGCCATGTCGCTCGTGCCCCCTCTCCGTTCCGAATCCGCCCGAACCGGACGGTGCTAGCCGACGAGCTGCGCGGCTGTCGCCGCGAGCTTGAGCACCGGCTCAGGATACAAACCGAGGACGACCGTCGCCGCAACGCCGACCGCCACCGTGAGCGAGGTCAGCACGCTCGGCACCGCGATGCTCGGCCCTTCCGGCGTCGGCTCGGAGAAGAACATCAGCACGATCACGCGGATGTAGAAGAACGCCGCGATCACCGACGCCAGTACGCCGACCAGCACCAGCGGCCACGCGCCGCCCTGCCAGGCGGCCGAGAACACCGCCCACTTGCCCATGAAACCGCTGGTCAGCGGAATACCGGCGAACGCCAGCAGGAACAGCGTCATCACCGCGCCCAGCAGCGGCGAGCGCCGCCCGAGCCCCGCCCAGCGCGAGAGGTGCGTGGCCTCGCCGGAGGCGTCGCGCACCAGCGTCACCGCCGCGAACGCGCCGACCGTCGCGAAGCCGTACGTCGCGAGGTAGAACAGCACAGCGGAGGTGTTGACCGAGATCGAGTCGCGCAGCCCGACGAACCCGACCAGCAGGAAGCCGGCGTGTGCGATCGAGGAGTACGCCAGCATCCGCTTGATGTCGGTCTGGGTGAGCGCCAGGATCGCGCCGACCAGCATCGTGATGATCGCGACGACCCAGATCATCGGCTGCCAGTCCCACCGGCTCGCGCCGAGCGCGACGTAGAAGACCCGCAGCAGCGCACCGATCGCGGCGATCTTGGTGCAGGCCGCCATGAAGCCGGTGATCGCGGTCGGAGCTCCCTGGTAGACGTCCGGAGTCCACAGGTGGAACGGCGCCGCGCCGATCTTGAACAGCAGGCCGACCGCCAGCAACGCCGTTCCGGCGAGCAGCAGCCCGTCGACGCCCGGCTCCGTGTCGAGCGCGGCGGCGATGCCGGTGAAGCTGATCGAGCCGGCGAAGCCGTACAGCAGCGCCGCGCCGTAGAGGAAGAACGCCGAGGAGAACGCGCCGAGCAGGAAGTACTTCAGCGCGGCTTCCTGCGACAGCAGCCGGCGCCGGCGGGCCAGGCCGCACAGGAGGTACAACGGGAGCGACAGCACCTCGAGCCCGACGAACATCGTCAGCAGGTCGTTTGCCGCCGGGAACAGCAGCATGCCGCCGATCGCGAACATCAGCAGCGGGAAGACCTCAGTCTGCTCCAGCCGCTTGGCCTGCGACTCCCGCTCGGCTTCCGAGCCGGGCAGCGCCGCCGCCTGCGCGGTGAACGCCAGCACGCCACCGTCGACCCGTCGCTCGGCGACCACCAGCACCGACATCAGCCCGAAGACCAGGATGATGCCCCACAGGAACAGCGAGAAGCCGTCGATCGCGACCGAGCCCCCGAGCGCCAGCACCTCGCTCCCCCACAGCCGGATCGTCTGTACGAGCGCGGCCGCCAGTGCGAGGAACGCCAGCGGCACCTGGACGGCGTACCGCAGCCGACGAGGCACGAACGCCTCGACCAGGACGCCGACGATGGCGACCCCGAACACGATCAACATCGGCGCGATCAGCGCGTACTCGATGTGTGGAGCGGTGAAGTCGTTCACAGTGTCCATCTGGGGTCTACCTTGAACTTTCTTCAGCAACCGGGACGACAGGCTTGGGGTCGGTCACCCCGACGGTCTGCATCGTGTCTTGCACCGCCGGCGAGATGACGTCGAGCACCGGCTTGGGGAACAGCCCCAGGCCGAGCAACAGCACCACCAGCGGCGCGATCGCGACGACCTCACGCGGGCGCAGGTCCTTGACCTGCTTCACCGACTCGACGGTCGGCCCGGTCATCGTGCGCTGGTAGACGATCAGCATGTAAAGGGCGGCGAGAATGACCGCGCAGGTCGCGATGATCGCCTGGACCCGCAGCTCCGGCCGCGCGAACGTGCCGGCCAGCGCGAGGAACTCGCTGACGAACGGCGACAGGCCGGGCAGCGAGAGCCCGGCCAGGCAGGCGAACAGGAACGCGCCGGACAGCTTCGGCGCCACCTGGTCGACGCCACCGAAGTCGCTGATCTTCGCCGAACCGCGCCTGGAGATGAGGTAGCCCGCGATCAGGAACAGCGCGGCCGTCGACAGCCCGTGGCTCACCATGTAGAACGTCGAGCCGGTCTGGGCCGTGCTGGTCATCGCGAAGATGCCGAGCACCATGATCCCGAAGTGGGAGATCGACGTATACGCGATCAGCCGCTTCAGGTCGCCCTTCAGCACGCCCTGGCCGATCGCCAGCGCGGCACCGTAGACGACCGAGATCACCGCGAGAATGACCACGGCCGGCGTTGCCCACTGAGAGGCCTCCGGGAACAGCTGCAGGCAGAACCGGATCATGCCGAACGTGCCGATCTTGTCGAGGATCGACACCAGCAGGACGGCCGTGCCCGGTGTCGCCTCGCGGGCGGTGTCCGGCAGCCAGGTGTGCACCGGGACCATCGGCGCCTTGATCGCGAACGCGACGAAGAACGCGATGAACAGCCAGCGCTGCGTGGTCGGGTCGATGTCGAGCTTGGTCAGGTCGGCGAGCAGGAACGACGGCTTGCCGTCGGTCTGGCTGTAGGACACGGCGTAGAGCCCGATGACGCCGGCCAGCATGACCAGGCCACCGACGAGGCTGTAGATCAGGAACTTGACCGCGGCGTACGCCCGGCCCGCACCGCCGTACGACCCGATCAGGAAGTACAGCGGGATCAGCGTGGCCTCGAACAGGATGTAGAAGAGGAACACGTCGGTCGCGACGAACACGCCGAGCGCCAGCGTCTCGAGCGCCAGCACCAGCGCGAAGTACGTCTTGACGCTCCGCTTGCCGCCCTCGGCCTCGTTCCAGCCGGCCAGCATCACGACGGGCACCAGCAGCGCGGTCAGCAGGAACAGCACCAGCCCGATGCCGTCGACACCCACCGCGTAGTGCACACCGAACTGCGGGATCCAGGACGCGTCGTCCTCGAACTGCATGCCGGCCTCGGGGATGTAGCCCACGCCGACGATCGCCGCCAGCACCAGCGTCGCGAGCGCGAACACGAACGCGACCTGCTTGCCCAGCTTGTCCTTCCCCTTCGGGATGAACGCCAGCACCAGTGCGCCGACCGCCGGGAGCAGCGCGGTCACCGTCAACCAAGGCAGCATCACTTGTCACTCCGTTCCGGGGTGTTTCTCACGACAGCCTCACTGCGAGCATCGCGACGACGACGAAGGCTGCGCCTCCGAGGATCGCCAGGGCGTACGAGCGGACGAAACCTGTCTGCATGCGGCGCAGCCGGTCGGACATGCCGCCGGTGAACGCCGCCAAGCCGTTGACCACACCGTCGACGCCCTTGTCGTCGACCGAGACCAGCACCCTGACCGTCTCCTCGCCGGGCTTCATCAGCACGACCTCGTTGAAGTCGTCGCCGAACAGGTCACGGCGGGCCGCGATGGTGATCGGCGAGCCCTTGGGCGCGGTCTCCGGGATGTCGCGGTCGCGACCGAACAGCAGCCACCCGATCAGGATGCCGACGACGACGACCGCGAGCGTCATGCCGGTCATCAGCAGGAGCGACAGCGGCGGCTCGACGTGCTCGCCGTGGACGACCGGCTCCAGCCAGACGGCGATCGCGTTGCTGACCAGCAGCAGTCCACCGGCCGCGGACAGCACCGCCAGCAGAATCAGCGGGATCGTCATGACGCTCGGCGACTCGTGCGGGTCCACGTCCTTCTCCCACCGCTTCTTGCCGAAGAACGTCATGAACATCAGGCGGGTCATGTAGAACGCGGTGATGCCGGCACCGAGCAGTGCGCAGATCCCGATCCACGTGTTGTGCGAGAACGCGGCCTCGATGATCTTGTCCTTGCTCCAGAAGCCGGCGAACGGCGGGATGCCGATGATCGCGAGGTAGCCGATCGCGAACGTGACGAACGTGATCGGCATGGCCTTGCGGATCGCGCCGTAGCGGCGCATGTCGACGTTGTCGTTCATGCCGTGCATGACCGAGCCGGCGCCGAGGAACATGTTGGCCTTGAAGAAGCCGTGCGTCAGCAGGTGGAAGATCGCGAAGCCGTAGCCGATCGGGCCGATGCCCGCGGCGAGCATCATGTAGCCGATCTGGCTCATCGTCGAACCGGCCAGCGCCTTCTTGATGTCGTCCTTCGCGCAACCGATGATCGCGCCCATCAGCAGCGTGATCGTGCCGACCAGGACGACGGCGGTGCTGGCGACCTCGGTCTCGGCGTAGATCGCGTTCGACCGGGTGACGAGATAGACCCCGGCGGTCACCATCGTCGCCGCGTGGATCAGCGCCGACACCGGGGTCGGGCCCTCCATCGCGTCCAGCAGCCAGGACTGCAGCGGGAACTGCGCGGACTTACCGCAGGCGCCGAGCAGCAGGAGCAGGCCGATCGCGGTGACGATGCCCTGGCTCGCTTCGCCGATGCCGCCGAACACGCCGGAGAACGACGTGGTGCCGAACGTCGCCAGCATCAGCATGGCCGCCAGCAGGAAGCCGACGTCACCGACACGGTTGACGACGAACGCCTTCTTGGCCGCGGTGGCCGCGGAGTGCTTGTGCTGCCAGAACCCGATCAGCAGGTACGACGCGAGACCCACGCCCTCCCAGCCGACGAACATCACCAGGAAGTCGTTGGCGAGGACCAGCGTCAGCATCGCCGCGACGAACAGGTTGAGGTAGCCGAAGAACCGGCGCCGGCGCGCGTCGTGCGCCATGTAGCCGATGGAGTAGATGTGGATCAGGCTGCCGACACCCGTGATCAGCAGCACGAAGCTGACCGAGAGCTGGTCGAGCTGCAAGCCCGCGGAGACGTGGTAGCCCGGCAGCGGGATCCAGTCGAAGAGGCTCTGCTCGACCCCGCGGTGCTCGGGATCCTGGCCCAGCATCTGGAAGAACATCGCGGCGCCGAGCACGAACGACGCGAGCGGTGTCAGGCACCCCAGCAGGTGGCCCCACTTGTCGGCGAACCGTCCGGTCAGCAGCAGGATCGCGGCCGAGATGGCGGGCAGCGCGATCACCAGCCACAGCAGGGCGGAGACTCCAGACGCCGCGGCCACAGTGTTCTCCTGTGCGAAAGTCACGGTGCTCACGTCTTTCCGTCAGAACTTCAGCAGGCTCGCGTCGTCGACCGAGGCCGAGCGGCGCGTGCGGAAGATGGTCACGATGATGGCGAGCCCGATCACGACCTCGGCCGCGGCGACCACCATCACGAAGAACGCCACGATCTGGCCGTCGAGCGTGCCGACCTGCCGGGCGAAGGACACGAACGCGAGGTTCGCGGCGTTCAGCATCAGCTCGATGCACATGAACACGACGATCGCGTTGCGCCGGACCAGCACGCCGAGCGCACCGATCGTGAACAGCAGCGCCGAGAGAACGACGAACGGTTCCGCGCTCACTTACCCTCCCTCGGGCCGTACGTCCGGGTCTCGGTCGACGAGTCCTCACCGAGCGAGCGCTCGATCTCGGGCACGTCGTCGGCGTAGCGCTCCGGCTGCCGGGTGGTGCCGCGGGCGACCAGCACCCTCGACACCGAGCCGGGGGCGGCCGTGCCGTCGGGCAACAGCGCCGGCGTGTCGACCGCGTTGTGGCGGGCGAACGTGCCGGGTGTCGGCTGCTGGCCGGGGTGCTTGCCGGTCTCGGCGTAGTCCTTGAACCGCTTCTCCGCGAACTCGGCCTGCGTGGTCTTCCGCGTGAGCCGCTCGCGGTGGGCCAGCACCATCGCGCCGACCGCCGCCGTGATCAGCAGCGCGCTGGTGACCTCGAAGACGAAGACGTACTTGGAGAAGAGCAGTCGCGCGATCGCCGGGATGTTGCCGTCGGGTGCGGCGGCGTCGAAGCCGACCGGTTTGCTCAGCGTGATCTGGCCGAGCGCGACCATGATCAGCACCCCGAACACGACGGCCGCCGCGATCGCCCACCAGCGCTGGCCGCGCAGGGTCTCGACCAGCGAGTCGGACGCGTCGACGCCGACCAGCATCAGCACGAACAGGAACAGCATCAGGATCGCGCCGGTGTAGACGATGATCTGCACCGCGAACAGGAACGGCGCGTCCTGGCTGGCGTACAGCACCGCGAGCGACATCATCACGCCCGCGAGCAGCAGCGCGCTGTGCACTGCCTTACGCGAGATGATCATGCCGAGCGCGAACAGGACCGCGAGCGGTCCGAGGATCCAGAAGGCCACGCTCATTTGGCCGCCTCACTCGGTTCGGTCAGCTGCGCCGTTCCCTCTTCTTGGCCCGTTCGGTCGGACCAGCCCGGCAACCCCGTGCCGCGGTAATAGTCCTTCTCGTCGTCGCCGAGCCACATCGCGTGTGGCGGCGCCTCCATGCCGGGCAGCAGCGGCGCCAGCAGGTCCTGCTTCTCATAGATCAGGTCGGCGCGGTTGTCGTCGGCGAGCTCGTACTCGTTGGTCATCGTGAGCGCCCGGGTCGGGCAGGCCTCGATGCACAGACCGCAGAGAATGCAGCGGAGGTAGTTGATCTGGTAGACCTTGCCGTAGCGCTCACCAGGCGAGAAGCGGCCGGCACCGGCGAACTCTCCCTCGTCGGAGTTGCTCTCACCCTCGACGTAGATCGCGTCCGCGGGACAGGCCCAGGCGCACAGCTCACACCCGATGCACTTCTCCAGCCCGTCAGGGTGCCGGTTGAGCTGATGCCGGCCGTGGAACCTCGGTGCGGTCGGCTTCTTCTCGAAGGGGTACTGCTCGGTGAAGGTCTTCTTGAACATCGTCCGGAACGTGACGCCGAATCCGGCGACCGGCGCAAATAGCTTCTTCAAGCCACCTGGCTCGTCCCTCGAACTAGCCACGGGACTCCTCCTGGCTGTTTGTCTCCGAAGCGGACGCTTCTTCTGGGGCCTTCGTGGCGGTAGCCGTAGCCAGCTGCGGCTCCCGCCAGTCCGGTAGCTCCTGGCCTGGCATCGGCGGGACAGGGTAGCCACCCGCGAACGGGTCGAACTCCTCGGGCTCGCCTGCCTTCGCCTTCTCCTGGTCCTCGCGTTTGGCCGCGATGTTGTCGTAGACGATCGAGGCGAGCAGGACGACCACCACGATCGCCGCGATCGTGAAGAAGAACTGCCGCTGCATCTGGGCGTTCAGCATGGCGCGGGCGGTGGCGACGAACAGCGTCCACACCAGCGCGATCGGGATCAGCCACTTCCAGCCGAGCTTCATGAACTGGTCGTAGCGCATCCGCGGCAGGGTTCCGCGCAGCCAGATGAACACGAACATGATGCAGACGACCTTGCCGAAGAACCACACGACCGGGAGCCAGCCCTCGTTGGCGCCGTCCCAGATCGAGATCGGCCAGGGGGCCCGCCAGCCGCCGAGGAACAGCGTGGTCGCGACCGAGGAGACGGTGACCATGTTGATGTACTCGGCGAGGTAGAACGCGGCGTAGTTCATCGAGGAGTACTCCGTGCCGAACCCGGCGACCAGCTCGCCCTCGGCCTCGGGCAGGTCGAACGGCGCCCGGTTGGTCTCACCGACCATCGAGACCAGGTAGATCAGGAACGACGGGAGCAGCACGATGGCGTACCAGCTCGGCAGGTGCAGCGTGACGCCGCCGAACACCGCCGAGCCGCCGGACGCCTGGCTCTCGACGATCTGCGAGGTCGACATCGAGCCGGAGTAGAGGAACACCGCGACGAACGACAGCGACATCGCGACCTCGTACGAGATCATCTGCGCCGACGACCGCAGCCCACCCAGCAGAGGGTAGGTCGAGCCGGACGACCACCCGCCGAGGACGATGCCGTAGATGCCGATCGAGGCCACCGCCAGCACGAACAGGACGCCGACCGGAAGGTCGGCGAGCTGCAGCGGCGTGCGGTGCCCGAAGATGCTGACCTCCGGCCCGAACGGAATCACCGCGAACGTCAGGCAGGCCATCGTCACCACGAGGAACGGCGCCAGCAGGAACACGACCTTGTCGGCCTGCTTGGGGATGAAGCCTTCCTTCAGCGACAGCTTGATGCCGTCGGCCAGGCTCTGCAGCAGACCGAACGGCCCGTGCACGTTGGGGCCGATCCGGTGCTGCATCTTGGCGACCACGCGGCGTTCGAACCAAATGTTGAACAGCGTGAGCAGCACCAGCAGGACGACGATGACGACGGCCTTGATCAGGATGATCCACCACGGGTCCTTGCCGAACGCCGACAGGTCGTCAGCGGCCAGCAAGGTGGTGGTTGCGGCAGTCATGCGGCACCTCCGATGGACACGATCGCGCCGGCGTCGACGCCGAGCACTTCGCGAATTCTGGAACCTGCGGAGTTGGTGGGCAGCCACACCACGCCGTCGGGCAGGTCGGCCACCTCGAGCGGGAGCACCACCTGGCCGCGGTCGGTCGAGACCGAGACCGCCTGGCCCTCCTCGAGTCCGAGACCACCGGCGGTGGCCGCCGACAGCCGTGCGAACGCCGGGCGGGCCGTGGCCGCGAGGTTCGGGTCGCCGTCCTGCAGCCGGCCGTTGTCGACCAGCTGGTGCCAGGTCGCGAGCACGACCTGGCCGGAGCCGGGAGCCTGCGGCACGCTGGGCGCGACCGCCGGACGCTCGACCCGGGCGCCGTCCCAGGCGCCGAGCTCGGCGAACTCGTGCCGGGCCGACGCGACGGTGTTGAAGCCGAGCGGCTTGCCGATCTCGTCGGCGATGCCGGCCAGCACCCAGAGGTCGGACTTGGTGCCGTACTCCGTGAGCGCCGCCTCGAACGACCGGATCCGGCCCTCCCAGTTGACGAACGTGCCGGGCTTCTCGGCCACGACCGCGACCGGGAACACCACGTCGGCCAGCTCGCTGACCTCGCTGGCGCGCTGCTCGAGGCTCACCACGAACGGCGTGCGCTCGACAGCCGCGCGGGCCAGCTTCGGGTCGGGCAGGTCGGCCAGCTCGACGCCGCCGACGATCAGCGCGTCGACGTCGCCCTGGCGGGCAGCCCGCAGGATCCGGGTCAGGTCGCGGCCAGGAGCCGCCGGCAGGTCGCCGGCTTCCCACGCGGCACCGACGTCGACCCGGGCGGCCGCGTCGGTGACCGGACGTCCGCCGGGCAGCAGGCCCGGGAGGCAGCCGGCGTCGAGCGCACCGCGCTCACCGGCCCGGCCCGGCACCCAGGCGACCCGGGCACCGGTGGCTTCGGCCAGCTTGAGCACGGAGGAGAACGCGCCCTTGCTCGCCGCCAGCCGGCCACCGGCCAGGATCACCGACGGCCCGTCGCGCAGCTCGACCGAGCAGACCCGGCCGTTGCCGTCGAGACCGCTCTCGCGGCCGCCGACCGCGAGCGCGTCGAGCACCTCGGCCTCGGTGCCCGGCGCGGCCCGCAGCAGCGTGCCGCCGAGCTTGGTCAGGCCCTTGGTGGTGTACGGCGCGATCGACCAGACCTGCGTGGGGTTCTTGGCGTTGGCCGCCTTGCGCAGGCGGAGGAAGACGATGCCTGCCTCTTCCTCGGGCTCCAGGCCGACCAGCAGGACCGACTTGGCGTTCTCGAGGTCGCGGTAGGTGACGCCGAGCCCGGTGCCGGCGACCGCGGCGGCGAGGAACTGCTCCTCTTCCTCCGAGTGCGGCCGGGCGCGGAAGTCGATGTCGTTGGTGCCGAGCACGACCCGCGCGAACTTGGCGTAGGCGTAGGCGTCCTCGGCTGTGATCCGGCCGCCGGTCAGTACGGCCGCGCTGCCGTCGGAGCCGCGGGCGCCGGCCAGGCCCTCGGCCGTGACCTGGAACGCCTCCGACCAGGAAGCGTTGCGCAGCTCGCCGGTCTCGCTGTCGCGGACCAGCGGGTTGGTGATGCGGTCCTTCTGCGTGGCGTACCGGAACGCGAAGCGGTCCTTGTCGCTGATCCACTCCTCGTTGACCTCGGGGTCGTCGCCGGCGAGCCGGCGCATCACCTTGCCGCGTCGGTGGTCGACGCGGATCGCCGCACCGCACGCGTCGTGCTCGGCGATGCCCGGCGTCGACACCAGATCGAACGGACGGGAGCGGAAGCGGTACTGCGCACTGGTGAGCGCGCCGACCGGGCAGATCTGGATCGTGTTGCCGGAGAAGTAGCTCTGGAACGGCTCGTTCTCGTAGATGCCGACCTGCTGCAGCGCACCGCGCTCGAGCAGCTCGATGAACGGGTCACCGGCCACCTGCTGGGAGAACCGCGTGCAGCGCGCGCAGAGCACGCAGCGCTCGCGGTCGAGCAGCACCTGTTTGGAGACCTCGACCGGCTTCTGGTACTCCCGCTTCTTGGCATCGAACCGCGACTCGCCACGGCCGTTGGACATCGCCTGGTTCTGCAGCGGGCACTCGCCGCCCTTGTCGCAGACCGGGCAGTCGAGCGGGTGGTTGATCAGCAGGAACTCCATGATTCCCTGCTGCGCCTTGTCGGCCACCGTCGACGTCAGCTGCGTCTTGACGACCATGCCCTCGGCGACCTCGATCGTGCAGGACGCCTGCGGCTTGGGGAAGCCGCGGCCGTTGCCGGCATCGGTGATCTCGACCAGGCACTGGCGGCAGGCGCCAACGGGGTCGAGCAGCGGGTGGTCGCAGAAGCGCGGGATCTGGATCCCGACCGTCTCCGCGGCCCGGATCAGCAACGTGCCCTTCGGCACGCTCACCTGCACGTCGTCGATGGTGAGCGTGACGAGGTCGGTTGCCTGCTCGGCCTTTACGACCGCCTCTTTGGGGTCAGTCATGCGGAAACTCCTGCAGTCTCTTGACTCGTTGCAAAGAGTGTGGAGGCATTCGGGTCGAACGGGCAGCCGCCGTTCTCGAAGTGCGCGAGGTACTCGTCGCGGAAGTACTTGATCGACGAGGTGATCGGCGCGACCCCACCGTCGGCGAGCGCGCAGAACGACCGGCCGGCGATGTTGTCGCTCAGGTCGAGCAGCAGGTCGAGGTCTTCCTCGCTGCCGTCGCCGTTCTCCAGGCGCTCGAGCTTCTGCACCAGCCACCAGAAGCCCTCGCGGCAGGGCGTGCACTTGCCGCAGGACTCATGCTTGTAGAACTCTGTCCAGCGCAGCACCGCGCGCAGCACGCAGACCGAGTCGTCGAAGCACTGCAGCGCGCGCGTGCCGAGAATGGAGCCCGCGGCCACGACGCCTTCGTGGTCGAGCGGAACGTCGAGGTGGTCCTTGGTGAGCATGGGCGTCGAGGAGCCGCCAGGCGTCCAGAACTTCAGCTCGTGGCCGTCGCGCATGCCGCCCGCGAGGTTGAGCAGCTCGCGCAGCGTTGTGCCCATCGGCGCTTCGTACTGTCCGGGCCGCTTGACGTGACCGGACAGGGAGTAGATCACCGGGCCCTTGCTCTTCTCGGTGCCCATCGAGGCGTACCACTCGGCACCGTGCCGCAGGATGCCCGGCACGCTCGCGATCGACTCGACGTTGTTGATCACCGTCGGGCTGGCGTAGAGGCCTTCCACGGCAGGGAAGGGTGGGCGCAGCCTCGGCTGGCCGCGGCGGCCCTCGAGCGAGTCGAGCAGCGCGGTTTCCTCACCGCAGATGTAGGCGCCGGCGCCGGCGTGCACCACGACGTCGAGGTCGTAGCCCGAGCCGAGCACATCCTTGCCGATGTAGCCCGCGGCATACGCGTCGGCGACCGCCTGCTGCAGGCGGCGGATGACGTGCAGCACCTCGCCGCGTACGTAGATGAACGCCATCCGGGCCCGGATGGCGAACGAGGAGATGATCACGCCTTCGACCAGCGTGTGTGGACTGGCCAGGAGGAGCGGGATGTCCTTGCAGGTGCCCGGCTCCGACTCGTCGGCGTTGACCACGAGGTAGCGCGGCTTCTCACCCAGCGGCGGCAGGAAGCCCCACTTCATGCCGGTCGGGAAGCCCGCGCCTCCTCGACCGCGCAACACGGAGTCCTTGACCAGCTGGACGATCGCGTCGGGCTCCATGCCGACCGCACGCTTCAGCTGCCGGTAGCCGCCCTGGTCGGTGTAGGCGTCGATCGTCCACGAACGCTCGTCGCCCCAGTTCTTCGTGAGATTGGGCGTCAGCGGATCGGTCACTGCTTGTCTCCTCCGTCCGGCGCCGACCAGCCGTTCTCCCTGGCCAGCTCGAGACCCACGAGCGACGCGGGACCCGCGGACGGGCCCTCGTCGGCGCGGCCGTCGTTGAAGCCGGCGAGCACGCGTTCGGCCTGCCGCCAGGTGCAGATCCGCGCGCCGCGGGACGCCTGCACTTCCTTGCCACCGCGCAGCTCGTCTACCAGCTGACGCGCCTTGTCCGGAGTCATGTTGTCCATGAGCTCCCAGTTGACGGTCATCATCGGCGCGAAGTCGCAGGCGGCGTTGCACTCGATGTGCTCGAGCGTGATCTTGCCGTCCTCGGTGGTCTCGTCGTTGCCGACACCGAGGTGTTCCTTCAGGCTCGCGAAGATCTGGTCGCCGCCCATCACCGCGCACAGCGTGTTGGTGCACACGCCGACGTGGTAGTCGCCGACCGGACGCCGCTTGTACATGGTGTAGAACGTGGCGACCGCCGCGACTTCGGCGGCGGTGAGGTCGAGCAGCTCGGCACAGGCTTCGATGCCTTCGTTGCTGACGTACCCCGCCTCACTCTGCACCAGGTGCAGCATCGGCAGCAGCGCCGACCGCTTCTGCGGATAGCGCGCGATGATCTGGCGCATCTCTTCCCGGGTCTGCTCCGAGATAGCGGATGCGTCCCTGCTCGTGTTCTTTTCGAAGGCTGGCCGGTCGTTGCTCACCGGTCGACACCACCCATCACGGGGTCGATGCTGGCAACCGCGACGATCACATCGGCGACCATAGCGCCTTCGCACATCGCGGCCGCGGACTGCAGGTTGACGAACGACGGGTCGCGGAAGTGCGCCCGGAACGGCCGCGTGCCGCCGTCGGACACCGCGTGGCAGCCGAGCTCACCGCGCGGCGACTCCACCGCGAAGTAGGCCTGGCCGGCCGGGACCCGGAAGCCCTCGGTCACCAGCTTGAAGTGGTGGATGAGCGCCTCCATGGACTCGCCCATGATGTGGCGGATGTGCTCGAGCGAGTTGCCCATGCCGTCGGGTCCGACCGCGAGCTGGCTCGGCCAGGCGATCTTCTTGTCGGCGACCATCACCGGGCCTGGCGTCTTCTCCAGCCGCTCGATGCACTGCTCGACGATCTTCACCGACTCCCACATCTCGTTCAGCCGGATGCGGAAGCGGCCGTACGCGTCGGGCGTGTCCCAGGTCTGGACCTCGAAGTCGTAGGTCTCGTAACCCCAGTAGGGCTGCGTCTTGCGCAGGTCCCAGGGGTAGCCGGTGGCCCGCAGCGGCGGGCCGCTGACGCCGAGCGCCATGCAGCCGGCCAGGTCGAGGACACCGACGTCGCACAGCCGGCCCTTGAAGATCGGGTTGGCGTTGCAGAAGTCGGCGTACTCCGGGAGGTACTTGCGCATCCACTTGACCCAGTCCTTGAGCTGGGTCAGCGCGTTATCGGGGATGTCCTGGGAGACACCGCCCGGCCGGAAGTAGGCGCTGTTCATGCGCAGGCCGGTGATCAGCTCGAACAGGTCGAGCGTCTTCTCCCGCTCACGGAAGCCGATCGTCATGACGGTGAGCGCGCCGATCTCCATGCCGCCGGTCGCGATCGCGACCAGGTGGGAGGAGACGCGGTTGAGCTCCATCATCATCACGCGCAGGATCTTCGCCCGCTCGGTGATCTGGTCCTCGATGCCCAGCAGCTTCTCGACGGCGCCGACGTAGGCCGCCTCGTTGTAGAACGGGCTGAGGTAGTCCATCCGCGTGCAGAACGTGACACCCTGCGTCCAGCTCCGGTATTCCATGTTCTTCTCGATACCGGTGTGGAGGTAGCCGATCCCGGCTCGCAGGTCCTTCACGGTCTCGCCGTCGAGCTCGAGGATGAGCCGGAGCACGCCGTGCGTCGACGGGTGCTGCGGGCCCATGTTGACGATGATCGTTTCGTCCTCGGACTCCGCGGCGGCCGCCGAGATCTCGTCCCAGTCCTGGCCGGTGACGTTGTAAACCGCGCCTTGCGTGGTCTCGCGTACGCCGGCGTAGGGGTCCTGCTCGGTCTCCGCGGCGCTTCCGGGGCTCGCTGTGTTTTCAGCGTTTTCAGCCTGTGTGGTCATCAGTTGTAGCTCCTCCGCGTGTCGGGAGGCGGAATCGTCGCGCCCTTGTACTCAACCGGGATGCCGCCGAGCGGGTAGTCCTTGCGCTGCGGGTGACCAGGCCAGTCGTCCGGCATCTGGATCCGGGTCAGCGCGGGGTGACCGTCGTAGATGATCCCGAAGAAGTCGTAGGCCTCCCGCTCGTGCCAGTCGGCGGTTGGGTAGACGCCCACGACCGAGGGCATGTGCGGGTCGGCGTCGGGTGCGGTGACCTCGAGCCGGATCCGCCGGTTGTGCGTCATCGAGAGCAGGTGGTAGACGGTGTGCAGCTCGCGTCCCTCGTCGCCGGGGTAGTGCACGCCGGAGACGCTGCTGCAGAACTCGAACCGCAGGCCCGGGTCGTCGCGCAACGTCTTGGCGACGGTGACGATGTGCTCGCGGCGTACGTAGAGCGAGAGCTCGCCACGGTCGACGACGACCTTCTCGATGGCGTAGTCCCAGCTCTCGTCCTCCGGCAGGACTTCGGCGAGCCGGTCGGTCACCTCGTCGAACCAGCTGCCGTACGGAGGCTCGGTGCCACCCGGCATCGCGACCCGCCGCTGCAGCCGGCCGTAGCCGGAGGTGTCACCCGTACCGCTGACGCCGAACGCGCCCCGGCGTTGGGCGATCACCTCGGGCTGTCCGGCGTCCCGCTTCTCCGGGAGGAGCTCCTCCGAGGACGAGGCGTCGGTCACCTCCTGCGGGTGTTTCTCGTCGCTCATGCGAGCAGGCCCTTCATGTCCGACGTCGGCGCGGCGGTGAGCGCCGACTCCTCGCGCTCCTGGAACTCCTTGCGGAGGTTCGGGCCGAGCTTGCCGTGCTGGATCTTGTCGTGCAGCTTGAGGATCGCGTCGATCAGCATCTCCGGGCGGGGCGGGCAGCCCGGGAGGTACATGTCGACCGGCACCACGTGGTCGACGCCCTGCACGATCGCGTAGTTGTTGAACATGCCGCCGCTGCTCGCGCAGACGCCCATCGCCAGCACCCACTTCGGGTGCGGCATCTGGTCGTAGATCTGGCGGAGTACGGGCGCCATCTTCTGGCTCACCCGGCCGGCGACGATCATCAGGTCCGCCTGCCGCGGTGACGCCCGGAACACCTCCATGCCGAACCGGCCGGAGTCGTAGCGCGGTGCGCCGAACGTCATCATCTCGATGGCGCAGCACGCCAGGCCGAACGTGGCCGGCCACAACGACGCCTTGCGGAAGTAACCGACGACACCTTCAACGGTGCTCAGCAGCACACCCGACGGCAGTTTTTCCTCTAGTCCCATTCGAGACCTCCTCGACGCCACACGTAGGCGTACGCGACGAACACGGTGACGATGAACAGCGCCATCTCCACCAACCCGAACAGCGCCATCTGGTCGAAGGTGACGGCCCAGGGGTACAGGAAGATGATTTCGATGTCGAAGACGATGAACAGCATCGCGACGATGTAGTACTTGACTGGGAACCGCCCGCCGCCCGCCGGCTGTGGTGTCGGCTCGATGCCGCACTCGTACGAGTCGAGCTTCGCGCGGTTGTAACGCCGTGGTCCGACGAGGAACGACGGAATCCACGACGTGATGACGCCGAACGCTCCCGCGACCAGGAGGAGCACGAGGATCGGCACATACAACTCCATGAATCCTCCTCTAGGCCGCCGGAGCGACCTTGCACATCGCGTTGATGATCCGGTCCATCGCGTCGCCTCCGCGCGGATCTGTCAGGTTGGCCAGCATTTTCAGTACGAAGCGCATGAGCACGGGGTGGGGCAGGCCGTGACGGGTGGCGAGCTTCATCACGTGCGGGTTGCCGATCGCCTTCACGAACATCCGGCCGAGCGTGTAGTAGCCGCCGTAGGTCTGCTTCAGCGTCCGGGGGTAGCCGAGGAGTGCGCGCTCTCTCGCTGTGCCCGGCCCGCGTGCCAGCGCCTGCGCGATGACGTCGGCGGCCAGGACGCCGGACTCCATGGCGTACGCGATCCCTTCACCGTTCATCGGGTTGACCATGCCGCCGGCGTCACCCACCAGCAGCAGGCCATCACGATAGTGGGGCTGGCGGTTGAAACCCATCGGCAACGCCGCGCCACGCACAGGGCCGACCTGGTTTTCTTCCCGGTAGCCCCACTCCTCGGGCGTACCGGCGAGCCAGGCCTTCAGCAGGGAGCGGTAGTCGGCGTTGGCGAAGCCCTTGCTGGTGTTGAGCAGCCCCAGACCGACGTTGGAGGTGCCGTCGCCCATGCCGAAGATCCAGCCGTAGCCGGGCAGCAGGTTGGCGCGGCCGGCCGGACCGTCCCAGAGCTCGAGCCAGGACTCCAGCCAGTCGTCGTCGTGCCGGGGGCTGGTGAAGTAGGTCCTGACGGCGACGCCCATCGGCCGGTCCTCGCGCCGGTTGAGGCCGAGGGAGACGGAGAGCCGGCTGGAGTTCCCGTCAGCGGCGACGATCAGCGGGGCTCGGTAGTCCTTGGGCTCGGCCTGCTTGTCGTTCGTCGGCTTGACGGTGACGCCCTCGACGCGGCCAGTGCGTTCGTTCCGAATCGCTCCGGTGACGGTCGACTGCTCACGCAGGATCGCGCCGGCCTTCTCTGCCTGGCGGGCGAGCGTCTCGTCGAAGTCGGTGCGCTTGCGGACCAGGCCGTAGCCGGGGTACTCGGCCAGATCCGGCCAGGGCAACTCCAGGCGCATGCCGCCGCCGTAGATCCGCAGGCCCTTGTTCTGCAGCCAGCCGGCTTCCTCGGAGACGTCGATCCCCATCGCGACCAGCTCTTTGACCGCACGGGGCGTCAAGCCGTCGCCGCAGACCTTCTCCCGCGGGAAGGCGGTTTTCTCGAACAGCAGAACCTGCAGTCCGGCCCGGGCCAAGTGGTAGGCCGTGGTGGCACCGCTTGGTCCAGCACCGACGATGATGACGTCGGCGTCCTGGTCAGCGCTCCTGCGCACTTCGGTCCTCAGGCATCTGTGGTGTTTCGGGACCGGCTCCGGATCCAGCTCACGTGCGCGGGTCGCTCCCGGTCAGCGCTGGTCGGGTGCGGCTTGGACGTTGGATCCGGTGTCTGTACCCCATGTGTCTTCGGTCGCTAGTGAACTCGTGCTGTGACTTTGTGAACGCCTTCACTAGTCCACGCTGTACACAGTCTATTGCGTACGTCGAGCGGTTGGCTGGAGCCCCCATCCCCTTGCTACGCAGGCGATTTACGCATGATTAACCTTGCGAAAAACGGTGTTCTCGAGGAAGCGTCAGATGCTGGACGATCCATTCGATTACCGGGTCACACAATCCGGCCAGGTCCTGATCAGCAGGGGTGGCCGCCAGGTGGCGACGGTGGCGGGAGCCCGGGCCGCCCGCCTGATCGCGACCCTCGAGTCGGCAGCATCGAGTGGAGATGAGGACGCGGTTCAGCTGGCGCTGGCCAAGGTGACCGGCAACTACAAACGCGGCAACGAACGCCGATAACGGTCAGATCCAGCCGGGCCTGGCCATCCGCACGCAGCACCGGCCCGAGGCGCACAGCGGCAAGCCGCGGACAGGAGACACCGACTCGACACGCCGCTGCTCCCTGGTGACGCCGGCCGGCGACCGCCCAGCCACGGAGTAGCCATGGCTTCAGCGGGGTCCTCGCCGCCACGCCGCCCGCGCCCGTCGGAACTCTTGCTCCTCGACGCCCGCGCTCCTCGCTCACCGCGCGGGCCCGCCGGGGCGGGCGGAGCGGTGGTTAAGCAGAGCGGGCGAGGGTGAGGACGGTGGCGAGGTCGACCGGGACGGTGCCGCCGTGGGCGTCGATGGTGTCGGTGAGGGTGGCGAGCAGCGGTTCGACCCGGGCGGGGTCGAGGATGCGATAGACCGAGAACGTGCTGATCAGCGACAGCCAGCGCTGCGTGGGGTACGGGACGACCGTGTGGAACTCCTCGATACGGATATCGGTGAACAGGCCGCTGTCGTTCAGCTCGCCCGAGAACCACCTGCCCTCCGTCCGGGGCGGGGGTTCGGTCGCGGGGCGGACGAGCTCGGGCTCCATCCGCTCGTACACCTCGCGCAGCGCGGCACGCAGGTCGTCGTCGGCGAGGGTGTACTGGTGGCCGAACAGCGCGATGGCTCCGCCCGGCGCGAGCGCGGCGTGGCCCAGCGCGCACCGTCGTTCGGGGTCGACCCAGTGCCAGGCCTGCGCGCTGTACAGCAGGTCCACTCCGCCGGCAGGCGGCGAGTAGTCCTCGAACCCGCCGATCGCGACCTCGACCGAGGGCACGTCTGCGAACCGTGCGGCAAGCACGTCAGCCATCTGCCGGTCAGGCTCGACGCAGACGATCGGCACACCGCGGGCGGCGAACGCTGCCGTCGCCTTGCCCGTGCCCGCGCCAACCTCCACAGACCGCTCTGGCACCCGCCCGAGGTAGTCGAACACCGACTGGACGAGCTCGTCGGTATATCCCGCGCGTACATCGTCATACTGCTCGGCTACCTCGCCGAAGACCCGTGCCCGCTCAACCATGCGCCAAAGGTTAACCAGCCCGCGGCTGCCGATCGGTGTGCAACCACCAGGCCCGCGTCACCGGCTCGGCGGCGTCCGGCCGCGACACCCCCTCGCGCTCCGTCAGGACCTGTCGCACCGACCGGCAACCCATCGCCCGCACGGCGTCCGGCCTGGCTCCGAGCACCGCGATCGACTCGAGCTCCAGGAGCTCCGCGCGCAACCCCCGCAAGCCGGCCATCACCTCCCGCAGCTCCGCGTTCGACAGATCCCGCAGAGGCATGGAGCCGATCGCGTCCAGCTCGGCACTGATTCGGGCAAGTTCGGTAGATTCGCTCATGTGTTCGACAATAGTCCAGGCCACCGACACTCGGGTGGCAAGCGGCTCGGGCCGCCCGCCCACGCGCACCCGCATAGGATGGCCGCGCGATGGAACTTCAGCAGATCGGCGCCCAGCACCACAAGGTCAAGCAGGCGCTGTCGATCATCAAGAACGCGGGCCCCAACCCCCGCCGGCTCGTTGTCGCCGAAGGGTTGTGGGCGCACGAGCGGCTGCTCGAGGTCGACGCGCCGATCGACACGTTCTTCTGGTGCCCGGAGGCCGGCTACTCCGACGAGATCACCGAGCTCGCCGAGCGGCTGGCCCACCACGCCCGGCTCGCGTTCCGGGTCAGCGAGAAGACCCTCGCCCGCCTCGCCGAACGCGAGCGCCCCGACGGCCTGGTCTCGATCACGCAGATCCCGGTCTGGGAGCCAGACCAGCTCACTCTCCCCGACAACGCGCTGGTCGCGGTCGCCGACGGGGTGGAGATCCCCGGCAACCTCGGCACGCTCATCCGCACCCTCGATGCCTGCGCCGCCGACGCGCTGATCCTGACCAATCGCAAGGCGCGGCTCACCCATCCGAAGGTGTTCCGGGCCAGCAAGGGCATGATCCTGACCATCCCCGTACTCGACTTCGACGACACGTCCGAGGCCGTCGGCTGGCTCGAGGCCAACGAGTTCGAGGTCTACCTCGCCGACACGGCCGCCGCGAAGAACTATCGCGACTACGACTACCGCGACTCGCGCACCGCGTTCGTCCTCGGCAGCGAGCGGTTCGGCATCTCACCGGTGTGGCGCGAGGCCGGTTTTCCCGGCGTGTTCCTTCCGATGCTCGGCCGTGCCGACTCCCTGAACGTGTCGATCTCGGCATCCGTCCTGCTGTTCGAGGCCCGCGCCCAGAAGCAGAACTGGTAGCAGCCTCAGAGGTCGAGCTCGTCGACGCTGTCGAGGTTCCACGCGTGTTCGTGGCCTACGAACCGGAAGCCCACGTTGTAGTAGAGCCCGTTCTCCCTGGCCAGGTCGTCGCTGGTACGCAACACCGCCGCCCACGCACCCTGCAGCCGGGCTTCGGCGCAGGCCGCCCGCACGATCGCGGAGGCGGCGCCCTGGCCACGCGCGGCCGGCAGCGTGGCGACGGTCCAGACGTTGGCCACGCCGTCGACGAGGAGGATGCTTCCGGTCGAGACCGTCTGCCCGTTCTGGCCGACCGCGAGGTAGGTCATCGTGCCGGGCGCGTGGAAGAAGTCGACGTTGTCCTCGCCCGCGTCGGCGTCGGCCTCGCCCTGCCCGACATAGACCTGGCGGGCGACCGAACGTAGCCTGGCGAGGTCCTCGGCGGTCCGCGCGACGGATGCGGTGAGCCCTTCGGGCAGTTCGGCCGAGGCGTCGATGGACCGCAGGTCGTACGCCATCATCGCGTGCGGGCCCGTCGTCTCCCGGCCGGCGGCCCGCTCCCGCAACCAGGCAACGGTGCCGGCGTCGAAGCTCGCGGCGACGCCTCGGAGGTACAGGTGCCCGCCCGGCGGCCGCACCTTGCTGGCCCGGATCGCGCGCAACACCTCCACGAGCGGGACTCCGCTGCCCGGAACGAGCCGGACCTCGTAACGATGGCCGCCGTTGGCAGCGGGAGGTCCCCACAGGCACATCGCGCCCGGAACGTCCTCCACGCGGACGGGCACCTTCGGCCGGGAGAGGCTCCCGAGCAGGCGCAGTCCGCGCAGCTCGGCGTCGAAGACCAGAACGTCGTCCAACCTCATTCGCCACAGCATTCCATCCGGAAGGCGGTACGTCAGCCGTCGAACGGATTCGAACCGGCGTTGACGGCACCTCCGGATACGGCCTACGTTCGACGATAAGGAAAAGGTTTTCCACCGCAAGGACGTGCCGGCCACCCGAGCAGCAGAGGTGTGCCCCATGCCCGTACGACCCGTCCGTGCCGCCCTGGCCGCCGCCCTGCTGACCGCGTGCGCGGTGACGGCCGGCCCGGCCACGACCGCTCAGGCCGCGAACAGCACGCTCACCGTCAACGTCGCCGCGCCGTTCCGGCCGGTGACGCATATCGCGTCCGGCGGCCTGTACGCGCTCGCCGAGAACGACCGGCCGCCCGACAGCCTGCTCTACCCGCTCCACCTGCGTAACGTCGTCCAGCCCGCGCCCGGCGTCCAGCAGCGCCCGAACGGCCAGCCGCCCGGCGGCGACTCGCTGCGGGTCGCGCAGCAGGCGATCCGCGCCGGCGCCGGCATGGTGATCCGGATGCCCGACATCTACCCGACGTTCCCCTATCAGTGGGTGAGCTGGAGCGACTGGCTCGCCAAGGTCGACGCCCAGGTCAGCGCGCGGCTGGCGGCCACGTCGGTCACCAACGTCGAGGGCTGGGAACTCTGGAACGAGCCGGACTTCACCTGGAACACCGCCGCGGCCGGCGACTTCAACGCCGGCTGGGTGCGTACGTTCCAGCGCGTGCGCTCGCGCGACACCGTCACGCCGATCGTGGGCCCGAGCATCACCGGTTGGCGGCCCGACTGGATGCGGTCGTTCCTCACCAACGCGCGCAACAACAACGCGCTGCCCGACGTCATCTGCTGGCACGAGCTCAACCACACCGCACCGCAGATCGCCGCGAACGTGGCCGCGTACCGCGCGCTGGAACGCGAGCTCGGCATCAGCCCCCGGCCGATCTCGATCAACGAGTACGCCTGGACCGACGAGGTCTACGTGCCGGGGCTCGAGACGTCGTACGTCGCGAAGCTGGAGCGGGCCGGCGTGGAGATGGCGAACCGCGCGTTCTGGAACGAGTACGGCACGGTGAACGGCCTCGTCGTCAACAACAGCCAGCCGACCGCGCACTGGTGGCTTTACAAGTGGTACGGCGACCTGGCCGGCTCGATGGTGACCACGACGCCGCAGACGCAGACCGCGCTGGACGGGTTCGCGGCCCACGACCCCTACCGGCGCAGCGTCGGCGTGGTGTTCGGCAACGAGTCCGGCACCAACGCGGTGCGGCTGACGGGTCTCGGCGCGCTCGGCTCGTCCGTACGCGTGCGATTGGAGTCGGTGCCCGACACCGACCGGTTCACCGCGGTGGGCGCGCCGACGCTGATCTCCGACACCACGCGGACGGTCTCGGGTGGCGAGCTGACCGTCAGCGTGCCGAACATGAACGCGCGGTACGGCTACCACCTGACGGTCGAGTCGACGGCCGGCGCGCCTGCCGCGTCGCGGTTCGAAGCCGAGAACGCGTCGGTGTTCCGGGCGCAGCGCAGGTCCGGCAGTGGTGCGTCGAACGGGTGGTACGTCGGCGGGATCAACAACAGCGGCGACTTCCGTACCGACAGCTACGTCGACTTCGTGGTCAACGTGCCGGCGGCCCGCTCGTACACGATGACGATCCGGTACGCCAACGGCACCGGCGCGACGTCGACGCAGGGACTGGCGTACAACGGCGGCGGCTGGTCGACGGTCAGCTACCCGCCGACGCCGGGCTGGGGGCAGTTCGCCTCGGTCACGGCGACGGTCAGCCTGCGCGCCGGCTACAACACCATCCGGCTCGCGAAGGGATCGCCGTTCTTCGCCGGCGGGACGGGGTACGCCGAGCTGGACTACATCCAGCTGGCCTGAGCGGCTACGGCTTGTACGCCCGGTGCATCGCCACGATCCCGCCGGACAGGTTGCGCCAGCCCACGCGGCTCCACCCCGCGCCCGCGATCAGCGCCGCCAGCTCACGCTGGGCCGGCCACACCTGGATCGACTCGGCGAGGTAGACGTACGACTCCGGATTGGAGGAGATCCGGCGCGCGACCGCCGGCAGCGCGCGCATGAGGTACTCGATGTAGACCTTGCGGAACGGCCCGAACGTCGGCCGGCTGAACTCGCACACCAGCAACCGGCCACCCGGCCGGGTCACCCGCAGCATCTCCTGCAGCGCCTGGTCGACGTCCTGTACGTTGCGCAGCCCGAACGAGATCGTCACCGCGTCGAACGCGTCGTCGGCGAACGGGAGCCGCAGGGCGTCGGCCGCGACGTAGGGCAGGCCGGGGCGGTCGTGCTTGCCGACCCGCAGCATGCCGAGCGAGAAGTCGGCCGGCACGACGTACGCGCCGTCGTGCTCCAGTTGCTCGCTCGAAACACCTGTGCCCGCGGCCAGGTCGAGCACCCGCTCGCCGAACCTCGGGTCGAGCGCGCGCAGCACCTGGCGGCGCCACAACCGGTCCTGGCCGAGCGACAGCACATCGTTGACCAGGTCGTAGCGGCGGGCGACGTCGTCGAACATCGCGGCGACCTCGCCGGGCGCCTTGTCCAGGGTGGCTCTGCTCACGTGGCCAATTTCTCACGCCCTGCTCGCGATATCCGGCACCGGCCCTGCCTAAGGCCCCGCCTCGCAAATATCGTCTGACTCGCGACGCCCCGCATCCACGCTGCCGGCACCGCAGACCTTGCGAGTATGCCCGACACGAGCTTCGGCCCGCGGCACCGGCAGCGCGGCGCGGATGCGCCGCGAGCTTAACCAACGCTCTTTGGGAGACAGGGCCTAATCTGGGTTGTCGTGACGAGATCACCCGCTGCTGCGGCCGCGGAACCGGCGGGTTCGCCGGACGTGCCGCGCCTGGTCGTACGTACGACCGAGCTGTCCGACATCGAGATCCTCGACCTGCTGCCCCAGGGCCAGCCGCTGGTGTGGGTACGCCGGGGCGACGGCCTCGTCGGCCATGGCGAGGCCGTGCGCCTGGAGCTGTCCGGCCCCAACCGGTTCGCCGACGCGGTCGCCTGGTGGGCGGAGGTCTCCGCCACCGCGGCCGTCCGCGACGAGGTTTCGCAGCCCGGCTCGGGGCTGGTCGCGTTCGGTTCGTTCGCGTTCGCCGACGAGCCCGGTACGTCAATGGTGATCGTGCCCGAGACCGTGATCGGGCGCCGCGACGATCGATGCTGGCTGACCACGGTCTCCACCGAGCCGGCGCTGCCTCGGCCGCCCTCGATCGAAGAGCTGCGCTCCGACTCGCCGGCCCGCCGGCCGCGGGGCGTGGCGTTCGCCGACGGCGCGGTGACCGGTCCGGCGTACGTCGCCGCGGTCGCCGAGGCGGTCCGCCGGATCGACGAGGGCGAGCTCGACAAGGTGGTCGTCGCGCGCGACCTGCTCGCCGACGCCGAGGAGCCGTACGACCTGCGCTGGCTGCTCAACCGGCTGGCCGAGCGCTACCCCGCGTGCTGGACGTACTCCGTCGCCGGCCTGTTCGGCGCGACGCCCGAGCTGCTCGTCCGGCTGGAGAACGGGCTGGTCAGCTCGCGCGTACTGGCCGGCACGATCCGCCGCAGCGACGACGACGCGCACGACCTGCAGCTGGCGGCGTCGCTGGCGCGGTCGAGCAAGGAGCTGGAGGAGCACGAGTACGCCGTCCGTTCGGTCGCCGATGCGCTGATGCCGCACTGCTCGAGCATGAACGTCCCGGAGTCGCCGTTCGTCCTTCACCTGCCGAACGTCATGCACCTCGCGACCGACGTGACCGGCGTGATGTCGGACGCGGCGACCTCGCTCGACCTGGCCGCCGCGCTGCACCCGTCCGCCGCCGTGTGCGGCTCGCCGACGCGCGCGGCCCAGGCGATGATCGCGGAGCTGGAGGGCATGGATCGCGGCCGCTACGCCGGTCCGACCGGCTGGATGGATGCCGCGGGCAACGGTGAGTGGGGGCTCTCGCTGCGCTGCGCTCAGGTCGACAGCGACGATCCGGCGCGGATGCGGTTGTTCGCAGGCTGCGGCATCGTCGTCGACTCCGTTCCGGAAGCCGAGCTGGCCGAAACCCAGGCCAAGCTGATCCCGATCCGCGACGCGCTGGAAGGCTGAACCGGCCGGGCCAGGGTCAGGGCCAGGCCGCGGCGTGAGCAAGGCCTGTTGCGCCCGGGCCAAAGTGGCGACAGTTTTGGCGACAATCGCGGCGCCAAGATCGTCTACAAATATGTCGACGAAATCGTCGCCAATCGCGCGCCAGTCGATTGGCGACAGGATCGTCTACACAATCGCAACGCCACCCGGTCCAGCGAGCCTTGGCGACAGGATTGTCGCCAACCTTGGCCGCAATCCTGACTGGCGACCGTTTTGTAGACAAAGTTGGCGACAGGATTGTCGACGATCTTGTGGACAAGGTTGGCAACGAGGTTGTCTACGGAATCGTCGCACTTCGCCATGGCAGGCTCGCCGGTGTAGAGGCAGGCAAGCGGCTGCAGGTACGGGCGCACATCCAAGACCCCAAGCCCGACGGCTCAGAACCAGCCGTTGTCGCGGGCCAGACGTACTGCTTCGGAACGGCCGGGTACGCCGAGCTTGGTGACGATCGCGGCGAGGTGGTTGCGGACCGTCCCCGGCGAGAGGTGTACCTGGCGCGCGATCACCGAGACCGGGGTGTCGTGCTCGGCAGCGCGCAGCACGTCGAGCTCACGCGCGGTCAACGGGCAGTCCGGCGTACTCAACGCCTCTGCCGCCAGCGACGGGTCGACGTAGCGCGCTCCCCCGTGCACCCGGCGGATCACATCGGCCAGCGCGCCACCCGGCGAGCCCTTCGGCAGGAACCCCTTCGCGCCGGCGGACAGCGCGCGCTGCAGGTGGGCCGGCCGGCCCTTGCCGGTGAGGATCACGACCGCGCAGGCCGGCAGCGCCCGGGCCAGCTCCTTGGCCACCTCCAGCCCGGTCAGGGCAGGCATCTCCAAATCGACGACCGCGACGTCCGGCCGGTGCGCGAGCGCGGCCTCCACAGCGCGCCGACCATCCGCCGCCTGCGCTACGACCTCGAGGTCTTCTTCGAGATCGAGCAACGCGGCGAGCGCCACCCGGATCAGATCCTCGTCGTCGGCCAGCAGGACACGGATCACCGCGCCACCGCCCACAGACTCGCCGCCGCCGCGAAGGCGCCAGCACACAGCACACCGGTCCGAGACACACCGCCACCGGCACGCGGCACATCGGTCATCGCGCCACCACCGGCCGCGCGACCTGCCGACAATGTGAACTCGCCGGCCGCACCAACAGCCCGCACAACGCCGGTCATCGCGCCATCACCGCGCCCACGCGGCTTGCCACCAGCATGAAGCCGGCGGCCGCAACCGCACCGGTCATCGGGCCACCCGCACCCGCGCAACGTGCCGCCAGCACAGACTCGCCGGCCGCACCACCAGCCCGCACAACGCCGGTCATCGCGCCATCACCGGGCGCGCGGTCGCCTCCAGGGTGAAGACGCCGTCCTCGCTGCGCGTGCGCAGCACGCCGCCGGCTTCGGCCAGGCGGTCGGCCAGGCCGCGCAGCCCGGAGCTGTACCGGTCGGGGCCTGCACTCGTCACGCCGTCGTTCGCCACTGTCATTCGTACCTCGCCTTGGTCCCACGCCACGTCGATCGTGCACCAGCTTGCCCGGCTGTGCCGCAGCACGTTGGTACTCGCCTCCCGCAGCACCGGCACCAGCTGTGCCGCGAGCTCCGGCGGCGGCTCGGCCTCCGGCTCGGCAACCGTGCAGCGTACGCCCGACGACCGCAGGATCTCCTGGACGGCGGCGAGCTGCTCGCGCAGCGAGATCGTCCGATACCCGTGGACGACCTCGCGCAGCTCGGTGAGCGCCGACGCGGCCAGGTGCTGAACGTCGGCGGCCTCCCGGCCTGCCCGTGCGGCGTCCACGGGCGCCAGCCGCGCCGCCAGCTCCGCCTTCAGCGCGATCACCGAGAGGTTGTGCCCCAGCAGGTCGTGTACGTCGCGGGCGAACCGCAGCCGCTCCTCCGCCGCCGCCAGCTGGGCCTGCGCCCGGCGGCCCTGCTCGGCCTGCACCAGCAGGTCCCAGAACCACACCTGCAGCGCGTTGAACGCCGCCACGCCCGCCCCGATACCGCCCGCGATGATCAGGGAGTCGCGTACCGAGCCGCCGGTCCACACCGCCACGCCCACGGCGACGGCCAGCGTCGCGAAACACGCCGCGACCAGCCGCCAGCGCCGGAACAGCAGCGGTGCCGTGCCCACGATCGACGCACCGAACCACGCCCAGGTCGCCCACCGCCCGGCGGCCAGCGGCCCGGCCAGCCCGATCGACGCGACCACCGTCGCCCCGAAGGCCCAGAACAGCCGGCCTCGGGAACGAGACGTCAACCACGGCGTGACGGCGGCGTACAGCACGCCCGAC
This sequence comes from Flindersiella endophytica, assembly GCF_054779015.1. NCBI lineage: Bacteria > Bacillati > Actinomycetota > Actinomycetes > Propionibacteriales > Nocardioidaceae > Flindersiella > Flindersiella endophytica. The sequence continues at coordinate 206,696 of NZ_BAAGYY010000018.1, forward strand.
TGGCCCACCGCGAACAGCAGGATGCCGAGCCCGCCAAGCCAGATCCACAGCTCCCTGGTCTCGCGGAACAGCCCGACGCCCGGCATGATCAGGCTCGTCCACGCGGTGATCGTGAGCGAGACGAGCGTCACGAACCGCACGCGCTGCAGCCGTTGCTCGGGCCGCGGCTGGGTTTCCTCGCTCACCATGCGGTGATCGTATGCGCCCGCGGCGCCCGCACGACCCATGCGATCCGCACGGCCAGGCCATGCGATCCGCAGGGCGAAGGGAGGAGCCGCGAGGGTACGGATTGCGCGGCCGCGACCCAAGCCTTGGCTACATGACAAACCCACCTTCTGCCGGTACGAGCCGGCGCCGCTCCCCCGCCAGGCGTCCCGTCCTCCGGTTCGGCTTGCACTACTTCGAGATGGTCGTCGCGATGGTCGTCGGCATGCTGGTGTTCGAGCCGGTCTGGGAGACGCTGGCCTCCGTAATCGGTCCCGGCGCCGTTGCCCTGCTCGACCGAGTCGACGCCGGCGCGCTCGTGATGGCGACGAACATGACGCTCGGCATGGCGATCTGGATGCGCGTCCGCGGCCACGGCTGGGCCGCCGTCGCCGAGATGGGCACGGCGATGTACGTGCCGTTCATCCTGCTGCTCGTGCCGTACTGGTTCGGCCTGCTTCCGGGTGAGGTGGTCACCACGGGCGGGCACGTACTGATGCTGCCGGCGATGCTGATCGCCATGCTGCTGCGGCTGGACGAGTACAGCGGCAAGCACCAGCACGCCGCCGCCGATGCCGGCCGCTCGACCGGGTTCCTGGCCGCCGTCGCGCGGCGCTGGCCGACCTGGCTGGCGCTGGTGGTGACGATCGACAACTGGGCCGACCCGATGGTGCCGCCCGCGATCGCGATGCTGTTGCTGCCCTCGGCGTACCTGCTGTTCGGCGTTGCCCGCAAGGCGTTCCGCGACCGGCGGATGCTGGTGCTGCAGATCGCCGGGATGGTGGGGTACGTCGCGCTGGTCGCGGTCGCGCTGTCGGTGCAACCGGACGTTGCCCGCTACCTGATCGCGGCCGGCTGGCTGGCGCACGCCGCATGGGACGGCTGGCACTTCGTGGTCAACAAGGTGGTGCCGCGCGCCTGGTCGGAATGGTGCGGCGTCGTCGACCTGGTGATCGGGCTCACGATTATCTTCTTCCTGTGAGCCTTCCACTGCCGGATGGGCGAAGCACCCGGGTCGCCGGGGTCTTCGCCCATCCTGACGACGAGACCTTCTTCGCCGGCGCGACGTTCGCCACGTACGCCGCTCTCGGGTGCGAGGTGCGGCTGGCGACGCTGACCGGCGGTGAGGTGTTCGGGCCTGTGCAGGTGGAGAGATACGACCGTGCGTGTGCTGCCCTGGGCGCTTCCGGCACGCAGCTGCGGCCCGGACTCTGGCAGGACCTCGGCCGGTCCGGTGCTTCGAACTCGCTGGCCGCCGCGCCGCTCGAGGAGGTGGTGGCGGCCGTCGCGGAGTTCGTGGCCGCGTTCGAGCCGCACGTGCTGATCACCAACGACGCAAGCGGTGTGACCGGCCATCCCGATCACGTACGGGCGCACGAGGCCGTCCTGGCCGCTGCCGGCGGCCGAGTGCCGATCGTCCTGGCCGGCTGCCTGCGCGCCACCGACGTCTCGGCGGCCGTCGAACGGCTCGGCGCGCTCGCGCCCGGCCAGCCGATCGGGTCCGGCGGCGTCAGCGGAGTGGACGAAGCCGACGTACTGGAGCTGGATCCGGCCACGCAGGCAAGGGAATCCAGGGCGGCGGCGCTGGACGGCTACTACCCCGGGCTCGGCTCGCGACCGCTGGAGGACCTTGTCGATCCGGCTGGCCGCGTGGGCGACGGAGTAGTGCTGCGCGCGGTCGCCGACGCGGCCCGGCACCGGGAGTACTTCCGTGCGTTCTAACCGTCGCCGAGCAGGGCCAGGTTGAACGCGGCCCGGTTGTCGCACCACCAGGGGAGCAGCCGGCTGCTTGCCACGAAGGCGAAGTCGGCCGAAGTGTCGCCGCGGTCGTACCGCATGTCCAGCGGCCAGAGGCCGGTGAGGTTGTGCCACAAACGCACGTCGGCAGCGGCAGCCAGCTCGTCGTCGGTCAGGTCGATGACCGAGCGGTAGCCGGCGGCATAGGCCGAGACGCGTTCCAGATCCGGCGGCTCGTCCCCACGCGCGAACATGAACGATGCCGAGCGGACCAGCTCGTTGGCCAGCAGGTGGACGCGCAGCCGGTCCCAGTCGATGACGGCCTGGACGGAGCCGTTCGCCCACAGCAGGTTGTTGTCGTGGAAGTCGCCGTGCGTCCAGCCGTACGGGCCGAGCTCGCGCTCGGGCGGCATCGCCGGCATCCAACGGCGCAGGAGGTCTCGGCGCTCGGGAAGGCGCTCACGCACATAGGCGTCGAAGTCGTCCGGCTCGGCGAGCGCGTCGATCTGGGCAAGGTAACGCTCGATCTCGGCGAACGTCCGCGCCGGATCCGGCACCGTCGTCCTGGCGTTGCGTGGCGTCGGCGGCAGCAGGACGGCAAGAGCCAGCTGCAACTCCCCCAGCAGGACGCCGATCCGGCGGCACTGCTCTCGGCTCAGCTGAAGACAGTCCGGGTGCTCGCCCTCCGCCCACGTGACAACGGAGAACAGGTCGTCTCCCAGACGCAGCACGCTGTCGCCCGTCTCCGTGCGAAGCGGCCGCGCGATCGGAAATCCCTTGTCGGCAAGAGCCGTCGTGATCGTATGCTGCCGCGCCATCGTCTCTGCGTCACTGTCGAGCACGTGCTTGACCGCGTACGAGCCAGTGGCGGTGTCGACGCGCCAGCTCCGGTTCATCGCACCGACCGGCAGGAACGTGCTGCGCCGGAGCTCGCCCAGGCCGTACGCGCTGACAACGCCGGCCAGTTGCTCGACACCCATTCGGGCAAGCCTACGATCGAGCCGTGCACCAGACACGGAAGGCTCGCCTGGCTACCGGGATAACCGTTCCGTACATCGAGCAAGGCGATCCCGGCGGCAGCCCCGTTGTGCTGCTGCACGCCTGGGCCGAGTCGTCAGCGTCGTTCGACCGGCTGCTGCCGTTGCTGCCCGCCGGCCTTCGCCTGCTGGCGCCCGACCTGCGTGGGCACGGCCACGCCGACCGGCCGGCCGATGGGTACACGCTCGCCGAGATCGCCACCGACGTCGAGGCGTTCCTGGACGCGGCGAGCGTACGCTCGGCCGTCCTGCTGGGCTCGTCGAGCGGTGGGTACGTCGCGCAGCAGGTCGCGGTGAGCGCACCGGATCGCGTTGCCGGACTGGTGCTCGTCGGGGCGCCGCGCAGCCTTCAGGGCCGGCCGCCGTTCGCGGAGGAGGTGGAGCGTCTCACCGACCCGGTGGATCGAGCGTGGGTGCGGGACTCACTCGCCTGGTTCCCGGTCTTTCACGAGGTGCCGGCGTGGTACGTCGAGGACCGGATCGACGATGGAGCGCAAATGCCCGCGCACGTCTGGCGCGCGAGCCTGGCCGGGTTGTGCGCCGCCGTACCCCCGACCGAGGCCGGAACGATCACCGCTCCAACGATCGTCATCTGGGGCGGCCGCGACGACCTGCTTCCCCGGGAGGACGCGGAGCGGCTGCGCGCCGCGATCCCCGGCTCGCGGCTGGCCGTCTACGACGACACCGGCCATCTCGTGCTGTGGGAGCAACCGGAACGGGTCGCCCGCGACGCCGCCGCACTCGTCGCGTCCGTGACGACCGGTTGAGCACGCGGGCTCACCGCGGCCTGGCCTCACGGAGCACGCCGGTGCGTTCGTCGCGTTCGTAGACCCGCGCTGCGTTCTTGGCGAGCTTGCGTTCGATCTCCGCACTCAGGTCTACGCCGGTCATCTCGGCGAGGCTGAGCACGTAGATCGCGACGTCGGCGAGCTCTTCGCCGAGCTCCGGCGGCTGGTGGCGCCAGGCCTCGAACGCCTCGGTGATCTCGCCCTGGAGGTAGCAGAACTCCATGGGCACGTCAGTGGTGTTGAAGCCCTTCGCGAGCTTGTTCGCCCACGCCGTTCGCTGTGCTGCTTCGACGTCCATGACCGCCTATTGTCACGGAAGAACCGGCGGAACGAGACCGCAGTCGGGCTTGCGGGCGTGTGCCGGGTCGAGGGCGTTGCGGACCAGGCGCATCGCCACCGGATCGTAGGCGACGGCGACATGCTCGCTGACCTCGTTCGCGCAGACGTCCTGGAGCAGGACGTTGGTGACGCGGGCGCCCGGGCCGGCGGTGAGGAACTGGTTGGTGTACGGCGTGACCACCTCGTCGTACCTGCTGACGATCGTGGTGTAGGTGACGCCGGACACCGTGTCGTAGCCGGCGTCGAGCCTGCGGTTGACGGCCGAGCCGACCTGCTGGTCGGCGGCGGCCTGGCCGAGGACCGGAGCCGCCAGGCCCCACACGCGGAGCTGCTCGGCCAGCGCGCCGATCCCGTCGACGGTCGTGCCGTGGTTGCTCGGCGCCATGCCGACCAGGCTGTGCACCTTGCCGGCGCCGCCCTCGAACTTGAGGTACCAGCGCGGCAGCAGACCGCCGCCCTGGGAGTGGCCCACGATGTCGACCTGTTCGGCGCCCGTCGCCTGCAGCACCTTGTCGACGAACAGCGCGACCTCCGTCGCCGACTGCGGGACCGCGGCCGTGCCCTTGACCGCGATGCCGTGCTCGTCGCCGTAGTTGAGCGCGAAGACGCAGTAGCCGTCGGCCGCCAGCTCCGGCGCGACCATGCCCCAGTTGGCGTAGGAGTTGAAGAACGTGCCGTGCAGCAGCACGACCGGACGGGGGTGCGCCTTGGTGGGCCGGCACCGCCAGTTGTTCGCGCCCGGCGGGTCGGCGTTCGGGAACAGGACGGACGTCGTGATCGCGACCGCGGCGTCGACGACCCTCGTTCGTTCGGCCGCGTCGGCGGCCTGGGCCTGCGGGACCGCGGCACCAACCGTCAGCGAACCGGCAAGCAGGACAACGGTGGCCAACCGGCGAAAGCTCCACATAACCCGTGGAGCGTAGTGACGTTACGTACCGCCGTCTAGTGCTAAGCGTGAACGGCCAGCGAGATGCCGACGTAATGCGTGATGAACGCGAGGATCGTGAACGTGTGGAAGACCTCGTGGAACCCGAACCACCGCGGCGACGGGTTGGGCTTCTTGGTCGCGTAGATGATCGCGCCGGCGGAGTACAGCAGCCCGCCGACGATGACCAGCGTGGCGATCGCGACGCTGTCGTGGAAGAAGTCGGGCAGCCAGAACGCGGCCGCCCACCCGAGCGCGATGTAGACGGGTACGTAGAGCCAGCGTGGGGCCTTCAACCACAGCACCCGGAACGCGACGCCGATCAGCGCGCCACCCCACACCAGGCTGAGCAGGATCGTGGCGTTGCGGTTGTCGAGCAGCATCAGCGTGAACGGTGTGTAGGTGCCGGCGATGATCAGGAAGATGTTGGCGTGGTCGAGCCTGCGAAGGACCGCGGCGACCTCGGGCGACCAGTTGAAGCGGTGGTAGAGAGCAGAGCCACCGAAGAGCATCGCGGCGGTGACCGCGAAAACCGCCGTCGACACCTTGGCGACCGTGGTGGGCGCGAGAACAACCAACACGATTCCCGCCGCGACGGAGATGGGGAAGGTGCCGGCGTGCAGCCAGCCACGCAGCTTCGGCTTGACCGCCTTGACGGTCTCCTTGACCTCGTGGGCGGCGGTGCCGACGTCTGGCATGTGCATGGGGTGGCCCTCCCTTCGCGCGGTTTCGCAGAGCTCCTGCAGCCAACCCTACCGGTGAGTAACAAACGGCGAGTCGAACTCCGAGCGAAGGATGCCCATCACCACTGTGTCGACGTATCGCCCGGCGAGCCACTGGTGTTCCCGCAGGCGGCCCTCCTCCACGAAGCCGACCGCCCGGTACGCGCGGATCGCGCGCTTGTTGGCTGCGTGGGTGCGCAGCCAGACGCGGCGGAGGTTGGCCAGGCGGAACGCGTAGTCGAGCAGGAGCTGGATCGCTTCCCGGCCGTAGCCCTGGCCCCAGCAGTCCTTGGCGCCGATCGTGATGCCGAGTTCGGCGTGGCCGGCGGTCTCGTCGAGGTCCTGTAGGAGGCACGTCCCGATGAAGCGGCCGTCGACCTCGATGGCGAAGCGGCGCATCGGCTGCTGCTCCACCAGCCGCTCGTACCACTTCTCCAGCCGCTCCATCGACGTCGGTGACGGCAGGTCGCCGGCGGCGAGGTCGACCTCGGGGTCGTTGTAGTACGTGAGGAGTACGGGCAGGTCCGCGCGCGTCACGCCGCGCAGGGTCACCTGGTCGCCGGTGAACATCGCCCCAGTATGTTCGCGAGAATCGGCGACGTGAACCGGATTTCGCCCGAGGAGGTGAACGGAAGCCTGCATCATACGTACGACGGTGGCGCAGACTGCATCCTCGACACCACCGCCGAACGTGACCGGCTGCGCGCGGCCCACCCCGGCTGGTTGTCGCGACATCCCCAGGGGCTCTAGGCCGACTCCACCGTCACCTCACCGGCATCGACCCGGACGAGGTGGGTCGGCTGCACCGCGGACAGCAGCTTGCGGTCGTGGGAGGCCAGGATCAGCGTGCCGTCGTACGACGCGAGTGCCTGCTCCAGTTGCTCCACCGCCGGCAGGTCCAGGTGGTTGGTCGGCTCGTCGAGCACCAGCAGGTTCGCCTGCCGCGCGACCAGCAACGCCAGGTCCGCCCGCGTCCGCTCCCCCGGCGACAGCGAGCCCGTCAGCCGCAGCACGTCGTCGGCTTCCAGGCCGAACTTCGCCAGCAGCGAGCGCGCCTCCGTCTCGTCGAGACCGGACGCCGACCGGAACGAAGCCAGCAGCGCCTCCGACGGCGACATCCCCCGCCGCACCTGGTCGATCTCGCCGATCACGACTCCACGGCCGAGCCAGCGCGAGCCGGATGTCGGCTCGAGCGTCCCCAGCAGTACGGAGATCAGCGTCGACTTGCCCGACCCGTTCGGCCCCACGACCACCAGCCGGTCGCCGTAGCGGATGTCGAGAGACACCGGCCCCAGCTGGAACGACCCCCGCTGGACCACCACCGACGACAGCCCCGCCACCCGGTCGCTGCTACGCGAAGCAGCGTCCAGCGACAGCCGCAACTCCCATGGAGTACGCGGCTCCTCCACGGCCTCCAGCCGGTCGATCGCCTTCAGCGCCCGCGCCGCACCCGCCGCACCTTTCTCGGTGCGGTTGATCCGGAAGTCGCGCTGCGCCTTGTCGTTGTCGCGCGGGTGACGCTGCTCTCGTCCGACGCCGGACCGCGCCCATTCCTTCTGCCGCCGCGCCTGCTCGGTCAGCGCCTCGCGCTTCTCCTCGTACTTCTCGTACGCCTCCTGCGCCAGCGCCCGCGCCCGTTCGCGTTCCTCGAGGTAGACGTCGAAGCCGCCGCCGTAGACCGTGCCGGTACGCGAGAACTCGTCGATGTCCAGCACCGACGTCGACACCTTCGACAGGAACGTCCGGTCGTGTGACACCAGGACAAGCCCGCCTTGACGGCCGAGGAGGTAGTGCTCCAGCCGCTCCAGCCCGGCCACGTCGAGGTCGTTGGTCGGCTCGTCGAGCAGCAGGACGTCGAACCTCGCCAGCAGCACCGACGCCAGCGCCAGCCGGGCCAGCTGCCCGCCCGACAGGCCCGAGACCTGCGTCGGCAGCCGCGACGGGTCCAGGCCGAGCTCCGCGAGTACGCCAGGCGCGCGCACGTCCAGGTCGGCGGCGCCGAGCGCGAGGTAGCGCTCCAACGCCAGGGAGTACCTCTCGTCAGCGCCCGCCGCGCCAGCCGCGAGCTCCTGCGTCGCCGCCTCCAGCTCGGCCTCGGCGACCGTCACGCCGGTACGCCGGGCGAGATAGCCCTCCAGCGTCTCGCCGGCTCGCGCGTCACGCTCCTGCGGCAGCAGGCCGACCGTCGCCGTCGACGGGCTACGACGCACCACGCCGGAGTCGGGCGTCAGCTCACCTGCCAGGACGCGCAGGAGAGTGGTCTTGCCCACACCGTTCGGCCCGACGATCGCGAGCCGGTCACCAGCGCCGACAGCGGCCGAGACGCCGCCCAGCACGAGCTGAGGGCCGAGGAAGAGTTGGACGTCCCTGAAATCGATAGAACCAAGTAGCACTGACAACTCCAATGAGCCAAAGCGCCGTACAGAGATGACGGCAGCCGTAACGAGCGGAAAAGCAAGCTCGGGCTCACGTTGTCATTCAGTGTGCTCCTTCGTCGGGGACGCCTAGAAGCATAGCCCACCACGTCAACCTGGAAACCGATGTCCGAACCCGGTCGCCGCCCAATCGGGCATCTGGCCGGGCGCCTGGGAAAGACTGGAAGCCATGTACACGAGTCTCAGCCCCGGAGCACAGGGCATCAAAGTCGAGTTCGAGGAAGCCGTCAAGCTGGCGGCGGAGTTCGGCTACGGCGGGATCGACCCCGACCTCCGTTACCTTCGTACGCTCTCCGCAAGCGAACGCGCCGCGCTGCCCAACCGCCTTGCCGAGCAGGGATTGCGCTGGGGCTCGGGCGGTGCGCCGATCGACCTGAACGCCGACGCCGCGACGTTCGGCCGGCAGCTGGCAGACCTCGGCGAGGCAGCTGGCGTGCTGCGCGAGGCCGGCGTCGAGCGGGTCGGCACCTGGATCCGCCCGATGCACAACGAGCTGACGTACCGCCGCAACTTCGCCAAGCATGTCGAGCGGATCGCGCTTGCCGGCGAGGTGTTCGCGGCCGGCGAGCTGCGGTTCGGACTGGAGTACGTCGGGCCCAAGACGTTCTGGTCGACCGAGCTCTACCCGTTCGTGCACACGCTGAAGGAGGCGCGCGAGCTGATCGCCGCGGTCGGGAACCCGAACGTGGGCATCGTGCTCGACACGTTCCACTGGTTCACCTCGGGCGAGACGGCCGACGACCTGCGTACGCTCACCAACCAGCAGATCGTCGCCGCCGATGTCAACGACGCCTTGCCTGGTCGTACGGCCGACGAGCAGATCGACAACGAGCGCGGCATGCCCGGCGCGACCGGCGTGATCGACGTGGCCGGCTTCCTCGGAGCCCTGCGCGAGATCGGGTACGACGGGCCGGTCAAGGCCGAGCCGTTCATCCGCGACCTCGGCACGCCGCAGGAGGCGGCGGAGAAGACCGCTCAGGCGCTGCGTTCGGTGAACTTGTAGATGACGAGGTCGGCGACCGGACGGTAGCCGACCGCCGCGTAGATCTTGTTCGACGTCGGGTTGGCCAGGTCGGTGTAGAGCGCACACCGCCTGGCACCCGCGTCGAGCGCACCTTGGGTGACGGCCGCGACCAGCGCGGAGGCGTACCCACGCCCGCGCAGCTCGGGCGGCGTGTAGACCGGGCCGACCCTGGTCACGCCGGCGATCGTGTGTGAGATGCCGGTGTACGACACCGGGCGGCCGCCGTCCTCCCAGACGAACGCCCGGTCCTCCAGCAGCCGGGCGTCGACGTTGGCGCCGGCGGTGCCGGAGGGTACGCCGAGGCCGCTCTCGGCCTCCAGTTCGAACGCCTCGGTCCAGGCGACCAGCAGGTCGCGGTCGTGCTGCCCGGCCAGGCGCGGCTCGCCGGTCACCGGGCGGGCCGGGATCACCTCGGCGACGTCGTGCAGGCGCTGGCGCATCGTCACCTCGACGCCGCAACCGGTGCGTTCCGACCAGATCCGGGCGAACTCCGTGGCGTACTCGAAGATCCCGGTGACCCCCGGCGCGTCGGGGCAGACCTTCAGCAGCGCGTCGGCAAGTGCCTCGATTCCCGGGAGGGGCATCGCGGTCATCATGACCTGGAACGGCGGCGTGTGCATCGCGGCGCCGACGACCTGGCCACCGGCCTCCTCGAGTACGGCGGCGAACGTCGCTCGCGCACCGGCAGGAGGCCGGGCGTCGCGACGGGAGAGGACGTTGCCCAGGATCACGGAGTGCAGTGCCGGCTCGCGTTCCAGCCAGGCGTGCGCCTGCTGCCAGAACACTTCGGCATCACTGGTCGTTTCGCACCGCATGCCGGGCAGACTAGACGACCCGCGAGCGTTGGGAGAGGTGTTCTCGCCGACAGCCGAAAGGATCCCGATCGTGACCGACATCTCGGCCTTCGCCGGCCTGGTTCCGCTCGACCATGGCCTCTGCGTACTCAGCACCGCGCGCCCGGACGGCAGCCTCCAGTCGTCCGTGGTCAACGCCGGTGTGCTGCCACACCCGCTCACCGGCATCGAGGTCGTCGGGCTGGTGGCGATCGGAAGCTCGCGCAAGCTCAGCCACCTGCGTGCCGACCCACGAGCGACGATCGTCGTCCGGGCCGGCTGGCGCTGGGCAGGAGTCGAGGGCAACGCCGACCTGATCGGCCCGGACGATCCGCGCCCGGAAGTCGACAGCGAAGCGCTGCGGATCCTGCTGCGTGACATCTTCACGGCCGCCGGCGGCACCCACGACGACTGGGACACCTACGACCGGGTGATGGCAGAGGAGCGGCGGACCGCGGTGCTGATCACGCCGGCGCGGGTGTACTCATAGCCCGAGCTTGGCGCGCTCCGCCTTGGGCAGCTGACTGACGACCCGGTCGTGAGAGTGCTCGATCATCTCGATCAGTTCGTCGTCCTCGATCGACCCGTCCAGCACGACGGTGTTCCAGTGCCGCTTGTTCTGGTGATAGCCAGGTGTCACGGCCGGGAAGCGCGCCCGCAACTCCAGGGCCAGCTCCGGCTCGCACTTGAGGTTCACGCTGGCCGGGTCGCCTTCGAGCGGCAGCAGCGCGAACATCCGGCCGCCGACCTTGAACACCGCGACCCCATCGCCGAACGGATAGTCCTCGACCGCGTTCGGCAGGCCCGCACACACGCGAAACACCTCGTCCCTCGTCATGGCGGCCACGCTAGCGCCGCGTCGGGCCGGCCGGCTCCGCCGGCCGGTCCAGGCCGCGAGGAAGCCGACGCCGCCCGGCTCGCCGGCGTACGTGGCGATCGGCCGGGACCGTCCCTCGCACGGCGTTCCTCCCAGTCCGACGGACACTTCTCAGCCGCTGAGGGAGGCGAACACCGCCTTGCGCAGCCGGTCGTGGAGCTCTCGGGTGCGGGAACGGTCGATCGGAACCTCCACCAGCCGCAGGCCGCGGGCCCTCGACAGCGCCGCCTGCAGTTCTTCGCCGTTGGTCGCCAGGGTGTACGGCGTGCGGGTCGCCGCGGCGAGAGCGGCGATGTCGACACCGTGCGGGGTGCCGAAGAGGCGCTCGAACGACTCGGAGTAGGTCGGCGCGCCCTGCTCCAGCGTGGAGAAGATGCCTCCGCCGTCGTCGTTGACGATGACGACCGTGAGGTCGGGCCGAGCCTCGTACGGGCCGCGGACCAGGCCGTTCGCGTCGTGCAGGAACGTGAGGTCGCCCATCAGCGCGTAGGCCGGGCCGGTCCGGTGCACCAGTGCGGCACCGATCGCGGTCGAGACCGTGCCGTCGATGCCGGCGAGTCCGCGGTTGCCGATCACCTTGCGATGTGCCCGCGGGTCGATCCGGCCGCCCTCGTCGACCAGGCGGTTGTCCCACGGGAGGCCGGCGAGGTCGAGGTCTCTTACGGGGTTGGAGGAACCCGCCACCAGCAGGCCTCCACCCGGCACCGCCGAGGCGACCTCGCGCGCCACGTGCAGTCCGGTGTAGCGCGGCTCGCGCAGCAGGACGTCCTCCACGGCCTCCCGCGCCGTCTGGTCGGCGGCCAGCCATCCGGCCAGCCAGGCGTCCGGCTCGCGCCGCCCGGCGCCGTCGGTCGTACCCTCCAGCGCCACCGTCGCCGTCACGCGGGTCGCACGGTGTGCCGGGTCGGGCCAGGGCGGGCGCCGGGCGACCACGACGATCTCGATGTCGTCGCGTGCGAGCAGCCGGCTCACCGGCCGCGACAGCGTGGGCCAGCCGTAGACGACGACCCGCTGGATGCCCTCCACCAGGTCGATCCCGGAGTCGAGCAGCAGGCGGTACGGCCCGAGTGCGTTCGGCCCCGAGCGCGCGCCGCTGGTCGGCTCGGCGAACAGCGGCCAGCCAGCGGTCTCGGCCAGCCAGCGGGCCTGCGCCTCGGCGCCGTCACCGGCGACGACGACGGTTCGCGGGCCGGCCTCCAGCCAGCTGATCCGGTCGGTCGCGAGCCGCTCGATCCGCGTCCAGCGCACGTTGCCGCGCCGCCCGGACAGCGACTCCGGCCAATCGCCCGAGCCCTCCTCGACGTCGGGCACCAGCGGCTCGCGGAACGCGAGGTTGAGGTGTACCGGCCCGGGCGCGCGATCGCGGAAGCCGCGAGCGACCGCGAGCGAACGGTTGACCAGCTCGCGCCAGTAGGCGTTCTGGCCCGCCCGCCGCTCCGGCGCGCCCACTTCGTGGAACAGGCGCACGGCGTCGCCGTACAGCTTCACCTGGTCGGTCGTCTGGTTGGCACCGACTCCGCGCAGCTCGGGCGGCCGGTCGGCGGTCAGCACGATCAGCGGTACGCCGGTGTGGCTGGCCTCGAGCACGGCCGGATGGAGGTTGGCCGCGGCGGTGCCCGACGTGCACACGATCGGAACCGGCCGGCGCGACGCCTTGGCCAGGCCGAGCGCGAGGAACCCCGCGCTGCGCTCGTCGACGCGTACGTGCAGGCGGACCCGGCCCTGCTGGTCGGCGCCGTGGAACGCGAACGCCAGCGCGGCACTCCGGGATCCGGGCGCGATCACAGCTTCGCGTACACCGCAGCGCCACAGCTCGTCGACGAAGACCTGAGCCAGTGCGGTCGACGGGTTCGGGATCCGCGGCCGCTGTCTCGGGCGGGTTGGATCAGTCACGGTGCAGCGTCCCCACGCCTGATCATGAGCGCACCCTCCTGCCTTTCGTGCTCCGACAAAGCGACAGTCTGGTCAAGCTTTGGCAAGGCTGTCGCAAACCGTTACGAAAGATGCCCTCGTAGCCTTGCCTGGTGGATACCCGCCACACAAGGCCCATCACGCTCTCGGCCGCGACCTACGACGACGTGTCGCACACGCTCGTGCCTGCGCTGGAGCGTGCCCTCGCTGGCCAGGGCCCGGCCGTCACTCCGCTCGGCCAAGACCCAGGTGACGACCGTATCCGAGCCGCTTTGTCCAGGGAACTCCCCCTCTCCGAGTCACTCCCTGGCACACGGCCCGCTGTGGTGCTGCCCACATCGGGTTCCACCGGCGAGCCGAAGCTCGTCATGCTGTCCGCCGAGGCGCTGCTGGCCTCGGCTTCGGCGACCTACGAGCGGATCGGCGGCCCGGGCGCCTGGCTGCTGGCGCTCCCTGCGACGCGGGTCGCGGGGCTGCAGATCCTGGTCCGTTCGCTGGTCGCAGGGACCTCGCCGGTCCATCTCGACGGGCTCGGCGAGTTCGCGGCAGCGACCGAACGGCTGGCCGGAGCCGGTCGCAGGTACACCTCGCTGGTGCCGGTGCAGCTCTCCCGCCTGCTCGACGCGGGCGTGGCGGCCGTCGACGCGCTGCGGTCCTACGACGCGGTCCTGCTCGGTGGCGCCGCCTCTTCCGCTGCCCTGCTGGAGCGCGCGCTGGCGGCGAGCGTGCGGGTGGTCACGACGTACGGCATGACCGAGACCAGCGGCGGCTGCGTCTACGACGGGGTCCCGCTCGACGGAGTACGGATCGAGCTCGGCGCGGACGGCCGGGTACGGATCGGTGGACCGGTGGTCTTCTCGGGCTACCTCGGCCGGCCGGACCTCACCAAGGAGGCGCTGGCGGACGGCTTCCACGTCACGCAGGACCTGGGCCGGCTCACGCCCGACGGCCGCCTCGAGATCGTCGGCCGGGTCGACGACACGGTGATCTCGGGCGGCGTCAACGTGCCCTTGCAGGCGGTCGAGGCCGCACTGGCCGGGCTGCCGGGCGTCGCCGAGGCGGCTGCCGCCGGGCAACCGGATCCCGAGTGGGGCGCGCGCGTGGTGGCCTACCTCGTCCTCAGGCCAGGTGCTGAAGCGCCGAGCCTGGAAGCGGTCCGGGCCCAGGTGGCGGCGACACACCCACGGGCGTACGCGCCCAAGGAGGTGCACATCGTCGCCGCCCTGCCCTTACTCCCCTCCGGCAAGCTCGACCGGGCCGCGCTGGGTCAGGGCCGGCCGCCGGCCACCCAACTCTCGTGAGCGGTCCGGACCCGCTTCCACATCTGGCTCAACGCCTCGTCGTCGATGTCTGCGAGGCGCAGCCCGAACGTGTCGTACAGCAGGCCGAACCACTCCGCCTCGTCCAGGACCTCGCGCTTGCGTACGCCGTCGGCGGCGGCCTCGGTGAAGACGCAGCCGCGCAGGGTCAGCGCGCGGTCGGCCAGTCGCTGCTGCACGACGAGCTTCTGTACGAACGACGAGGACGGTGACGTCGAGAGCTCGGCGTGCATCGCCTCGAAGGCCTGCAGGGGTACGGGTTCGGTGTCGAGGTCGAAGCCGGGAATCGAGGCGCGCTCGTCGTGGTGGAAGCGCCAGTAGCGATCGTCCAGGCGTTCCCAGCGGTAGGCGAACGGGTGCTGCTCCAGCGCGGCTTCCGCCAGCGGCATCGGATCCCTGAAGCCGTCGCCCAGGCCGACGTCGACCACCCAGGTCTCCCCCGGCACGTCGACCAGCGGCACGAGGTGCTCGCCCCAGCCGGTGTCGGGATGGCCGGTGACCTTGCCGCGCGCCAGCCGCACGTCGTATCCCAGTGTCGCCAGCAGGCCGGCGAGCGTGCCGTTCAGGTGGAAGCAGTAGCCGCCGCGCCCGGTCACGATCCGCCGCGCGGAGTCCGCGGGCTGGATGGTGGTCCGGCGGCTCAGCTGGATCTCGAGGTTCTCGTACGGAACCCGGTCGAGGAACGCCCGGTGCAGCCGGACCAGCTCGTCCGGCCCGCGCTCGGGACCCGGCTCGAACCCGATGTGCTCGCAGAGGGCACGCAGGAGCTCGGCGTCGTATGGGAGAAGGCTCACGCTGCCGAGCTTCTCACCGGCACGCAAGCCGCGCCGAGCTCTCGCCACCGCATGCCCATCCGGTGATAGAGCCCCAGTGCTCCGGTGTTCGCGCTGTCGACCATCAGCGCGGCCCGGCCGTGCTCACGTACCAGCGTGTCCAACGCGAGCCGGAACGCCACCAGCCCGAAGCCCTGCCGTCGCGCCGTGGGTCGGGTCGCCACCCCGGCCAGGTAACCGACGCCCGGCGCGCTCCAGGCGTCGGCGGCAACGGCCGCCAGCTCGCCGTCTGCGTCGACCGCGCCGGCCCAGCGGCGGACGCCGGCGAGTCCGGGTCGCGCGTAGGAGTTCGGGTACGCGTCGTACAGCAGCTCGGCCACCAGCGCGTCCCACCGCGGCTCGAGCCAGCGGGCGCCGGCGTCTTTACCGGAAGTCGGTGCCGGCCGGTCGGTCTGCATCCAGCCGCACCGCCGCGCCAGCTGGAGGCTGGACACCCGGTCGACGAGGCTGCTCACCAACTCGGAGTCGCCGATCGGCCGGTACGTCGGGCCGACTTCGGCCAGAACCTCGGGGATCAGTGCGCCGACCTGCTTGGCTGGACCGTGCACGACCAGCCGGTCGCGGCAGGAGAGGTACGGCGAAGCGACCGCCACAGCGTCGCGACGTCGCCACGCGCGCACGCCCGGAGCGAATCCCTGACCTGCCCACATGACCAACGCGTCGTCGTCGCACGCGCGCCGGAGCTCGTCCTCCGACGCGATCTCCCACCAATGCATGGATTTACTTTAATGCACATGCTTATGCATTCGCCAGGAGTCCGGCCAGTGCCTCCAGTTGGGCGAGCTGGATCCGGCGGTCCAGCGACCCGACCCGCAGGATGACGTGCCGCGCGCCGGCGGTGGCGTACCGCGTGACCTGGGCCGCGATGTGCTCGGCTGGGCCGGCGACCAGCGCCTGGACGGTCTCGACGTACTCCAGCGGCGCGCCGTAGTAGGCCTGGCAGTACGTCGAGAGCGCCGCCCGGCCCTCCTCCACCGATGGCGTGAGCAGGGCGGTCAGGTAGAGGCCGGGAGTCACGGAACGCTCGGACGCCGCCTGCCGGACGTCCGCGAGGCCGGTCGCGTAGTCGGCCGGATCGGGCGGGTACGGCAGCCAGCCGTCGTACAGCCGGCCCGCCCGCTCGCGGGCCCGCGGCGTGTCGGCCGCGAGCCAGATCGGCGGGCCCTGGGGTTGCGCCGGCGGCGTCACGCCGAGCAGATCCTCGTAGTGGAGGACCTTGCCGTGGAACGTCGTCGCGTCCGGGTCGGTCCACAGCTGCCGCCACAACGCCACGATGTCGTCCAGCCGAGCGTTGCGCCGCGCGAACGGCACGCCCACCAGGTCGAACTCCCGCTCCGAACGCCCCGGAAAGCCCGCGCCGACACCGACCACGAGCCGGCCGTCCGACAGCAGGTCGAGCGAGGACAGCGCCTGGGCCATCGGCACCGGATGGTGGTACGCCGGCACCAGCGCGGCCGTGCCCAGGCGTACCCGCTCGGTCACGGCGGCCACCGCGCCCAGCAACGGCAACGGCGCGACCCGCGAACGGGCGATCGAGTCGCCGCTCCACACGGAGGCGAAGCCGAGCCGCTCGGCCAGGCGGGCCACGTCGATCAGGTCCCGCGTCCGCCAGCCGCCGCCGAGCGCGGCCTCCCGCGCGGGCAACAACACACCGAAATCCACGTCGTTGTTCATGCCGAAATCGTCCGGCGCCTGGTGTCGCCGGGCAATTCCCCGCCGGGAATGACCACGGGTGCTCGGTCATCTGGCCGCCAGCGGAGCGACAATGACCTTGCACCCGTGGTCATTTAGGTTCTGCCAGGTGGCACACTGCCTGATCGTGGCCACTCCCGCGCAATGGCTGGAGGGCGCGCGCCTGCGCACCTTGCCCGCCTCGATCTCGCCCGTCCTCGTCGGCACCGGTGCGGCCGCTGCCGCCGGGTCGTTCGTCGCCTGGAAGGCCGTGCTGGCTCTGGTCGTCTCGCTGGCGCTGCAGGTCGGCACGAACTACGCCAACGACTACTCCGACGGCATCCGCGGTACCGACGCCGATCGTGTCGGGCCGTTGCGGCTGGTGGGCTCCGGCGCTGCGTCGCCGAAGGCGGTCAAGCTGGCGGCGTACGCCTGCTTCCTGGTCGCGGCGGCGGCCGGGCTGGTGCTGGCGCTGACCTCCGCCTGGTGGCTGATCCTCGTGGGCGCGGTGTCGATCGTGGCCGCGTGGTTCTACACCGGCGGGTCGAAGCCCTACGGCTACCGCGCGCTCGGCGAGGTCAGCGTGTTCGTGTTCTTCGGCCTGGTCGCGGTCATCGGCACGACGTACGTGCAGACGCTGACGCTGATCTGGCCCTCGATCGCCGGCGCGATCGCGATCGGCGCGATCACCTGCGCGATCCTCGTCGCCAACAACGTCCGCGACATCCCGACCGACGCCGAGGTCGGCAAGCGCACGCTGGCCGTCGTGATGGGCGACCGGCGCAGCCGGCTGTTCTATGTCTTACTGGTTGCCACGCCGTTCGTGGTCGCGATCGTGCTGGCGTTCACGACGACCCCGTGGACGCTGCTGGCGCTGATCTGCGCCCCGCTGGCCGTCCGCACCTCGATCACCATGCTGCGCGGCAGTACGGGCCGCGCGCTGATCCCCGTCCTCCGCGACACCGGGCTGGCCGAGCTCGCGTACGCCGTCCTGCTGGCGACCGGGCTCGCGCTGTACTGACATCGGCAGACGGCGGCGACCGGCGCCCCGTTCACCTCAGAGACTTCAAGGCCCGAGTCAGGGCAGGGCTCGCGCCATCCGGTCCACTGCCTCGGTGAGGATCGCGCGGGAGGTGGCGAAGTTCAGCCGGACGAAGCCCTCGCCGCCCGGGCCGAACGTCGGGCCCGCGTTGACCGCGACCTTTCCCTTTGCCAGGAAGGCTTCCGCCGGATCGTCGCCCAGGCCGAGGGCGCGGCAGTCGAGCCAGGCGAGGTACGTCGCCTCGGGCACCTCACAGCGCACACCTGGCAGGCGCATGGCCAGCAACTCGGCGAGCAGCCGGCGGTTGCCGTCGAGATAGGCGCGCGTGTCATCAAGCCACGACTCTCCCTGGGAGAACGCGACCTGGTTCGCCGCGATGCCCAGCGGACTCACCGCGACCTCGATCTCGCCCGGCAGGTCCGCGAACGGCTTCCAGGTCTCCGCGCTGGAGGCGAACACCGCCGCGCACTTCAGGCCCGGCAGGTTCCAGCCCTTCGACGCCGACACGAACGTCACCGAACGGTCGGCCAGGTCGCCGAGCGACGCGAACGGAACGTGGACCGCATCGCCGTAGGTCAGCGGGCCGTGCACCTCGTCGGCCAGCACCACGACGCCGTGCCGGCCGGCGATCTCCGCGATCGCGAGCAGTTCGTCGCGGTTGTAGACGGACCCGGTCGGGTTGTGCGGGTTGCACAGCAGCAGCGTCGAAACGTCCTGCCTGGCAAGGGCGTCCTCCAGCCGCTCCAGGTCGCCCAGCGGGACGGGCACCACCTGGCGGCCGGAGTAGCCGATCACCTCGAAGAACGGCGGATAGGCCGGCGTGAACAACGCGATCCCGCTGCCCGGCGGCGTCAGCTCGTACAGCGCGACAAGGATCCCGCGCATGATGTCGGGCACGGTCCGGCCGCGCGCCACGTCCGGTGTGAAACCGAACCGACGTTGGGAGAACTCGGCGAACGCCGCCTCCACGCCGCCCGGTGCGGCGTAGCCGGTGTCGCCGCGTTCGATCATGTCGTGCAGCACAGCTTTGATCGGCTCGGCCAGCGGGAAGTCCATCTCCGCGACCCACGCCGGCAGCACGTCCGGGGCGTACTTGCGCCACTTCATGCTGCGACGTTTCCGTAAGTCCGCAAGCGAAATCTCGTCAAACGGATGAGTCACCCGCAGTCCTCCATTCGCCGGTCTTGCCGAAGTGGTCGATGATCTCGGTGTACTGCGCCAGATCGATGCCCTGCTTGGCGATCCAGGCGTCGTCGTAGTAGGTGTGGGCGTAGCGGTCGCCACCGTCGCAGATCATCGTGACCACGCTGCCCTGCTCGCCGGCCGCGATCATCTCCGAGATCAGCGCGAACGCGCCCCAGAGGTTGGTGCCGGTCGAGCCGCCGGGTCTGCGTCCGGTGACCTTGGCCAGGTGGCGCATCGCAGCGATCGAGGCGCCGTCGCGGACCTGGATCATCCGGTCGACGACCGTCGGCACGAACGAGGGCTCGACCCGCGGCCGCCCGATGCCCTCGATCCGCGAGCCGGACGCGGTGCGACCCGGGTCGTCGTGCGTCCAGCCGGCGAAGAACGCCGAGCCGTCCGGGTCGACGACGCACACCTGGGTGTCGTGCCTTCGGTAACGGACGTAACGGCCGATCGTCGCGGACGTGCCGCCCGTACCGGCCCCGACGACGACCCAGCGCGGCACCGGATGGCGTTCGGCGGACAGCTGCTCGAAGATGCTCTCGGCGATGTTGTTGTTGCCCCGCCAGTCGGTCGCCCGCTCGGCGTAGGTGAACTGGTCCATGAAGTGACCCTTGGTGACCTGCGCCAGCCGGTGCGACTCGGCGTAGATGCCACAGGGGTCGTCGACCAGGTGGCAACGGCCGCCGTAGAGCTCGATCAGCTCGATCTTCTCCGGGCTGGTGTTCGCCGGCATCACGGCGACGAACGGGAGGCCGAGCAGGCGCGCGAAGTAGGCCTCGCTGACGGCGGTCGACCCGCTGGACGCCTCGATGATCGTCGTATCCTCGTGGATCCAGCCGTTGGCCAGCGCGTACAGGAACAGCGACCGGGCCAGCCGATGCTTCAGGCTGCCCGTGGGATGGACCGACTCGTCCTTGAGGTAGAGATCGATCCCCCACTCGGGCGGCAGGGGGTAGACGTGCAGGTGCGTGTCGGCGCTCCGGTTGGCGTCGGCCTCGACGCGGCGGATCGCCTCGGACGACCACGCCCGGTCGGCCTGGGTGGTACATGACATACAGCGAGGTTAGCTCCCGCAGCGGGCGGCGGAGCGGGTCGAGTCGCCTGGCGGCCGCGCCCGATTCGACTACGCCCTGACCGTTCGCCGGTCCCGGGTAACCGCTCGTCGCACCTCGGCGTCGAACGACGTTGACAGCCAACAGGACCGTTGCAACTCTTCACACGTTACGTGAAAGCGCTTACCGGCCGGGATTCCGCAACCTGGAGGGATGGATGAACAGCATGCGCACCGCCGCCGTGGTGGCCCTGGTCGCCGTGGTCACCGCGGCCTCGGCGGCACTGACGGGCACAGCTCCGGCCGCTGCGGCCCGGTCCGCCGAGCTCGGACCCACCGCGACCGGGCCCACGATCTACATCGCCAGCGACTCCACCGCCCAGACCTACAGTTCCGCCTACGAACCACAGGCGGGCTGGGGCCAGATGCTCAACCGCTACTTCACCTCCGACGTGACCGTGACCAACCGCGCGATCGGCGGACGGAGCTCACGAACGTTCATCCAGGAAGGGCGGCTGGCCACGATCCTCAGCCAGATCCAGCCGGGCGACTACCTGTTCGTGCAGTTCGGCCACAACGACGCTTCGATCAACATCCCGGAGCGCTACACCTCGCCCGCCGACTACAAGGAATACCTGCGCAACGACTACATCCGCGGCGCCCGCGCCAAGGGCGCGATTCCGGTGATCGTCACGCCGGTCTCGCGGCTGTCCTACAACACCTCGACCGGGCAGTTCAACGTCTCGTTCCCGGAGTACGTCAACGCGGCTATCGCGGTGGCCCAGGAAGAGAACGCCAAGCTCATCGACCTGTCCGCCTCCAGCCGGGCGTACCTGAACTCGATCGGCCCCGACTACGCGAAAGAGGTGTTCCTGCACACCGATCCGGGCGAGTACCCCAACCGGCCGGACGGCACGGCGGACAACACCCACTTCCAGAAGTACGGCGCCCTGCAGATGGCCCGGCTGGTCGCGCGTGGCGTCTCCGGGCTCGGCGTACCGCTGTCGGGCTACGTCCGCGACACCGTGTCCGACGTCTACGACTTCGGCCCGGCCGGCACACCGGTCGCGTCGTCGTACCAGGCGGTCACGGCGACCACGACCTACTCGTCGGCGCGCGGTTACGGACTGATCGGCACCGGCATCATCGAGCGTGATCGCGGCACGGCGCTGAACGGCATCCAGCGGGACTTCGTGGCGCTCTTCAACGGCCAGTACGAGTTCCGCGCCCAGGTACCGGCCGGCGCCTACCAGGTGCGCGTCTACGCCGGCGACGCCACGGGCACGGCGCGGACGAACGTCGCGCTGGAAGGCAGCGTCACCGGGCGGCTGGCTCCCAGCTCGAACACGGCGAGCTGGCGGGACTTCACCGTCACGGTCGGCGATGGCGTGCTGAACCTCGTCGTCTCCGGCGAGACCGGCCACCTGAACGGCCTCGACATCCTTCCCGCCGCGTAGAACACGGCGGGCGGCAAGGGGTCAGACGCCCGCGGCGGACCAGTCGAACGTGCTCGGCGGATCGGCCTGCTGGGCGGCCGTGCCGTAGACCAGCGCGATCTCCTGGTGGTCCTGGAGAATGATCGCCGCGGCGTTGCCGGAGTAGGGCTTGCCGTCGACGTACACGCGGAACTGCTTGCCCGCGATCCCCTTCAGCCCACCGAGCGTGGTCTCGGTCAGCGCCACGTCCCACTCGGTCATGAACTGGCCCAGTGAGAACGGCACCTTCACCGGCGACTCGATGTGCACCACGCCGGAGGTGTCGTGGGTGTGCAACGGGCTGATCTGCCGTCCGACCAGGTCGATGCCGAGGTTGGCCGGCACCTCGACCGGTTCCCCGTTCACGATCACGTCGAGGTGGGCGTGGATGTGCTCCACCTGACCCTCGGCGCCCAGCATCGGCAGGCCCGCTGCCGCTACCCGCGCCTGCGCGTCGATCGGGGCCTGCCACGGCGGCTGGCTCGTCCGGCCCTCGGCCGTGAGGCGCGGCTTGGCCGGGATCTCGGTCACCTGATCCGGCTGCCGGGTTTCCTGGCTCTGCTGGCTCTGCTCAGCCGACGGCTTCGGCGACCCGGAGCCCGATCCCTTGGTGGGGGCCGCACCGCTGCCGCACGCGGCGGTCAGCAGCAGCGTCGCCGCCACGGTGGTACCTGCAACCAGCGCACGAAACGACCGGTCAGTCAACGTCTTCCCTGCTCCTGGACTCGTTGATGCGGCGCCGCACCCGGTGTGCGACGCCCGACAGTGCCTGGCCGGCCTGGTCGCCCTGCCTGCGAAGCAGCAGCAACGACAGCCCGGACGTGAACAGCAGCGACAACAACGCGATCAGCCAACCCGACGCGAGGTTGCCGAACAGGAGGTACAGCACCGCGAAGCACGCCGCGAAGACGACGAGCCGTAGCAGGAGGTACTTGGCGAGGGTGTGCACGATGGTGGCAGCGTACGTCAGGAAGTCAGTACGGAAGCCAGCAGGTCCGGCTCGAGATTGCCGCCGGAGACGACGGCGACGACCGGGCCGGGCGGCAGCATGTCGGCGTGCTCGCGGTAGGCGGCGACGGCGAGCGCTCCCGACGGCTCGGCCACGATCCGCGACTGCCTGGCCACTACCCCCATGGCCTCGCGGATGGCGTCCTCGCTCACCGTCAGCACGTCGTCGACCCTGGCCTGGATATGGGCGAAGGTCCGCTCGCAGATTGCCGTGCGTACGCCGTCGGCGATCGTGCGGTAGCGCTGCTCGATCGGCCACTCCACCAGGCGGCCGAGCCGGAAGCTCTCCTCCGCGTCGGCTGCGAGTGCCGGCTCGACGCCGACCACGCGTACGTCCGGCAGCAGCGCCTTGAGTGCCGTCGCGAGGCCGGAGATCAGCCCGCCGCCTCCGATCGGCGCCAGTACGGTGGCGACCGACGGCAGGTCGGCCGCGATCTCCAGGCCGATCGTGCCCTGGCCGGCGATCACGTCGTCGTGGTCGTAGGGCGGGATCAGCGTGTAGCCGTGCTCCTCGGCCAGCGCGCTCGACGTCGACTCGCGCAGCTTGCCGGGGACGACCACGACCTCGGCGCCCAGCGCCCGGACGGCCTCCATCTTGACCTGCGGGCTGGCGTCCGGCATCACGACCGTGGCCTTCACCCCGAACGCCCGCGCGGCGTACGCCACGGCCTGCCCGTGGTTGCCGGACGAGTGGGTGACGATGCCGCGGGCGCGTACACCGTCGGGTAGCGCGCCGATCGCGTTCAGCGCGCCTCTGGCCTTGAACGCGCCGATCACCTGGAGGTTTTCCGGCTTCAGCCACAGCGGGCGCTCGTCAACGCCCCAGAGCGTCGGCACCAAGGGGGTGCGGACGACCTTGCCCTCGATCCGCTGAGCGGCCTGCCGTACGTCGTCGATCCCGATCAGTTCCACGCCTTACGACTCTAGGACGCGCATGCCACGTTGGCGTTGCGGACGGCTTCGAGGCGTTCCTTGTGCTCGCAGCCCCAGGCGCCGAGCGGGGCGAGCGCCTGGTTGAGCGCCGTGCCGTAGGCGGTCAGGGAGTACTCCACCTTGGGTGGCACGACGTGATGAACCTCGCGATGCACCACCTCGTCGCGCTCGAGCTCGCGGAGGTGCTGGATCAGCATCTTCTCGCTGACGCCGTCGAGCGCGCGCCGGAGCTCGCTGAACCGCTTGGTGCCGAGCCCGAGCTCCCAGAGGATCAGCACCTTCCACTTGCCGCCCACCACGTCGATCGCGGCGTCCAGGCCGCACACGAACGTCTGGCGCTCGTTCGCCGCCATACTACTCACCTCCATGCTCACCATTGGGTAAGTACCCCACTAATTAGTCGGTACTTGTCTGCTGGAAAGCCTAGCCCTGACGATGGCCCGGTGCCTGTTTTCTCCTTGCTCCTAGTCGTCTTCGGCTTCACCACCGGCGAGTTCGTGATCGCGGGGATCCTCCCGGACGTCGCGGCCGGGCTCACGGTCTCGATCCCGGCTGCCGGGCTGCTGGTGACCGCGTACGCGTTCGGCATGATCGTCGGCGGTCCGGTGGTCACGGTCGCGACCGCGCGGGTCGGACGTAAGCCGCTCGTGATCGGGCTGATCGCGGTCTCGGTCGCCGGCAACCTGGGGTCGGCGGTCGCGCCCGGGTACGTGACGCTGCTGGCCGCGCGGTTCGTCTCCGGGCTGGTCGTCGCCACGTTCTTCGCGGTCGCGATCGCGACCGCGGTGTCGACGGCGCCCGAGGGCCGCGAGTCGTCGGCGGTGGCGCGGCTCACGCTCGGCCTCAACCTCGGCATCGTGCTCGGTACGCCGCTCGGCACGTTCATCGGCCAGCACCTCGGCTGGCGGGCGACGTTCGTGACGGTCGCCGTGATCAGCCTGGCGGCGCTACCGCTGGTGCTGCGGTACGTGCCGGACCAGCCCGGCTCGGGCGGTCGTCGCGGAGTAGGCCCGGACGAGCGCGGCGTCGCCGGCGAGCTGCGTGTGCTGGCCGGCCGCGACCTCCAGCTCGCGATCGCGCTGACCGCGCTCGGCAACCTCGGCGTCGTGATGGTCTTCACCTACATCACGCCGCTGCTCACGTCGGTGAGCGGCTTCGGCGCCGGCGCGGTGCCGTGGCTGCTGCTGGCGTACGGCGCGGGCGGCGTGACCGGCAATTTCCTCGGCGGCCGGCTGGCCGACCGGGCGTTGCTGCCGGCGGTGATCGGGCTGCTCGCCGCGCTGGCCTGCGTACTCGGGCTGTTCTGGGCCCTTGGTGGCGTGCCCGCACTGGCGGCGGTGCTGACGTTCGCGACCGGCCTGCTGGCGTTCGCGATCATCCCCGGCATGCAGGCGTACGTGGTGACCACGGCGAGCGCGGCGCCCACGCTGGCACTGGCGATCAACGCCTCGGGCTTCCAGCTCGCGGCCGCGTTCGGGGGCTGGCTGGGCGGCTGGGTGATCGGGAGCGGGCCAGGGCTGGCGACGCTCCCGCTCATCGGCGGCGCGCTGACACTGGCCGGGCTCGCGGTCGGGTACACCGCGCTGCGCCGGTCTCGTACGCGGGCGTACGGCTAGACGTCGGGAGCGGCGCCGGGTAGCCGGCCCTCCCACTTGGTCGACAGCACGAGCGTGGTCCGCGTCCGCGCGATGCCGTCGATGCGGAGCAGGCGGCCGAGCAGGTCCTCCAGCGCCTCGACGCCCGGCACGCGGACCTTGACGAGGTAGGACTCGTCGCCGGCGATGTACCAGCAGTCCTCGATCGGCTCGACCTGCTCCAGCCTGGCGACCACCGCGCCCTGGTCTGCGCCGTCGGACAGCAGCAGGCCGATGAACGCGGTGACGTTCAGGTCGAGTGCGGACGGGCGTATCCCGGCGTGGTAGCCGGTGATGACCTGCTTGTCCTCCAGCCGGCGGACCCGCTCCTGAACGCTCGGCCCGGACAGTCCGACCAGCCGGCCGAGCTCGGCGTACGAGGCGCGGGCGTTGTCCCGCAGGGCCGCCACCAGCCGGGCGTCGACCTCATCCATAGACGACCTCCAGAAGTCATCGGTAATTCGTTAGGCAATCTGGTCCGCTTGCCTTAAGATCGTAGGTACAAAGACTAAGACACTAGCTAAGAAGAGGTTCGACACCACAGATGCACCTTGGATCCATTGAGTTCACCACGGTCCGCCAGCTCCCCTCGCTCGGCATGAACTCCTTGGCGAGCGGTCCTCGCGTCCCGACCCAGTCCGAAGGCTCGGTGTTCCGCGCGCTCAACGGCGAGCACACCCGCCTCCTGCGCCGCGTGCGCCGGCTCCGCCGTCGCGCCGGCTGACATCGATCCGTAACCTCCCAAGTCCGCGGCCGGTCGCCTGATCGGCCGCGGTCGTTCTACCCTCATACACATGACTCGGGCACTACCCGCCATCATCACGATCGCGCTCGCGATCTTCTGCCTGATCGACCTCGGCATGACGCGGGCCGGCGAAGAGGTTCGCATCCTGCCCAAATGGGCCTGGGTCTTCATCATCCTGTTCTTCCCCATCCTCGGCCCGATCGCCTGGCTGTTCGCCGGCCGGCCGAAGAACGACGCGCCGCCCCGCCCGCTGCCGCACACCTCCACCCCTCCCCTCGCCCCCGACGACGACCCGGCCTTCCTGGCCGACCTGGAGCGCAAGCAGCAGGCCAGCGAACGCGAACGCCTGCAGAAATGGCAAGCCGAGCTCGAACGCCGCGAACGCGAACTCGGCACCGACGACACCCCCTCAGACGGCGACAGCGACGGCAAGTCCGGCTGACGCCTGCCCGCGCCCATCGTCACCGCGGGGACTCCTCGGCTGCACCTGGGGCTGGCAAGAGACCACCACCGCCTATCTCGCCAATCTGGTTGACCGCTGCCCCCAGCTGGCTCTAGCTTCTGGCAATGAACGATGAGGCCCTGTCCGGCCAGGTGATCGAGTCCGCTGCTGCCGCGCTCAGCGCGCATTTCAAGACGCCCGTCCAGGTGATCGGGCAGGACCTGATCCGGGACGGACGGTCCAAGGTGGCCCGGCTCCAGCTCGCCGGTGCACCGGTCGGCAGCACGATCGTCAAGCTCGCCGGCGACAACCGGGCGCTGTGGTGCAACGAGTACGCCGGCCTCGCGTTCCTCTCCGGGCTACCCCGGCCACCGAGCGTCGTCCCCGGGTTTCAGGGCGGCGACCGGGAGCTCGGGCTGGTCCTGATCGAGGACTTCGGCGCCGAGCACAGCCTCGCCGACGTCCTGCTACACAGCGACGCCCAGACGGCCCGGCGAGCGATGTTCGGCTACGTCGACGCGCTGCTCGGGGTGCACCTGCCGACGTTCGGGCGCGGGGAGGAGTACGCCAAGCTGCGCGCGAGCCTGTCCGAGGACGACGGAGGCATGACGCAGACCCTCGGCAAGACGTGGGAGCTGCTGACCGAACGGCTCGCCGAGCTGGACAAGACCCTCGACCCGAGCCAAGCCGAGCCCGCCAAGCAGTGGATCGCCGCCGTCCTCGAGGCGGACAGCTCCTGGCACGCGTTCACCGTCAACGACTGCTGTCCCGACAACAACCAGGTCGCCGCCGACGGCAGGGTGCGGCTGTTCGACCTGGAGTTCTGTCACGTACGCCACGCGCTGATCGATCTCGCCTACGTCCGCACCACGATGCCGACCTGCTGGTGCCTGCGCCGCTTCCCCGAAGGGCTCGACGCCGAGCTGGTCGCGCACTACCGCGACCGCCTGCTCGCCGAGCGCCCCGAGCTCACCCGCGAAGGCTTCGACAGTGGACTGGCCGCCGCCGAGGCCTACCTCGCACTCGTCAACCTCTCCTGGCACATCGACCGCGCGACCCAGCCAGGCGGCGCCGAGACCGCGTACTTCGAGGAGAAGGACTTCCACATCCCGTCCAGGCGCCAGATGGTGCTGCTCCGCCTCGACGAGCTGGCCAGGACGACGAGCCGGCAGCCGGAGCTCGCCCCGCTCGGCAGCCTCGCCGCCCGGATCAAAGAAGCGGCCCGCCAGGCCTGGGGCCCGGTCGAGCCGCTTCCGCTCTATCCCGCGTTCAGCAGGACCTAAATACCGGCGTACGAGTGCAGGCCGGAAAGGAACACGTTCACACCGATCAGGTTGAACAGCAGCGCGCCGTACGCCACCAGCGACACCCACGAGACCTTGTTCCGCCAGCCGGCCGTCGAGCGCGCGTGGAGGTACGCGGCGTAGCTGACCCAGGTGATGAACATCCAGGTCTCCTTGGGGTCCCAGCCCCAGTAGCGGCCCCATGCCTCGGCCGCCCAGATCGCGCCCGCGATCAGCGCGAACGTCCAGATCGGGAACGCGAACGCGTGCAGGCGGTACGCCACCCGGTCGATCGCCTCGGCCGAGGGCAGCCGCGAGAGGTAGCCGGAGCCGGCCTCGGCCTTACCGGCGATCAGCCTGCGTTCGTACCGTGCCTTCACGAGCTGGAGCACACTCGTCAGCGCGCCGATCGTGAACACGCCGGTCGCCGTCACGGCAGCCGACACGTGGATCACCAGCCAGTACGACTGCAGCGCCGGGATCAGCCCGGCCACCGGCGTGTAGAGCCAGACCAGCGAGATCCCCATCACCACGAGCGCGAACCCGGTCAACGGCAGGCCCAGCCAGGTGAACTTGAAGCGCGGCATCAGCACGACGTAGGCCAGCGCGATGATGAACGTGCCGGTCGTCGCGAACTCGTACATGTTGCTCCACGGCACCCGGCCGGCCGCGAAGCCGCGGCAGACCACGCCGAGCCCGAGCAGCAACGTGCCGAGGATCGTGAGCCCGATGCCGATCCGCGAGAACTGGTCGACGCGGTACTGCTGGTTCCAGGCCGCCTTGGCCTCCGGATCGGGTTCCTCAGCCGACCCCGCGACCGTAGCCGTGTCCGAACTCGCGATGGAGTCGGCGATCGGATCGGCCGGGGCTCCGGCACCCACACTCGCGGCGACCTTGGCCTGCATGGCCCGGACCTTCGTGGCCGCGACCTGCGCCGTCCGCCGTTCGCGCGTGAACGCCCACTCCCCCGCGTGCGCCAGGAACGCGAGCACGAACACCGCCGTCGCGGCGTACATGAAGTTGTCCGACCAGCCGGCCAGCAACGTGTTCACTTCGAAGCCTCCTCCGCGGCGGCCTTCCGCCCGAGCCCGGTGGTGATCTCTTCGATCTCGGCGGTCAGGTCGCCACCCTCGGTCTTGTCCAGTCCGGCGACCGCGACAACGGTACGTTCACCGTCCTGGGTCACGCGCACCCAGGCTCGCCGCCGACGTACTACAAGCGATAGTAGCAGCCCGCCGAGCGCGAGGATGGCCGCCACCAGAACGACCGGAGCGCCGGGGTTCCGGCTGACCTGAAGGTTGACCCAGCGGCTGTACCCGTCGAACGTCACCGTGCCGACCCCGCCGGGCAGCTCGGCCTTCTCCCCCGGCTCCAGCGCGATCCGGTACGCGTCACCGTTCGCCGAGCGCAGCTGCGTCAGCTTGCCGGTCTCGAGCCGGTAGACCGACTGCGGCGCACCGGCGTCCATGCCGAGGTCGCCCTTGTACGCCGTGAGGAACACCGAGGGAGCCAGCGCGTCCGGGAACACCGAGATCGGCCCGCTCTTCGGGTCGAGCACCGCCGTCGGCAGGAAGAACCCCTGCAGCCCGAGCTGCTCGGGCAGCGCGTCCGGCGCCTTCACCACGCCCGACGAGGCGAAGTTGCCGTCCTGCGGCAGGAACGGCACCGGCCCGGAAAACGCCACATGCCCGTTGCCGTCGCGGATGGTGAAGCGTGGCGCGTAGCCGTGCCCGATCAGGTGCACCAGCGAGCCGTCGACGTCCAGCGGGTGGTTGAGCTTCAGGTGGTACGGCTTGGGGGTGTCGCCCGGCTCCTCGGTGTAGGACAGCAGCGCGTCGAACACCCGGGCCTGGCCGCGGCTCTCGCCCTCGGTCTCGAACTTCACGTCGAACTTCTTCACGGAAAGCGCGAACGGCGGCAGCTGGCTCTCGGAGAAGAACCGTCCGCTCTGGAACCCGTCGTACTGCGTGACGGTGTTGGCGAAGCCGTTCCCGACCACGACCAGCGCCGTGCCCTTGAAGCCGAACAGGCTACCGATCGCGATGCCGATCAACACGCCCACGATCGCGACGTGGAAGAGCAGGTTGCCGGCCTCGCGGAGGTAGCCGCGCTCGGCGGCCAACGAGGACCTGTCGTCGACGACGCGGTAGCGCCGGCCTCGCAGCACCTGCTTCGCCTTGGCCAGCACGGCTTCCGGTGACTCGTCGGTGGTCCACTCGCGATGCTCCGGCAGCCGCTGGAAGTTACGCGGGGCCGCCGGCGGGCGGGCCCGCATCGCGCGCCAGTGCTGGACCGTCCGCGGGACGATGCAACCGAGCAGCGAGACCAGCAGCAGCATGTAGATGCCGGCGAACCACGCCGAGCCGAACACGTCGAACAGGCCCAGCTTGTCGTAGACCGCGCCCAGCGTGGGGTTCTGCTTGATGTAGTCCATCACCTCGACGGGGTTGACCCGCCGCTGCGGAATCACCGAGCCGGGCACGGACGCCAGCGCCAGCAGGAAGAGCAGCAGCAGCGCGGTGCGCATCGAGGTCAGCTGCCGCCAGGCCCAGCGCGCCATACCGAGCACACCGATCGGCGGCGCCGGCGGTCGCGGCGGCGCCGGCTTGGTCGTGCCCGGCTGGTCCGGCTCGGCAGCCTCGGCAGCTTTGCCGGCCTTGCCGGCTTTGCCGGCCTTGGTGGTCTCGTCGGTCTGTGTCACGCGTCATACCGCCGTCTCGAAGCCGGTGATCCACTCGCGTAGCGGCCAGATCAGGTCGTTCCACAACCCCGTTACGAGCAGCACCCCCACCGTAACCAGCAGGATGCCGCCGGATCGCGTCACCCATGCCTGATGCCGGCGCACCCAGCCGAGCGCGCCCAGCATGCGCCGGAAACCCAGCGCCACAAGGACGAACGGGATGCCGAGGCCGAGCGCGTACGCCAGCGTGAGCAGCGCACCACGACCGGCCGTACCCTCGTTCGCGGCCAGCGTCATGACCACACCGAGCGTCGGCCCGATGCACGGCGTCCAGCCGAGACCGAACGTCACGCCGAGCAGCGGCGCCGCGCCCAGTCCGACCGCCGGAACCCGGTGGATGCGGACATCCCTTTGCAGCCAGGGGATCAGGCCGATGAACGCCAGCCCCAGCACGATCGCGACCACCCCGAACACCCGCATCAGCAGGTCGGCGTGCAGCACGAAGAAGCTGCCGATCGCGCCGAACATCGCGCCCGCGGAGACGAACACCAGCGAGAAGCCGGCCACGAACAACGCCGCTCCGGCGAGCATCCGCCCCTTCCGGCCCGACTCCAGGTCAGCACCGGACAGCCCGGTGACGTACGACAGGTAGCCCGGCACGAGCGGCAGCACGCAGGGGGACAGGAACGAGACCAGCCCCGCTACCAACGCGACCGGAATCGCGAGGAACAGCGAGCCCTGTAACGCGGTCTGGGCGAAGCCGTCGGCGACGCCGGTGGCGGCAGTACTCATCACTGGCATCACTGGCATCGCGCTATTGCCCGAGCCCCACAACGTCGAGCGCGAGCTGCGTCACTGTGGTCTTGGTCACCGGGCCGAGGATCATCGCCGCCACGCGTCCCTCCGCGTCGATCACGACGGTACTGGGGATCGCGCTGGGCGGGATGATGCTCCGGAAGCCCAGCAGCTGCTCACCGTTGGGGTCGAAGACGCTGGGATAGGGCACCTTGTAACGCCGGACGAACGCCTGCGCGGGCTCGACCGTCGCGTCGCGGGTGTTGATGCCGACGACCGCGACCCCACGACGTTCGAGCGCCTGGCTCGCCTCCACGAGGTCGGGAGCCTCCTTGCGGCAGGGCGGGCACCACGAGCCCCAGACGTTGAGTACGACGACCTTGCCCTTGTAGGCCGCGAGGTCGAGCGGCTTGCCGTCGAGCGTCCTGCCCTTCAGCTCGGGCGCGGCCTTGCGCTCGCCCGGCGGGATCGTGGTGACACCACTGCCGGAGACGTACCGGACATCGCCGTTCGAGCTCTGGTCGGGCGCGCCGCCGTTGCCACTGCAGCCGGCTGCGAGCAGGGCGGCGGCGAGGGGCAGAAGAAGGGCGAGCTTGCCCAGACGAGACAGACGACCGTTGGCTGGAAGCCTCATCACGCCCCTGCGACAAACTTCTTCGACACCTGAACGGGCAGCAGGTCGCCGGCCGGCTCGGAGTATTCGACCGAGACGATCCGGTCGCCGTCGTAGACGAAGGACGTCAGGCTGGCCAGGGTGCACTCCCGCTTGCGCGGGTCGTGCCACAGCCGGCGGCCCTCGACGTAGGAACGCACGGTCCAGATCGGCAGCTGGTGTGAGACCAGCAACGCCTCGCGGCCCTCGGCTGCCTTGCGCGCGTCACCCATCGCGGCCAGCATGCGCACGACGATGTCGCGGTAGGGCTCGCCCCACGACGGGCGCAGCGGGTTGCGCAAGTGCCACCAAGCGCCCGGATGGCGCAGCGCGCCGTCGCCGAGGCCGAACTTCTGGCCCTCGAAGAGGTTGGCCGCCTCGATCAGCCGATCGTCGGTGGCGACCGGCATGCCGAACGTCGTCGCGATCGGCAGCGCGGTCTCCTGGGCACGTTCGAGCGGCGAGGCACCGAGGTGGACGATCTTGCGGTCGACGACCGACTCGGCGATCCGTTCGGCCATCTTGCGGCCCAGCGGCGACAGGTGGTAGCCGGGGAGCCGGCCGTAGAGGATCTTGGCGGGGTTGTCGACTTCACCATGCCGGAGCAGATGCACGATCGTCTTCACGGTGACTAGTCTCCTTCCGGCGTGGCGGCGGCCGCCGCACGCGCTGCCTGCTCGGCCGCGGTCTCGATGCGGGACAGCGCCTCGTCGTCGTGCGCGGCACTGACGAACCACACCTCGAACGCACTCGGCGGCAGGTGCACTCCTCCATCAAGCATCGCATGGAAGAACGCACGGAACCGATGTTGCGCCTGCGATCGCGCTGCGTCGAAGTCGCGTACGCGGGGCGTTGTCGCCGGGTCGACGAAGAAGATGTTGAAGAGGTTTCCGGCGAACTGCGGCAGGTGGGGCACGCCCTGCTTGCTGAGCGCGTCGCTGACGATCCTCGCGACGGTTTCAGCGGTCTTGTCCAGCTTGGCGTAGAGCGCGTCGTCGGCCAGGCGGAGCGTGGTGAGGCCGGCGGTGGTCGCGATCGGGTTACCGGAGAGGGTTCCGGCCTGATAGACGGGGCCGGAGGGCGACAGCTCGGCCATGTACTCCTGCCTGCCGCCGAACGCGGCCGCCGGGAAGCCACCACCCATCACCTTGCCGAACGTCATCAGGTCGGGCGTCACGCCGTCGATGCCGTACCAGCCCTGCTTGGTGACACGGAAGCCCGTCATCACCTCGTCGGTGATGAACAGCGCGCCATGGGCGTGGCAGGTTTCGGCCAGAAACGCGTTGAAGCCCTCGTCGGGCGGGACGGCGCCCATGTTGCCGGCGGCGGCCTCGGTGATCAGGCAGGCGATCTGGTCGCCGGCCTGCTCGAACGCCTCGGTGACCGCCTGCTTGTCGTTGTAGGGGAGCACGATCGTGTCGCCGGCCTGCGCGCCGGTGACGCCCGGCGTATCGGGAGTGGCGAACGTCGCGACGCCGGAGCCGGCGGCGGCCAGGAGTGCGTCGACGTGACCGTGGTAGCAGCCGGCGAACTTGACCACTTTCGTACGTCCCGTCACGCCTCGGGCGAGGCGGATCGCGGACATCGTGGCTTCCGTACCGGAGGAGACGAATCTCACTTGCTGGACCGGTGTGCGGGAAACAATTTCCTCGGCCAGCTCGACCTCTGGGACCGTGGGAGTGCCGTAGGAAGTGCCGCGGCTCACGGCCTCGGTGACGGCTTTGATCACCTCGGGATGCGCGTGGCCGAGGATCATCGGCCCCCAGGAGCCGATCAGGTCGACGTACCTGTTTCCGTCGACGTCGGTCAGATAGGCGCCCTGAGCTGCGGTGATGAACCTCGGCGTGCCTCCGACCGCGCGGAAGGCGCGGACCGGTGAGTTCACCCCACCAGGCGTGACGACGCTCGCGCGGCCGAACCAGGACTCCGAGGCAGGTACGGTGGTCACCCGGCCATTGTGGCACCCGGACCTGGGCGCGCTTCCCGCGTGGCAGGGCCGCGCGGAGGGTGCCTGATGTCACGTTATGGGATCTTGAGAAGGCCGTAACCACTCTGATGTCTCATCGTTGAACCACGCGACGAGGCCGGGTCGTACTGGGTGCAGATCCCTACAGGCGGGAAAATCCTGTAGGATCACGCTGGGGAGGATGACTTCTAGTGTGTGGAAATCGCCCCAAGCGAGCTAGCCTTTACATAGTGACTCCAGCGACTTCCGTGCGCGCCGACAGGCTGCGCGCGGTCTGAGCTGGCTCGGCGCCCTCACCCCCCCGGGCGCGCCGGGCCTCCTCGGCCGCTTGGGTGCCGGGTTACCTCCCCCCCGACCCGGCACCCAAGCGGCCCCCTTCCCTTCGGGTGGAGTGTGCTCGCGGAAAGCGCGAGCCGTCGCCTCGGTCGGCTTTTCTCCCGGGGGGCGACCCCCCGGACCCCCACCGCGCCTTCGCTTCCGGGCGTGCGCTTGCTCGTGGTTGAGGCCCTCCCCCGAACACCACCGCTTCCCCGAACAGCACCGCTCACCACCGTCCGCTTCCTGCGGGCGGTCGCTCGGGCTGGGGCTCTCCGCTAGGCGGGATCGGGCCCGTTGGCTTCGCGGGCGGAAGCGGTCGGCGGGCTTTCGACCTTCTCCGTCACGTGACCTGGTGGACGATCGGGCCAGGCTCACGTGACAAGGCGAGCGGCACTGTCGTCCTGCTCGACCGTGGCTCCGCGGAGCAAGGCGTTCCTGACAGCTGGATCCGGGTCGGCCGGGCGGTCCAGCGCGGCGCGGCGGCTGTCCTGCTGGTCAACTTCTCCACCATCGCCGGCCGGATGGCCGGTGATCGGGGTGGCGTAGTACCGCGACGAGCGGATCCGTGCACGGTTCGCGAGCGGCGGTCGCAGGCCTACGACGTCGCCACGCGACGCCGGCACGCGCGCCGTGGTCACCGAGGCTGTCGCGCGAGCTGTCGGTGACCGCTCGGCCGAGCTCCGGCCGGCGCTAGCACCGGACAATGACCACGGGTGCTCGGTCATTTCGCTGCTGCCAGGTGAACTTGCCACGGGTGGGCGGCAATGACCTCGCACCCGTGGTCATTGCGACGCCGGCGTCCAGGACGTCGGGTGGAAGCGGGCGCCTGGCTGCCTCGGCGGGTTCTGCTGCCGGGTGGCCGGGCGTCCGGCGTTCAGCGTCTCGGCCATGATCCCGACCGCGGCGACCAGCGCCGCCGCGCCCAGGATGTCGGGCCCGCCTGCCAGCTTGTCCCACTCCACAGCGTGCGAGCCGTGGACGACGAGGCACTCGGCGCCGTCCGGCCAGAAGCCGTAGCCGAGCGCGGTCTCGACCTCGGTGTCGCGGTCGCGGTAGGCGAACGCCGAGCTGACCAGGCCCGGCGCCGGCGTACGCAGGATGCCGTCGCGCTGGGCGGTCTCGGCGAGCATGCGGTAGAGCCCAGTGAGTTTCGAGTCGGTGCCGAGCACCGGCCGCCAGGCGGCGAGCGTCGCCCGGGTCAGTGGGAGCGAGGCCACCGCAGTGCCCACAAGCTCGCCGGCCCAGGCGAGCGCGTCCGGGGCCACCGTGAACGGGCCGAGGCGTACGAATGCGTCGAACTCCGCCTTCGCCACCTCGTGCTGCCGGCGGCCCTCGGCGTAGAACGCCTGGAGGTCGCGGCTCACCGCAGGCGGCGGGCCGCCTCGACCGCCCAGTAGGTGAGGATCACGTCGGCGCCTGCCCGGTGGATCGAGGTCAGCGCCTCGTCGATCGCGCGCTCGCGGTCGATCCAGCCGTTGGCCGCGGCGGCCTCGATCATGGCGTATTCGCCGGAGATGTTGTAGGCGGCCACCGGGATGTCGACCGAGTCGCGCACCTGGCGTACGACGTCGAGATAGCCCAGCGCCGGCTTCACCATCACCAGGTCAGCGCCCTCGGCGACGTCGAGCGCGGTCTCCCGCAACGACTCGCGCGCGTTGGCGGGATCTTGCTGGTAGGTCTTGCGGTCACCCTGCAGCGACGACCCGACCGCCTCGCGGAACGGCCCGAAGAACGCCGAGGCGTACTTCACGGCGTACGCGATCACGCCGACGTCGGTCCGGCCGGCCGCGTCGAGCGCCTGGCGTACGACGCCGACCTGGCCGTCCATCATGCCGCTGGTGCCGAGCAGGTGGGCGCCGGCTTCGGCCTGGGCGAGTCCCATCGCGGCGTACCGCTCGAGCGTGGCGTCGTTGTCGACCGAGCCGTCGGGCGCGAGCACACCGCAGTGGCCGTGGTCGGTGAACTCGTCGAGGCACAGGTCGGACATCACGACGGCCGCGTCACCGATCTCGGCGATCACCTCGCGAATCGCGACGTTGAGGATGCCTTGGGGATCGATGCCGCCGGAGCCGACGGCGTCCTTCTCCAGCGGCACGCCGAACAACATCAGCCCGCCGACACCGGCCTCGACCGCCTCGACGACGGCCTTACGCAGCGAGTCGAGCGTGTGCTGCACCACACCCGGCATCGACTGGATCGGCAACGGCTCGGTGGCGCCCTCGCGGACGAACATCGGGAGCACCAGCTGCCGTGGACGCACCTCGGTCTCGGCGACCAGCCGCCGCATGGCGGGCGTCTGCCGCAGCCGACGGGGCCTGCTTACGGGAAAACCCATAGGCCCAAGAGTAGTGAGCGCGGCAAAGCGGCGCTTTCCGCACTCGCGCCAACTTTCCCTTAGGGCCGGTGCAGCAGCTCCAGCCCGGCATCGACCATCGGCACCCGCGGTAGCCCTGGCAACGCGGACAGCTCAGTTCCGCTGGTGTAGCGGCTCAGCAGGATCCGGCCGCCGTCCACGCAGACACCGAAGGTGGCCACCCGGGTCCTCGGCACGAGCGGAGGCTACTGCGACGCGGCCCGGCCGTCGGCCGGTCGCCCGCGCAGCAGGTCCAACCCCGGGCGGACGATGCCGCTCTGCGCCAGCTCCTCCACCGACGCCAGCGGCACCCACGCCGCCTCGTCGGAGGAGCCGTCGACCTCGTGGGTCAGCTCGCCGCCGACGATCCGGACCTCGTACAGCACCGAGACCATGTGGATCTCCGCCTTCGACCACACGTGCGACGTCACGCCCAGCAGGCGAACCACCGAGACGATGTAGCCGGTCTCTTCCTTCACCTCACGGACCACGCCGTCGAACGGATCCTCGCCGAAGTCGACTCCACCGCCGGGCAGCGACCACCGCCGGTCCCCGTCGCTGAAGCGCGTCAGCAGGATCCGATCGTCGGACACACAGACGCCGTACGCACCCACCCGCACCTTCGACATCGCGACGAAGGCCCCTACTTCACCGGTGTCGGTGCCGTGGGCGTCGGAGCGGCGGTGGAAGCCGACGACCGGCGACGCGAGCCAGGCTTGCGCTCCGACGGCTTGGTCACCGGCTCACCGGCCTCGACCTGGGCCTCCCGGCGTGCGGTGCCGAAGTCGGCCAGGGCCTCGGCCAGCGCCTCGACCGACGGCGACTCCGCGCGTACGTCGACCCGCAGCCCGTGCTCCTCGGCCGTCTTCGCCGTCTGCTCGCCGATCACCGCGATGATCGTCGTCGCGTGCGGCTTGCCCGCGATGCCGACCAGGTTGCGCACGGTCGAGGACGACGTGAACGCCACCGCGTCGAACTTGCCGGTCTTGATCGCCTCCCGGGTGGGCGCGGGCGGCGGCGCGGCGCGCACCGTGCGGTACGCCGTCACGTCGTCGACCTCCCAGCCCAGCTCGACCAGCCCGGCGACCAGCGTCTCGGTCGCGATGTCGGCCCGCGGCAGGAACACCCGGTTGATCGGGTCGAGCACGCGGTCGTACGGAGGCCAGTCGTCGAGCAGCCCGACCACCGACTGGTCGTTGGCCGGAACGAGGTCGGGCTTGATCCCCCAGGCACGGATCGCCTCGGCGGTCTTCTCGCCGACCGCCGCGATCTTCAGCCCGGCGAACGCCCGCGCGTCCAGGCCGTAGTCCTCGAACTTCTCCCGCACCGCACGCACGGCGTTGACCGAGGTGAAACCGACCCATTGGTAGCGGCCGGTGACCAGGCCGGTGATCGCGCGGTCGAGCTGCTGCGGGTTGCGCGGCGGCTCGACGGAGATCGTCGGCACCTCCTCGGGCACGCCGCCGTACTGCCGCAGCAGCTTGGACAGCACGCCTGCCTGCTCCTTGGTGCGCGGCACCAGCACCCGCCAGCCGAACAGCGGCTTGGTCTCGAACCACGACAGCTTGTCGCGCGCTGCCACGGCCTGGCCGGCCACGAGGACGAACGGACCGGCCAGCTTGGACGCCTTCACCTCGGCGGGCAGCGTCTCGAGCGTCGCCTCGATCGTCTTCTGGGCGGTCGTCGTGCCACCGATCGTCACCGACGCGGGCGTGGAGCCGTCACGGCCGGCCTTGATCAGCAGGCTCGTGACCTCCTTGACCGCCTCGGGCACGTTCAGCAGAACGAGCGTCGCGGTGCCTGCGGCGAAGGTGTCCCAGTCGGGCTCGCCGACGCCGAGGTCGGCGACGCGGGCGTCGCGGACCTTCCCGGCCAGCAGCGGGACGCCGGCGTAGGTCGGCACCGCGGTCGCGGTCGCGAGCCCTGGCGCCACCTCGTACGGAACGCCGTGCCGGACGAACGCGGCGACATGCTCGCCGGCGTGCCCGTCGATGAACGGGTCGCCGGGGTAGAGCCGGACGACGTGCTTGCCCTCCTTGGCGTGCCGGGCGAGCACCCGGCCGGCCTCCGCGGGCGTCACGGTGTCTTCGGTGAGCTCGAGCCGCTCGGCGTCCTGGCTGACGTACGCATCGACCACGGGGGCGAGGTTGGTCAGATCGCCTGCCACCACGTCGGCACGGTTGAGCAGATCCTTCGCGCGGGTCGTGACGAGGGCGGGGTCGCCCGGGCCAACGCCGACGAAGGACACCGAGCCTTGAGCCATTTTCGTGGTCTTGGTTTTCGCGGTCACTTAACGTGTTCCTCGATCAAACGGATGGCGCCCTCGGCGAGCAGTGCGGAGGCGAGCTCACGGCCCAACTCCTCGGCTCTGTCGAGAGGCCCCGATGTGGACAATCGGAAGCTGGGAGAACCTTCCACAGCCACCACCGCAGCCGACACACGAAGCGTGTCAGGCTCGGTGACCGTGGCAAATGCTCCCACAGGTGCGGAACATCCCGCTGCCAACGCGTTGAGCACGGCGCGCTCCGCGGTGACAGCTGCCCTGGTACGTGGGTCGTCCAGGCCGGCGAGAACCCGCACCACTTTCTCGTCGGCGGTTTGGCACTCGACCGCGAGCGCACCCTGCCCGGGGGAAGGGAGGATCTGGTCGGGCGTGAACTCTTCG
Source organism: Flindersiella endophytica (assembly GCF_054779015.1). Taxonomy (NCBI): domain Bacteria; kingdom Bacillati; phylum Actinomycetota; class Actinomycetes; order Propionibacteriales; family Nocardioidaceae; genus Flindersiella; species Flindersiella endophytica. Next base: position 245,581 of record NZ_BAAGYY010000018.1, read on the forward strand.
GTAACCTCGTCGGCTCGACCGAGCCGGGACAGCCCGGCCATCGCGAGCACAACGGCGTCGTACTGACCGTCGCGCATCTTGCCGATTCGGGTGTCGACATTTCCGCGAATCTCGACGTACGTCAAATCGGGCCGGAGCATGCGCAGCTGCGCCATCCGCCGCATCGAGCCCGTACCGACCGTCGAGCCGGCCGGTAACTTCTCCAGCGTCAGGCCGTCGCGAGCGATCAGAACGTCGAACGGGTTCTCCCGCGGAGGTACGGCGGCCAGCGTGATGCCCTCGGCCGGATCCGTCGGCAGGTCCTTCAGCGAGTGGACGGCGACGTCGATCTCGCCGGCCAGCAGCGCCTCGCGGATCGCGCTGACGAACACGCCCGTGCCACCGATGCGGCTCAGCGGCGCGCGGTTGCGGTCGCCCTCGGTGGTGACCTCGACGACCTCGACGCTCTGCCCGGCCGCGCGTAGTGCGTCGACCATCAGACCGGTCTGCACCAGCGCCAGCTTGCTGCGCCGGGTGCCGACCCGCAGGGTTCGCCCAGTCATGCCATGAGTCATGCCGGGTCCCCCTCGCCGGTCTCGGGCTCGGTTAGCTGTGCGTTCTCCTGGCCCACGCCGTCCGGCTCGGGCGAGCTGAGCGCCTCGATCGTCGCCGGGTCGAGCGCGAACAACTCGCGCAACGCGTCTGTATAAGAGGTCTCGACCGTCTGCTCGGCCAGCTGCTTGACCCGGATCGTCGGCGCGTGCAGCAGCTTGTCGACGACGCGCCGCATGGTCTTCTCGACCTCGGCGGCGGTCTGGTCGGGCAGGCCGGGGAGCCGCGCGTTCAGCCGGGTCAGCTCCGCGCGAACGACCTCGGCGGCCATGCTGCGCAGCGCAACGACGGTCGGCGTGGCGGCGGCCGCGCGGCGGTTGCCGGCGAACGCAGCGAGCTCGTCGGCGACGATCTGGCGGACTTCCTCGACGGTGGTGCCGACCGCGGCGGAGGCGGCGGCGTGGTTGTTGAGCGCCTCGCCCAGCTCGGCGAGGCCGATCAGGGTGACGCCCGCAAGCTCTCCGACCTCCGGCGCGACGTCGCGCGGCATCGCGAGGTCGAGCACAACCTGCTGACCGCCGGAAGGAACGCCGGTGAAGTGGCCGCTGCCGAGCACGGTGCCGATCGCGCCGGTGCACGTGACCACGATGTCGGCGTCCGGGATCGCGTCGGCTACCTCGTCCAGCGCGCGGGTGGTGCCGCCCACCGAGTCGGCCAGCCGGCGCGCCGGCTCCGGCGACCGGTTGGCGATCGTGACCGCGGCGTTGTAGTCGCGGGTCGCGACCGTCGCGGACAGAGCCGCCATCGAGCCGGCGCCGACGATGAGCACGCGCGGCCGGTCGAGCGGCGAACCGAGGGCGTGCTCGGCCAACCGGAACGAGGAGCTCACCACCGAACGCCCGGCCCGGCCGAGCTCGGTCTCGGTGTGCGCCCGCTTGCCGACCCGCAGCGCCTGCTGGAACAGCTGGTTGAGCGACGGCCCGACGGTCTCGGCGTCCTGTGCCTTGCGCAGCGCCGTCTTGACCTGCCCGAGGATCTGAGTCTCGCCGACGACCATCGAGTCGAGGCCGCAGACCGCCGAGAACAGGTGCGCGACGGCACCATCCTCGAACCGCACGTTGAGGTACGGCGTCAGCTCGTCCTGGGACAGCCCGCTGTGCCGGGCCAGCAGCTGCGCGATCTCGTCGACCGCGCCGTGGAAGCGGTCGACCTCGGCGTAGACCTCGACCCGGTTGCACGTCGCGATCACGACGGACTCCGAGACGTGGTCGCACGCCAGCGCGTCGAGCAGCAGCTTGGTCGCGGCCTGCGGAGTCAGGGCGGCCCGTTCGAGGAGCTCGACCGGAGTCGCCTTGTGAGACAGGCCGATGACCAGAACGCTCACTTGTCACCTCCCAGCGCGCCGTCCAGCGCACCATCCAGATCCTGGCGTTCCCGCCCCAAGGATGATGTGGTGTCGGCGCTGCCGTTCGCAACGTCGTGGATGTCGTCGACCACGGCACCATCGACCTGGGACAAAGCCTTGCGTTGTTCGTGGTAGGCGAGGATCTGCAGCTCGGTCGACAGGTCGACCTTGCGGACGTCCACACCCGAGGGCACCTCGAGGACGATCGGTGCGAAGTTGAGGATGCTGGTGATTCCGGCGCCGACCATCCGGTCGCAGACGTCCTGCGCCGCCGCGGCCGGGGTGGCGATCACGCCGATCGCGACTCCGTGCTCGGTGACCACGGCGTCGAGGTCGTTGTAGGCGCGGATGGCGTGGTTGCCGATCCGCTCGCCGACCTTGGCCGGGTCGGCGTCGAGCAGGGCCACGATGCCGAAGCCGCGGGACAGGAAGCCGGAGTAGTTGGCCAGCGCGTGGCCGAGGTTTCCGATCCCGACGATCACGACCGGCCAGTCCTGGGTGAGTCCGATCTCACGGGCGATCTGGTAGCGGAGGTACTCGACGTCGTAGCCGACGCCTCGCGTACCGTACGAGCCGAGGTACGACAGGTCCTTGCGCAGCTTCGCGGAGTTGACGCCGGCGGCGCGAGCCAGCTCCTCACTCGAAGCGGTCGCCGTGCCGCGTTCGGCGAGTGCGGTCAGGGCACGCAAGTAGACCGGCAATCGCGCGACGGTGGCTTCGGGGATGCCTCGACCAGGCCGAGGCTCCGGCTCACGCGGGGTGCGGAAACGCGGCGAACTCACTTCTCTCCTGACGTGCGGCCACCGGACTCTGCAACGGATCGGATGGGGTGGCGAAGTCCAAGCCTAGGACTTTGTGAACGTGCGAACAAATCGAGCGCTCAGAGTGCGTAACCAGACGGAAACAGAGCGCGACGTTCTGGTCAGGAGAGCGCGGCGCGCAGCCGGTCGGGGTCGACCCGCCAGAAGTCGTGCTGCTTGCCGTCGACGTACGTCACCGGGATCTGCTCGCCGAACCGGCGGAAGAGGTCCTGGTCGTCGAGGATCGAGACCTCGTTCCACGCGACGCCGAGCTCGCCACACACGTCGGCGATCACGTCACGGGCGTCGTCGCAGAGGTGACAGCCCGGCTTGCCGTAGAGCGTGACCCTCGGCTCAGCCATCAGACGGCTCTCGCAGCCGAACCTTCGCGATCTTGCCGGTCGCCGACTTCGGCAGCTCGGCCACGAGCTCCACGACCGACGGGCACTTGAAGCGGGCCAGCCGGAGCTCGCAGTACTCGCGTACGTCCTCTGACGTCACATCGGCATCCGGCTCGGTCACGACGTAGGCGCGGACCGCCTCGCCGGTCTCGGCGTCGGGCACGCCGACCACCGCCGCCTCGAGCACGCCGTCGAGCCCGAGGATGACCGCCTCGACCTCGTGCGGGTAGACGTTGAAGCCCGACACGAGCACGAGCTCCTTGCTGCGGTCGACCAGGAACAGGTCGCCGTCGGAGTCGAGGTAGCCGAGGTCGCCGGTGGCGAACCAGCCGTCGGCGTCCGGCCCGCCCTCGGCCTTCGGCCAGTAGCCGGAGAACAGGTTGGCGCCACGGACGAAGATCTCGCCGGGGTCGTCGGGCAGCAGGTCGCCGCTGCCGATCCGCACCTCGACGCCGGGTAGCGCCGAGCCGACCGATCCGAGCTTGCGGGTCTCGGAGCACAGCGTGCTCGACACCGCCGGGCAGGCCTCGGTGAGGCCGTAGCCCTCGTGCACCACGATGCCGGTCGCGGCCTCGATCTCCTCGGCGGCCGACACCGGCAGGGGCGCGGCGCCGGACACCATCAGCCGTACGCCCTTCAGCCGCTCGGCCAGATCCGGCCGGCCGGCCCAGGCGACGAACACCGGCGGCGCCACGGGGATGTTCGTCACTCCTTGTTCGGCTACGAGGTCGAGCGTCTGCTCGGCGTCGAACCGGCCGGCCAGGACCAGCCGCGCACCGGAACGTACGGACGCGCCGAGCACGCCGTTCAGCCCGAAGACATGGAAGAACGGCACCAGGCCGAGCACTACGTCGTCGGGCCCGATCGCGGGCGGGTCGATCGCGGCCACCTGGTCGAGGTTGGCGACCAGCGCCCGGTGGGTGAGCATCGCCGCGCGCGGCGCCGAGCTCGTGCCGGACGTGAAGAGCAGGACGGCGAGCGCCTCTTCGTCGGCCAGGGGCGCGATCGAGACGTCCGGAGCCGACCGCAGCAATTCGTCGAACGTCAGCTCACCCGGCTCGGCCGCGACGCCCGTCGCGACGACAACGGCGTCGGACCCGGCGCAGCCCTGGCGTACCGCCGCGATGCTGGACTCGTCGGCGACCATCAGCCGCAGCCGGGTGGCGCGTACGACGTGCTCGATCTCGGGCGCCGGCGCCAGCGGGTTGACGGGCACCGCGACGTAGCCGCCGCGCAGCGCGCCGAAGTAGCCGACGACGAAGTCGATGGTGTTGGGAAGTGCCAGTCCGACGCGGTACCCGGGCACCAGGCCGGCACCTGCCAGGCCTGCCGCGGCACGGTCGATTCGCTGGTCGAGCTCCGACCAGGACAGCCGGTTCTCGCCGGCGACCAGAGCGACCCGGTCGGGTGTCTTTCGCGCGACATCCCGCACCAGGTCCGCGACGTTCACGACGACCACGCATCGGAGTCTGGCACATTCGCGAAACAGTTGCCGGACGGGCCGGACCGACCCGTCGCGCACACCCGATCGCAGGCGTACGGAACGTCGCCGGCCCTCTCCGGCTCCGGTCAGGGCTTTGTTTGCCTCGAGGGGTCGCGCGAACCGGGCCAAAGGTCCTAAGCTCGGGGTCCATGACGTCCGCGACGCCTGTGGGTCACCAAGCAAGCACGCCACAGGCTGGCGGAGCGGCGGCGTTCTTCGACGTGGACAACACGTTGATGCGTGGAGCGTCGTTGTTCTACCTTGCGCGAGGTCTGCACGATCGCAAGTACCTTCCGGCCACTCAGATTCTCAGGGCCGGATGGCTGCAGCTGAAGTTTCAGGTGGTGGGCTCGGAGAACCCCGAGCACATCCGCCTGGCTCGCGAGACGGCACTGACCTTCATCAAGGGCTGGTCGGTGGCCGATATCACCGACCTGTCGGAGGAGATCTTCGACGAGGTGCTCGCGACGAAGGTATGGCCGGGCACGCACGCGCTCGCACAACAACACCTGGACCGGGGGGAACCGGTCTGGTTGGTGACCGCCACGCCGGTCGAGATCGCCAAGGTGATCGCGTCCAGGCTTGGTCTGACAGGTGGCCTTGGTACGGTCGCCGAGTCGAAAGACGGTTACTACACCGGGCGGTTGGTTGGCGAGTTGCTGCACGGAGACCGGAAGGCCGAAGCGGTACGCGAGTTCGCGGCCCGCGAAGGGCTCGACCTGTCGAAGTGCGCTGCGTACTCCGACTCGTCCAACGACATGCCGTTGCTTTCCATGGTCGGCATGCCGTATGCGGTCAACCCGGACCGCAGGCTGCGAGCCCACGCTCGCGCCAACGGGTGGCGGATAAGGGATTTCCGACGTGGCCGCCGGGCCATGCGGGCGGGACTGGCAGCTGCCGGTTTCGCCGGCGCGATCGGCGGTGCGGCGGTGGTCGGCATGGCGCTGGGCCGCGCAGGCTTCGGGCTCCGGCGCAAGCGCAGGAAACAAGGACTAAAAGGAATCGTTAACCGACAGTAGTTTTCTGCTACGGAGTGTTCCCGTCACGCCGAAAAGTGCTTACGATGCTCGAAGAGACCGCGACCACATCCCTGCTCGGGGGCAGGAGCAGACGCCGATGAACACAAGGCGACCAGCCCGTGCTGATCGCGCCGGGCTAGTCGAGTTGTACGCCCTCCTCCAGGCCGTCCTTGCAGAGGCCGAGCCGGCGTTCGTTTCCGGAGTAACAGGCGATCCGGGAACAACGCCCGCCACCGGAGGTCAGGGCGGCGCCGACGACGTTCGGCTCGGCTGGCTGTTGCAGGCAACCCACAGCCAGACCGCGAAGCCGCGCGCCAACGGTGGCACCCACGTTGCCTCCATCACGCGTGCAGGCACGCAACAGGATGTGGACGACGCAACCGACGACACCCAGACCACTCGTGTCGTCGCCCTGGTCGAACTTGCCAAGAAGGGCGACGCGGAGGCCTTCGGACAGCTCTACGACAACTACGTGTCGACGATCTACCGCTACATCTACTACCGGGTCGGTGGTCACGCTCTCGCCGAGGATCTGACCAGCGAGACGTTCCTGCGCGCACTGCGATCACTGACCTCGTTTCGCTGGCAAGGGCGCGACTTCGGCGCCTGGCTGGTGACCATCGCACGTAACCTCGTCGCCGACCACTTCAAGTCGGGCCGGTTCCGGCTCGAGGTGGCGACCGGCGAGATCCTCGACTACGACTCGGCCGCCGACGGCCCCGAGGACGACGTGCTCGCGATGCTCACCAACGAGGCACTGGTGGCCGCGCTCAAACAACTCGGCACCGACCAGCAGGAATGCCTGGTGCTGAGGTTCCTGAACGGGCTTTCCGTCACCGAAACGGCACGCGTGCTCGGCAAGAGTGACGGAGCCATCAAACAGCTTCAGCTTCGGGCGATCCGCAACCTCGCCAAGCTGCTGCCCGACGGCTTTCGATAGGGCCTCCGTGAAACTACAACGGGCTTCCGGACGTCTGACCTTGGCCGGATAGCAGTCCCGTGCGTAACTACCGGCTGGCATAGGTCGTTGATCGAGATGTCTGATTCGACGGCAGTTGCCAGAAAGCCCCCAAAAGCCGTCCGCACCTGTAAGGAGTCCGCCGATGACCTCGCTCCTGGCTACGCGCCGGCGCGCTGAGGAGTTCGCGCGGCATATTGAGGAGCGACGGAACTCTCACGACCCCACGATGGCTCCCCTGCTGGAGATCGTGGGCCGGCTGCGTCCCAGCGAGGCGGCCGAACCGGCACCGGTGTTCCGTTCTGCCTTGCGCGAGCATCTGATGGCGGTGGCCGCCGACCTTCCGGCAGCGGCCAGGACCGAGCCGATCCCGCAGCGGACGGGCGTCCGGGTGGCGCCCACCAGGGCACGGGTCACAGGGTTCGCGACCGCGTTGGCGGTTGCTGGTGCGTTGGTCGCGGTCGCAGCGGTCGCGCGTGGTTCGCTTCCCGGTGACGCGCTCTACCCCGTCAAGACCCGGTTGGAAGGCGCGCAGGTCGCGGTCGCCAGCAACCCCGAGTCGCGCGGTCGGCAATACCTCGCACAGAGCGAACGGCGTCTGGAGGAGATGTCGAAGCTCGTCGAGAAGACGCCGGTCAGCCAGCAGGATCCCGAGCAGCTCAAGCTGCTGGGCTCCACGTTGCGCGACTTCACCAAAGACTCGAAGCAGGCCGGCAAGCTGCTCACCGAGGCGTCCAAGTCTTCGAAGGCTGAGGACAAGGCGGCAGCGGTGCGGCAGCTCCACAAGTTCGCCACCGAGTCCCAGGGCCAGCTCGCGACGATCGGGCCGTCGTTGCCGCCCGACCTCGCTTCCGACTACGACAACGCGATGGGCACGCTCGACGAGCTCGACCAGTTGGTGGCGCAGTTGTGCACCTCTTGTCTGACCGACGGCTTATTCGGCCAGAGCAACCTGACCGATCCAGACAGCCAACCCGGTCCACAGGACGACACCACGGCCACAGCCACAGACGGCGACGATCAGACAACAGGGCGGCAGCTACCCTCACCCGGGAAGACTCCCGGGCCTTCGCCGTCTCAGACCGTGGGGGGTTCTCCGCTGCCTACGGCCACGCTGGAGCTGCCGGAGCTACCCCCGCTGCCGACGTTGGGCCCTAAGCCGCCGGGATCCACGGCGCCGACGATCCCGCTCGACCTCTCGACCCTGCTGACCGACACCGTCCCGGTCGACAGCTTGCTGCCGCTGCTGGTGCCGCTCAACCTCGGCCCGGCCGACCAGCAGACCGACCCGGCGCCCACCGACACACCGGCCACCCCGCTGCCGTCCACACCGATGACGCCACAGCCCACCACTCCCTCGCCGACCACCACCTCCACCGAAGACGGCGGCCTCCTGGACGGCGTCATCGACGGCGGCGTCCTCGGTGATCTGCAGCTCCCACTCCTGTAGCCGCGGCAGCCGGTAGCTGCGGTTCACGTTGCCGCTGCCCTCGACTCGGCTGACCCGCTCCACCCGCGCGTCCGACCATGCGAAGGCTCCACGGCGCCACCGTCCTGCGCGGGCCGGCGGTCGGCGATGGCGCTGGGCTGCTCGACTCAGGGCATGAACGGGTCGGGGCGGTCCAGCAGCAGGGCGTACAGCGTGCGCTGGATCGTCTCGCGGATTTGGTCGGTGAGGTCGAAGACCACCGTCGGGTCGTCGGCGGCGTCCGGGGGGAAGGTGCTGGTCTGCACCGGCTCGCCGAACTCGATCAGCCACTTCGACGGCAGCGGCACCAGACCCAGCGCGCCCAGCCAGGGGAACGTCGGCGTGATCGGGAGGTACGGAAGGCCGAACAGCCGGGCCAGCGGCGCGAGGTTCGCGATCATCGGGTACGCCTCCTCGGCGCCGACGATCGAGCACGGGATGATCGGCACGCCGGTCCGCAGCGCCGACGCGACAAAGCCCCCGCGGCCGAAGCGCTGCAGCTTGTAGCGCTCCGAGAACGGTTTCCCGATCCCCTTGAAGCCCTCCGGGAACACCGAGACCAGCTCGCCGGATCCCAGCAGCCGCTCGGCGTCCTCCGTGCACGCCAGCGTGGTGCCGGTCTTACGCGCGAACTCCGACACGAACGGCGTCTTGAAGATCAGATCCGCACCCAGCATGCGTACGTGCCGGGACGACGGGTGCTCGTCGTGGACGGCGACCATCGTCATCAGGCCGTCGAGCGGCAGCGTCCCGGAGTGGTTGGCGACGATCAGCGCACCGCCCTCGTCCGGGATGTGCTCGATGCCGCGCACCTCCGTGCGGAACCAGGTACGGAACAGCGGCCGCAGCGACGGCAGGAAGAACGAGTCGGTGAGGTGCTGGTCGAAGCCGTGCTCGTCGACGTCGTAGTCGCCGGTGAGCCGCGTGCGCAGGAACGCCAGTACGTCAGCCGCTACCGCTGGAAGCCCGTCAGAGGAGTGCTCCGGCGGACCTTCCTGCTCGTTGTCGCCCGCTCGCAGCGGGATCACCTTCGCGGGGCCGTTGTCAGGCACGGTCGTCCACCTCCTCACGCGGTTCTACCCCGAGAGCCGAGGCCACTCCATGCTCGGCCGCCCGGATCCGATCCGCGGACAGCGGGCCGGCCTCGACCGCGTCGGCGAACGACTCGAACGCCTGGGGTGTGCTGTAACGCGGCTCGAACTTCAGGTCCTCGCGCATCCGGGCAGTGTCGACGCCACGCCCGTACGTCAGGAAGGCCACCTGCTCGGGCGTGAAGTCGGCGAGCTTGGTGGCCCGGAACAGCTGCCCCATCGGCCCGACGGCGAACGGCGGCACCGGCACAGTCGGGCGGCCGAGCCGGCGCAGGACCTGCGACAGCATCAGCACGTCGTGGCCCGCGATGTTGATCACTCCGGTCGTGTCGCCGACCGTCGCGAGCCGCAGGGCTTCGAGGACGTCGTCCTCGTGGGTGAACTGCAGCCGCGGGTCGAAGCCGAGGACCGTGGGTACGACCGGGAGCGAGAAGTACTGCGTGAGCGGGGTACGCACACCCGGCCCGATCGCGTTCGCGAACCGCAACGTGGTCGTGAGGACGTCGGGACGCCTGCGCGCGAAACCGCGGACGTACCCCTCGATCTCGAGCGAGTCCTTGGCGAACCCGGACCGCGGCAGCTCGCGCGGCTCCATGTCCTCGGCGAACATCGCCGGATCCTTCGCCGAGGCGCCGTAGACCGTGGTCGACGACTTCACCACCAGCCTGTGGACATGCGGCAGCCGCTGGCAGGCCGCCAGCAGCTGCATGGTGCCGATGACGTTGATTTCCTTCATCGCCGCGCGACCACCGGCATGTTGCGGTGTGGAGATGACACCGAGGTGCACCACGGTGTCGACCTCTTCGCGGGCCAGGACCCGGACGATGGCAGGACTGCGGATGTCCGCACGTACGAACTCCGCCGCACCCAGATCGTGCGGCGGGGGTACGACATCGACGCCGATCACCCGATCGACGGCAGGGTCGGAGGCGAGCACACGCGCGGACCTACCTCCGAGGTACCGGGAAACTCCCGTGACCAGGACGACCCGCGACATGTGCACCTCCAGCGAAGCGCTGTGGCTGTGCTTATCCACCCCCGGCGGGCAAGCCCGCCATTGGCCCGCCCCACTCCTACTTTGGCTACTTGCCCAATCTCCTGCGCTGAACGCGAGTGCGCTTGAGCAGCTTGCGGTGCTTCTTCTTCGCCATACGCTTGCGGCGCTTCTTGATAACAGAGCCCACTCGGCTCCCCTTCAGTCGTGGTGAGGCGGATTGTTCAGTCTGGAGTACGCCGACGGGCGCCCAGACTCACGAGCGTCCATAGCGTACCTGTCAGTCAGTAGTCGAGGTCCAGGCCATGGCTCGGAAACACCGCGCGCATGGTCGCGAGGATGGTCCGGTCCACGTCATCGGCCGGGTCGAAGCCCTCTGACCAGTCACGAAAGGCGGTGTCGGCGCCATCGGTCATGGTCTCCGGGACCTCCCTGCCGGCGAGCGAACGCGCGGTGTCGAGCCAGGTGTGCGGGACCGGGGTTTCCGGATCCGCCGGGCTGCCGCCGACGATCGCCAGCAGGTGTGACCACGTACGTGGTACCACGTCGATCAGGGCGTAACCGCCGCCTCCGGTCGCGATCCAGCGGCCGTCGCAGACCTCGTGGGCCAGTTCGTGGACCGCGAGCGCCGCCGCCCGCTGGCCGTCGACACTGAGCGCCAGGTGGGCGAGGGGGTCGAGCCGGTGGGAGTCGCAGCCGTGCTGGCTCACGATCACATCCGGTACGAACGCGTTCAGCAACGGCGGAACCACGGCATGGAACGCCCGCAGCCATTCGGGATCGCGGGTGCCGCCGGGCAGCGCGACGTTGACGGCCGAGCCCTCGGCATCGTCGCCGCCGGTCTCGGTGGGGAACCCGCTGACGTACGGGAACAGCGTGTGCGGCGTCTCGTGCAGGCTGATCGTCAGCACGCGCGGGTCGTCGTAGAAGATCTCCTGTACGCCGTCGCCGTGGTGGACGTCGAGGTCGAGGTAGGCGACCTTCGGGCAGCCGGCGTCCAGCAGCCACTGGATCGCGAGCGCCGGGTCGTTGTAGACGCAGAACCCGCTGGCCTGGTCGGGCATGGCGTGGTGCAGGCCGCCGGCCACGTTGGCGGCGTGCAGCGTCTCGCCCTCCCAGACCATACGCGCGGCCTCGACGCTGGCGCCCGCGATGTGGGCGGACGCCTCGTGCATGCCGGAGAACGTGGGGTTGTCGGTGGTTCCGAGGCCGGCGTCGAGGTTGCCGAGGCGCGGGTTCTCGCTGGCAGCGCGGACGGCCTTGATGTACTCGGGATCGTGGACGGTCGCCAGGAGCTCGTCGGGCGCGGTCGAGGCCTCGACGACCGGCAGGCCGTTCGGGGAGCTCTCGGTGCGCAGGATGCCGAGCTCGGCGGCCAGCGCGATCGTCAGCTTGACGCGGACCGGATTCAGGGGATGACGCGAGCCGAAGTCGTACGCGGTGAGTAAGTCGTCGTACACAAGACAAGCCGGTCCCGTCATGGCCCCAGCCTAGGGGCACTCCGTCCCGGCGGAAATGACCACGGTTGCTCGGTCATTTACGTTCGGCCGCCAGCAGGGCCGCGCCGAGGATGCCGGACTCGTCGCCCAGTTGGGCGGGCACGACCCGCGGGTGGCGCTGGAACGTCAGCCGTTCCTCCAGCTGCTCGGCCACCGGCTTGATCAGCTGATCACCCGCCAGCGCCAGGCCGCCGCCCAGGACGACGATCTCCGGGCCGAACAGTGTCACGGCGGTCACCAGACCGGCACTCAGCGCGGTCACGGCCTCGTCCCAGATCGCCTGCGCCACCGTGTCTCCGTCCAGCGCGCGCTCGGCGACGACCCGGGCAGCGGTGACGCTCTCATCGCCGCTGCGTTCGGCGTAGCGGCGGGCCACCGACCGCGCGGAGGCGATCATCCCCAGGCAGCCGCGCTGCCCGCAGCCGCACAACGGTCCGTCGGGGTCGGCGATCGTGTGGCCGAGCTGCCCGGCGTACCCACCGCCGGTGAGCAGCCGGCCGTCAACGACCACGCAGGAGCCGATTCCGGTGCCGAGCATCACGAGCAGCGCGTTCTCCGCACCCCTGGACGCGCCGAGCCGCCACTCCGCGAGGCCGCCGGCCCGTACGTCGTGGCCGAGCGCGACCGGACGGCCGGTGTGTTCGGTGAGCCAGTCGCGGATCGGGACGTTCTCCCAGCCGAACGCCGCGGCCGTGACCGCCACGCCCGCGGGCTCGTCGATGATGCCCGGCACCGCGACGCCGATCGCCTCGGCGTCGGGGAAGCCGGCCGCGATGCCGGCGATGGTCTCGAGCACGCCGTCGGCGTCCTTCGGCGTCTCACGGCGAACGCCCTCACCCAGCACGTCCGCCCGGCTGCCGGCCTCGCTCACCGCGACGGGCAGCGCCTTGATCGTCGTACCGCCGACGTCGACTCCCAGGACGTTCACAGGGCACGCACCATCCTCAGCTCGGTGATCGACTCGTTGTGCGGCAGCTCGCCTCGCTCGCCGGTGAGCGTGAAGCCGCAACGCTCGTACAGCTTCAGCGCCGCCGGGTTGACCTCGGCCACCCACAGCTGGACGCGATCGACGCCGAGGCCCTTCGCCCACGCGAGGACCGCATCGACCAGCTCGATGCTGATCCCGCGCCCGCGGGCGTCCGGGCGTACCCACATCGAGACCAGCTCGGGCAGGCCGGTCTCGGGGTTGACGTAGCCGCCCGAGATGCCGACCGGGCCGTCGGCGAAGTCGGTGTGGTCGGCGACGTAGGTCACCGCGCTCGGCCGGGACAGCCGGGTACGCCAGTCGGCCTCGGTGAACGCGACCTCACGCGCATACGTCGAGCCGAACGCATCCGGCGACTCCTGCAGGGCGGCGAGCCGGATGTCGCGCATCTCGGCCCAGTCATCGGCGCTGAGCCGTCGCAAAGTGAGCACGTTCTCGACTATCCTGGATGCGTGCAAGCGCGACGACTGCAGGGTTGGCGGGCCGCCTAGGGCGGCCGGCTTCACGTCACGCGCACCGAAATCCATTTCGGGCCGCCCAACGACAAGGGCGGCCTTTCTGCTTGTCCGCAGGCGGCGGCTCTTGCTCGCCGGGGCGGCTCCCCTACGTATGAGGAGCCATCACCATGGAACGCACGATCTTCTCCGGCATCCAGCCGACCGGAAGCCTGACGCTGGGCAGCTACCTCGGCGCTCTGCGCCGTTTCGTCGACGTGCAGTACGAGGCGAACTGCGTCTTCGCCGTCGTCGACCTGCACGCGATGACCATGCCGCACGACCCGGAACGGCTACGGGCGACCACGCTCGAGACCGCGACGCTGTTCCTGGCCGCCGGCATCGACCCGGGCGCCTGCGTGCTGATCCGGCAGAGCGACGTGCCGGCGCACACGGAGCTGGCGTACCTCCTGGAATGCACGGCCCACATGGGCGAGCTGTCGCGGATGATCCAGTTCAAGGAGAAGGGCCGCGACAAGCCCGAGACCCGGGTGTCGCTGTTCACCTATCCGGCGCTGATGGCGGCCGACATCCTGGCCTACGGCGCGACGGAAGTGCCGGTCGGTGACGACCAGTCGCAGCACGTCGAGCTGACGCGCGACCTCGCGATCCGGTTCAACCGGAAGTACGGCCCGGTGCTGGTCGTACCCAAGTACACGCCCGCGCCCGTCGCCGCCCGCGTGATGGACCTGCAGGATCCGACCAGCAAGATGAGCAAGTCGCGGTCGGAGGGCGAGCTGGGCACGATCCGGCTGCTCGACCCGCCGGATGTCGTACGCCGCAAGGTGAAACGAGCCGTGACCGACACCGAGACCGAGGTGCGGTACGACACGTCGGCCAAACCTGGCGTGAGCAACCTGCTCGACATCCTGGGCGGCTGCACCGGCGAGACCGACCTCGAGAAGCTCGCGACGCGGTACTCGTCGTACGGTGCGCTGAAGGACGAGGTGGTCGACGCCGTGAACGGCTTGCTGGAGCCGCTGCGGGCGCGCTACTCCGAGCTCGCGGCGGACCGGTCGTACGTCGAGGCGAAGTTGCGGATCGGGGCGGAACGGGCGCGGGACAGGTCCGCCCCGATCCTGCGAAACGCCAAGCAGGCAATGGGACTGGGTTGACTGTCGCCTTATTCGACGATGGTGAAGCCGTACTTGTCGCCGAGCTTCTTCAGCGAGGCCTCACCAGGAATGCCGTCGGCAGCGTCGCCGGAGAAACCGCAGCGGCGCTGCCATTCGGCGTAGGCCGTGGAGGTCACCGGGCCGAACTGGCCGTCGGTCACGCCGCCCAGCAGGCTCTCCCGGCCGAGCGCGGCCTGGACCGTTCGTACCTGGTCGTCGGCGCTGGTCCCGTCGATTTCCTTGGCCGCGGCGACGAGCGCACTGACCGACACCTCGGCCGACAGGGGCACGATCACGGGATACTGCGGATAGCCGAACCCCGCGACGTTGGTCAGGTCGCGCTGGACGCGTTGGACAGAGCCGTTGCGATTGCCTTCGATCGTGCTGAACGAGCTGTCGGACGTCACTGACTCGACGAGTCCCGTGTGGGTGAAGCTCGTCGGGCTTCCGAAGTAGACGATCGCGCCGAGCCGTGGACGGTCGCCCCAGCGCTCGCGGTTCTGGAACCACTTGCCCTGCTGGGTGATCGACGCGGTCTGGTCGACGAGGTTGGGCTTGCCGGCCTGGTCGAAGAGCCAGGAGATGAAGATGGCGGCCCAGCCGGTGTTGACGCCGAACCAGGTGGTGAACTTGTTGATGTTGGATCCCGGAGGGTTGTCGCTCACACCGATCTGGCTACGTGCGAGAGCGATGACCTCGCGGGAATCGCCTAAGTCGAAGGCGTCGAGATCGTTCTCAGAGATAGACATGTTGCTCCCCCTTACTCATGCACCCGTTGGCGGGTTAGCGTAGCCGCTTTCGGGTGGGTTCGCAGGAGAGCGATAGGGATGAATGTGACGTCACCGGTGGTCGCCTGGCTGCGGGAGGTGTGGCCGGCGTACAGCTGGCAGAACGCGCACCTTCACCAGTCGTGCTTCCATGACGTCGCTGTGCTCGCACCTGAGGTGGTCGGACGAGCGTCTCGCCACGGCGAGCGGACCGAGCGGGTTGCGCGGGAGCATCGAATCCTGGATGCCCTTGTCGACGTTCGGCTGCCTTATGACGTCCCGCGACCGTTGTCCGGTGTGGTCAGCCGCAACGGCCGGACCGGCATGCTCATCTCGTTCGTCGGGGGCGAGCCTCGCCCAGACATCGCCTGGGAGGCGGCCGC
This sequence comes from Flindersiella endophytica, assembly GCF_054779015.1. Lineage (NCBI taxonomy): Bacteria > Bacillati > Actinomycetota > Actinomycetes > Propionibacteriales > Nocardioidaceae > Flindersiella > Flindersiella endophytica. The sequence goes on from NZ_BAAGYY010000018.1 coordinate 260,974, forward strand.
CGGGCAGATCCGCTTGGCCATGGCCGCGATGGCGCAGGTCGCTCCCGGCCCGTTGAGCGATCGACTGCCGGAGCCGCGCAGCTGGTGCGGTGGCCGCCGATGGCCCGAGTTGGTGCGTCAACGCTTGTTGCCCCGGCTCCCACACGAGCTTCGATCCGTGGCCGGCGACGTCGTCGCCAATGTCCTCGATGCCGCGCAGATCGCGGGAAGCGCCCAACTCGTGCACGGCGACTTCGGCCCGCACAACTTCCTGTGGAGCGGTGACCAGATCGCCGGTCTCCTCGACTTCGATCACGCCTGTCTCGGCGATGCTGCCATCGACGCCGCGACGTTGATCAGCTTCTTCGGAGCCGAGCAGGTGGCACAGATCGTGAACCGCGAGGTGGTCGAGCGTGCGATGATCCACCGCGCCGGCCTCAGCTTGCAGCTCGCGACCGCGGCCGACCTCCTCGGCGACACCGCCCTGCGCGACCACGCGCTCGGCAACTTCGCCACCCGAAGCCGGACCGGCACCCTGTACGACCCGGGCGGCTGGACGCCCGATCGGCACGGCGCGTAGAAGCGTTCGCGTGACCGGCTCAGTCGGCTCGCTCAGTCGGCTGAGGCTGCGATCTCCCGGCCGCGGTCGCGGGCGGACTCGATGGCGTCGAGGACGGCTGCGCGGACCCTATGGCGTTCCAGCTCGCGGATGGCGTTGATCGTGGTGCCGGCCGGCGAGGTCACCGCTTCGCGCAGGGTCACCGGGTGTTCTCCCGTTTCGCGGAGCATGACGGCTGCGCCGAGGGCTGCCTGGACGACCAGGTCGTGTGCCACTTGGCGGGGCAGGCCCAACAGGATGCCGGCGTCGGTCATGGCCTCGACCAGGTAGTAGAAGTACGCCGGTCCCGAGCCCGACAGTGCCGTGACCGCGTCCTGCTGCGACTCCGGCACCCGGATCGTCTTTCCCAAGGGTTGCAGCAGTTCCTCGGTCAGCGTCAGATGCTCTGCCGTCGCGTGCGAGCCCGCCGAGATGGCGCTCATCGCCTGGTCGACGAGGGCCGGGGTGTTGGACATCACCCGGACCACGGGCGTTCCGTCCGGCAGTCGCTTCTCGAAGAACGAGGTCGGAAGGCCCGCGCACAGCGAGATCACCAGCTTGCCCGCCGGCACTCGCGCACCGAGGTCGCCGAGGAGGGTCGCCGCGTCCTGGGGTTTGACGGCGATGACCAGAACCTCCGCGGCTTCCGCGGCCTCGGCGTTGCTCACCAGCTTGACGCCGTAGCGTTCGGCCAGCTGCTCCGCCCGCTCAGGACGGCGGACGGTGGCCAGCAGCGCACCCGCCGGCCAGCCCGCGCGGAGCAGTCCGGACAGGATGGTTTCGCCCATTTTGCCGGCGCCGATGACAGCGACCGTGTGCGTTCCGGGGTTCATGCCGCCACCCTAATCCGGCTGCTCATCGGCGGCTGTGTGCCGGTCGAGGAAGGCGTAGACGTCGGTCTCGTCGACGCCGGGGAAGGTGCCGGGTGGCAGCGCCGCCAGTACGTGCGAGTGCGCTCGCGCCGACGGCCAGGCCAGTCCCTTCCACCGCTCGGCCAGACCAGCGGGCGGCCGCCGGCAGCAGACACCGCCAGGGCACTTGGACGCCGCCCGGTTGGAGGTGTCCCGCCCGCGGAACCACTTCGACGCTTCGTAGGGCACCCCCAGCGTCACCGCGAAGTGACGTTCCCGGCCCGGGTCCACGTGCGCGACGCACCAGTGGGTGCCGCCGGGTGTGTCGGTGTACTGGTAGTAGCTCGCGTACCGGTCCGGCGACGCGAAGACGCGGCGCCCGGCCCAGTGCCGGCACATCCGCTGGCCTTCGATCGCGCCCGTCGTGTCGGACGGGAAGACGAGCCCGTCGTTCTCGTACGCCTTGTAGATGATCCCGGTCTCGTCGTTGCGGACGAAATGGCACTCCAGGTCCAGCGCGTGCGTCGCCAGGTTGGTGAAGCGGTGCGCGGCCATCTCGTACGACACCGAGAACACGTCCCGGAGGTCCTCCACCGCGAGCGAACGATCCGCCTGAGCCTCCCGCAGCAGCGGCACCGCGGCCTGCGACGGCACCAGCACCGCCGCCGCGAAGTAGTTGGCTTCGACCCGCTGCCGGAGGAAGTCCGCGAAGTCGCGCGGCTGCGCGTGGTCCAGCACCAGGTGCCCGAGCGTCTGCAGCAGGATCGTGCGCGGCGTGTGCATGCCGAGGTCCTCACGCCGTACGAAGATCCGCCCGAACCGCAGGTCGGCGATGGATCGCACCGAGCGCGGCAGGTCCTCGACATATTGCAGCCGCAGCCCGAGCCGGGCGGCGATGGCCAGAACCAGGCTCTCCGACAGCGCTCCCCCGCGGTAACCAACCTGCGTGAGTACGTCGACCGCCGCCTGCTCGATCTCCGGGAAGTAGTTGCCGCGCTCGCGCATCTGCCGCCGCAGCTCGGCGTTGGCCAGCCGCGCCTCCTCCGGCGTCGCGGTCGGACGGGCGTCGCGGCGGCGGAGCTCGTCGAACAGCGCGACCAGGTGTTCGAGCACCTCGGTAGGTACCCGCTTGCCCGGCTGCAGCGGCGGCAGGTCGAGCGACTGGTAGAGCGGGTCCTGCTGGGCCTCCCGCAGCGCCAGCTCCAGCCGGGCCCGGCGGTTGGGCGGCTCGGGCGCGAGCAGGTCGTCGACCGTCACCTCCAGCGCGGCGGCCAGCTGCGTGAGCTGCGACAGCTTGGGCTCGCGATGGCCGTTCTCCAGCAGTGACAGCTGGGACGGCGACCGCCCTACGCGCGAGCCGAGCTCGGTCAGCGTGAGACCGCGGGCGCGCCGGAAATGTCGAAGCCGCTGCCCGAAGGTCGCGAGGTGAAGCTCCACGTCTTGCATTTCCGTAAAGAATCGCAGAACTTTCCAGTCGAGACCAGCTCAAGACCGCCAACAACGCGCAAAGAATCGGAAACAAGCCAGTCTTTGACCGAGAACCACCTCGACCTGGAGGGCAGTTGACATGATCGCCAAGACCGCCGAACAGCTGCGGACCGAGTGGAGCACCGACCCGCGCTGGCAGGGCATCGAGCGCACGTACACCCCCGACGACGTGCTCCGGCTGCGTGGCACCGTCCAGGAGGAGCACACGCTGGCCCGGCTCGGGGCGGAACGCCTATGGCAGCTGATCAACGACGAGGACAGTGCTCATCCGGGCCCCGCGGCCTGCGGCCGCACAGGCCCACCCCGCTCCTTCGTCAACGCCCTCGGCGCGCTGACGGGTGGCCAGGCCGTGCAGCAGGTGCGCGCGGGTCTGAAGGCGATCTACCTGTCCGGCTGGCAGGTCGCCGCCGACGCCAACCTGGCCGGCCAGACCTACCCGGACCAGAGCCTCTACCCCGCCAACTCCGTGCCGCAGGTCGTCCGCCGGATCAACAACGCGCTGCTGCGCGCCGACCAGATCACCCACGCCGAAGGCCGTACGGACGCGCCGTACTGGCTGGCGCCGATCGTCGCGGACGCCGAGGCCGGCTTCGGCGGCGTGCTGAACGCCTACGAGCTGATGAAGGCCATGATCGCGGCCGGTGCCGCGGGCGTGCACTGGGAGGACCAGCTGGCCTCGGAGAAGAAGTGCGGTCACCTCGGCGGCAAGGTGCTGGTGCCGACCGGTCAGCACATCAAGACGCTGCAGGCCGCGCGCTTGGCCGCCGACGTGGCCGGGGTTCCGTCGCTGGTCATCGCGCGGACCGACGCGCAGGCCGCGACGCTGATCACCAGCGACGTCGACGAGCGCGACCAACGGTTCCTGACCGGCGAACGGACGGCCGAGGGCTTCCACCACGTGCGCAACGGGCTGGAGCCGTGCATCGCGCGCGGACTGGCGTACGCGCCGCACGCCGAGCTGCTGTGGATGGAGACGTCGACTCCGGACCTCGAGGTCGCGCGGCAGTTCGCCGAGGCGATCAAGGCGGAGTACCCCGACCAGCTGCTGTCGTACAACTGCTCGCCGAGCTTCAACTGGCGCAAGCACCTCGACGACAGCACGATCGCTGCGTTCCAGCGCGAGCTCGGAGCCATGGGCTACGCGTTCCAGTTCATCACGCTGGCCGGCTTCCACGCGCTGAACCACTCGATGTTCGACCTGGCCCGCGGGTACGCCGAAGAGGGCATGACGGCGTACGTCGACCTGCAGGAGCGGGAGTTCGCCTCCGAGAGCGACGGCTACACCGCGACCCGGCACCAGCGCGAGGTCGGCACGGCCTACTTCGACCTGGTGAGCACGGCGGTGTCACCCACGTCGTCGACGACCGCGCTCACGGGCTCGACCGAGGAAGCGCAGTTCGAGGCCGCCTGAGTGAAATGGGCGGAGCGTCAGCCCTTCGTGAGCAGCGAGCGGGTGAAGAAACCCAGGTTGGACGGGCGCTCGGCGAGACGGCGCATGAGGTAGCCGTACCACTGGTCGCCGTACGGCACGTAGACCCGCACGGTGTCGCCGAGCCCGGCCAGCCGCCGCTGCTCCTTCGGGCGGATCCCGAACAACATCTGATATTCGTACGAGCCGCGCGACCGGTGATGTCGCATCGCCAGCGCGCTCGCGATCTCGATCAGCCGCGGATCGTGCGTCGCGACCATGGGATAGCCCGGTCCGCTCATCAGCAGCTTCAAGCATCTGACGTAGGAGCGGTCGATCTCGGAGCTCTTGTGGAACGCGACCGACGACGGCTCGTCGTAGGCGCCCTTGCACAGGCGTACGCGCGAGCCTTCGTAGGCCAGGTCGCGGCAGTCGCCCTCGGTGCGCATGAGGTAGGACTGCAGCACCGCTCCGGCCGTGGGGTAGTCGCGGCGCAGGTCACGCAGCACCGACAGCGTGGAGTCGACCGTGGTGTGGTCCTCCATGTCGAGCGTGACTGTGGCGCCGACCTTCTTCGCCGCCTCGGCGATCTCGCGGGCGTGGTCGAGCGCGATCTTCTCGCCGTCCTGCCCGAGCGCCTGCCCGATTGCGGACAACTTCACCGAGAGGTCGGCCCCGCGCGCGAGCCCGCCCCTGGCCAGCCGTTCGAGCAGCACGAGGTAGGCGTCGACCGTGGCCTCGGCCTGGGTGGCGTCGAGGGTGTCCTCGCCCAGATGGTCGATCGATACGTGTAGCCCGTCGGACGTCAGCCGACGGGTCGCTTCGACCGCTTCGTCAGCGGTCTCACCTGCGACGAAGCGCGTCACGATGCCAGACGACACGGGCATCGTCGACACCAGCCTTTTGAGCTGGTCGCTCCGCGCAGCAGTCAGCAGCGCTTGGCGCAGCACCACCGTGTGGCCCTCCCTCGAGCCCGTTCCCTGCCCACCTGGAGAGGTCCGGAAGGCTCGTCGTCCCTGCATTCGACGGCCCGGCCAGGCAGCGGATCCAGCGTACTCATCAGGTTGTCCAGATCTTGACGACAGTGCCGAACCTGCCATGCTTTTTGCCCGTGCCCGATCATGCAAGCGCCGACACACCTGCCCAGCCGAACCCCGCTCTCGACGTCCTGACCGCGGGCGTCGACTCGTTCGCGGCCTTTCTCCAGGACTCCGGAGAGCTGCACGACCCGGTTTTCGACCGGCCGACACAGTACGGCACGGCCTACCACACGCTCGGCAACGCGGCCTTGGCAGCGCTCGGCAAGCCCGAGGCTCGCGAGCTGTACCTCGACCGGGCCACCATCGGCCTGGACGCCTCGCTGGCGCACACCGGCAACCCCGCGCTGCCGGCGGCCGCGTCCGGGTTCGACCGGGCGACCGGCGTCACCACCGCCGGCAATCACCGCGACTTCACCTGGCCGCCGATCCTGAAGGCGTACCGGGTGCTTGCCGCGCTCGGCTCGCCCCGGTCCGACGAGTTCGCCGAGCGGATCGCGGCGGTCCCGATCATGGACTCGTTCCGTTCGCGGCCTCCGTCGAACTGGTCGTCGGTGTGGCTGTCCGGCGAGTGGATCCGGATCAAGGAAGGGCTCTCGCGGTTCACCCTCGCCGACATCGACGGCTGGCTCGAGGTGTTCTTCGAGCAGTTGGTGTACGTCGAGCTGGGCTTCTACGCCGAGCCGGGGCTGCCGAACTCCTACGACCTGTTCACCCGGTATCACTTCGCCGACCTGCTGGCCGAGGGCTACCACGGGCGGTTCGCCGAGCCCATGCGGCGGCTGCTTGAGACCGGCCTGGAGCGGAGCCTCGCCGTGCAACTGTCGGACGGGTCGCTGGCGTCGGCGCACCGCAGCTGCGGCCAGACCTGGACGCTCGGAGGGCAGATCGCGTACTTCACCCACGTGCTGTCGCTGCTCGGCGATCACCGGGCCGGGGAGGGGGCGGATCGAGCGTTCGCCTCGATGCGGCGGTTCCAGCGACCGGACGGGCCGTTCTCGCCGGTGGAGAACGTGCTGCCGCCGACGTACCGGGTCGGGTACGAGCGCTACACCGCCGACGGGCACTACTCCAACCTGGCGCTCGGGTTCCTCGCGGTCGCCGTGATGGGCGGCTTCACCGGCGACGGCGAGGTGCCGGACGAACGGCCGGCGTCGGTCCGGATCGAGGCCGAGCCGACCTGGCGGGCTGTGCTGTCGGCCGGCCGCTACAGCGCTGCGCTGAACGCGGCACCGGCGGAGAAGTACGACGCGTTCGGGCTGACCGATCTGACGTTCGGACAGGGGCGGGTGCTGCAGTTCGCGTCCAGCGCGCGGTTCCTGGGGAGCGACCGCTTCCTGAACGTGGGCCTCGATGTGGGCCCGCTGACGCGTACCGGCCCGATCGAGCCGGTGGGCGAGACCGGCGCCAGGGTGGCGGCGACGGCCGAGGACGGCCGGGCGTACGAGCAGACGGTCGCGGTGTCCCCGGAAGGCATCGAGGTGTGGGAGAGCCTGCCGGGCGCGCAGGCGCTGCTCGTGCCGTACCTCCGCGACCCCGGCACCGGAACGACGACGACCGCCGAGCGCGACGGCTCGACGGTCGTGCTGCGGAACGGGTCTGAGCAGGTCCGCATCTCGGTCGACGCGGAGATCGCGACGATGATCGTGCTGGAGAACGGCTTCGAGAACCGCCGCGGCCTGTGCGGCCTGCTCCGCCTGGAACTGGCCACCCCAGCCGACACGGTGTCGTACCGCATCTCCTGACCACTGACGTGTTGGAGGTATCTCGGCCCAGAGGCCGAGATACCTCCAACAGGTCGAGTCGGACGGGTCAGTCGCGCAGGTCGAGCCAGCGCACCTCGTCCGGGGTCAGGTCGACCTTCAGCGCGTCGAAGGAGCTCACCGTCTCCGATAGCTGCCGGGGCCCGATCAGCGGGAACGTCGGGAAGTCCTGGTGGAGGACGTACGACAGCGCCACCGCCGTCGGCGCCACCCCGCGCGCCTTCGCCAGCTCGCGCGCCCGCTCCAGCCGTACGAAGTTCTCGTCGCTGTACCAGCAGCGCACGAGCTCCTCGTCCGACTTGTCGTCAGGCGCCGCCCGCCCGGTGAAGAACCCGCGGGCCTGGCTCGACCACGGCATCAGCACGAAGTTGTTCTTCTCCAGCCACTGCCGCGACTCGTCGTCGTTGGCGGCCAGGCAGCCCTTCCACGGGACGTCGAGCGTCCGGGCCAGACTGAACTGGTTGCTGACCGCCACCATGCCCTGCTTGCCGGCCGAAGCGGCGTAGGCGTTGGCCTCCGCCACCCGCGACAGCGCCCAGTTGGACCCGCCGTACGCCTTGATCCGCCCGGCCTTGACGTGTTCGTCGAGCACGTCGACGAACTCCGAGACCGGGATCGCGGGGTTGTCGCGGTGCATGAAGTAGACGTCAACGTAGTCGGTCTGCAGCCGCTCGAGCGTCTCCTCCAGCTGCGGAGTGATGAACTCCGGCTTGTCCCACGGCGTGTGCATGCCCTTGCCGATCACCACGACGTCGTCGCGCAAGCCGCGGTTGCGGATCCACTGCCCGAGGATCTTCTCCATGATCCCCCGGCCGTACAGCCAGCCGGTGTCGAACGTGCAGCCGCCGCGCTCGAAGAAGTCGTCGAACATCACCGAGCCGTGCGCCAGCGTCGTCTGGTTGTCGCAGCCCATCACGAGCCGCGACGCCTGCTTGCCGACACCGGGGATCTCGCCGTACTTCATCCGGTTGCCGGGCTTCGGCTTCGGCGCGCGGCCGGAGACCGGCGGGTAGTTCGCGGTCAGCCGCTCCTGCGGGTACGACAGGCCGATCGCCGCCCGCCACTGGTCGAGCACCTTCATCGTCGCCGTCGTGTCGGCCCAGTTCATCGCCGGCGCCTGACGGTCGGCGATGTGAGCGGCCACCTCGTCGGCCTCGTAGGCGTAGATCGCGGGCGCGTCGAACTCGATCCGCTCGACGGGCTGCCCGACCACGTGCAGCTCGATCACCGAGTCGCCGCTCTTGCCCGGCAGCCACGGGTTCGGCACGACCACGAAGCCCTTGCTGCCCACCACGCGGATGTGGTTGACGTCGGACAGCCCGACGCCGGTCGTGAGGTGAGCCGTGATGCCGCCGTCGAACGTCAGCGTCGCCGACGTCCAGCCGTCGACGCCGTCCGGGCTCTCGGCGCCGGAGGTGTCGAGCAACGTGCCGACCGCCGTCACCGACGTCGGGTCGGCGAACGGCAGTCCCTGCGCGGCACCGGCGACCAGCCGGGACGACGTGACGGCGTACCCGCCGACGTCGAGGATGCCGCCACCGGCGAGCGCCGGCTCCCAGGCGCGGCTGCCCGCGGTCGGCTTGGCGCCGAACGCGAAGTAGGAGTGGATCTGGTGTACCTGACCGATCGCTCCGTCGCGAATCAGTTCGACCAGCTTCTTGGTCTGCGGCAGCGTGCGGTACATGTACGCCTCCATCAGGAAGACGTCATGCTCCTTGGCCGCCTCGATCACCGCCATCGTCTCGGCGAGGTTCACGGTGAGCGGCTTCTCGCACAGGATGTGCTTGCCCGCCTCCGCCGCCTTGATCGCCCACTCGGCGTGCATCGGGTGTGGGGTCGCGATGTAGACCGCGTCCACATCCGGGTCGGCCAGCAGTTCCTCGTACGAGCCGTACGCCCGCTCGCCGCCGTGTTCCTGGGCGAACGCCTGCGCCTTGGCCAGGTCGCGGCTGCCCACCGCGAGGAGCCGTCCGGTCTTGGACGCGGGCAGGTCACGGGCGAACGCACCTGCGATCCGCCCCGGGCCGAGGATCCCCCAAGCCACCGTCTTCTGATCAGTCATACGTCCAGCCTCCCAGGGACTGCTAAAAGGGCCCACGCTCACCGTCCGGAAGCAGACTGGCCGAGTGCGGACAAAGGCTGCCCAGAAAAGTGCCGGAGGCTGGTTTCTGACACCAGGACTCCTACCGTGTTGCCAAATGGTTACGAACTCGCAGGTTCGCAGATGTGATCAGGTCTTGCCAGATCAGGGCCACTAGTGCCATGTTCAGGGCCCCGAACATGTCCTGAACAGCAAGATCCTTCACTCCGAATCATGCGAATCCGGGGCCTTCGCCGGACCTTTTCCGGTCGGGCCCCGACTTAAAGGAGGGTCGATGGCCTGGCCTACTTCATCTCATTCGTCGGGCTTCTCCCGTCGCCGCGCTTTGAAGCTGCTCGGTGGAGCCGGCCTTAGTGCCGCCGGCCTTTCCGTTGGCGGATGCGGTGTCACGTTCACCAAGGGCACACCGCCCATCAGCAACGTCGGACTGGACAAGAAGCCCGCACCGGGACGTAAACACAACATCGAGCTCTACAGCCTCTGGGGCGGTCCCACCGGTGAGGGGATGGTCAAGCTCGCCCAGCGATTCGAGCAAGCCCAACCAGACATCGGCGTACGCGTCGTGTTCGCGCCGGCCGGCGTCGGCGGTGGCAGCGTCCAGCAGAAGCTGTTCGTCGCCATCGCGGGCCGCAACCCACCCGATGTCGCCCAGCTGGTGCCGTCGCAGACGCCTCAGTGGGCGGCGCTCGGCATCATGCAGGACCTCACCGACCGCTTCAAGGCGGCGGGCCTCAGCCAGGACGACTTCTTCGCGCCGACCTGGCCGAGCATGGAGGTCGACGGGAAGATCTGGCAGATGCAGTGGGACGCCGACCCCAACTTCCCGTTCTTCTGGAACAAGACTCTCTTCGAGAAGTCCGGACTCGACCCGGAGAAACCACCAGAGACCGTCGAGGAGCTCGACGAGTACTCCGCGAAGATCCTCAAGAAGAGCGGCGCGAACGTCACGACGATCGGCACCGTCCCGTGGGACTGGTACGGCGCCTCCAACTCCATGTTCACGTGGGGCTGGGCGTTCGGCGGCACGTTCTACGACGAGGAGAAGCAAGTAGTCACTCCGGACCACGAGCAGAACATCAAGGCGCTGGAGTGGATCGTCAACTACGCCAAGAAGGTCGGCGGCAAGGAACGGGTGTCGGTCACGCCGCCCGGACTCCAGCTGCATCCCTTCAGCACGGGCAACATCGGCATGTCGCCGCTCGTGGCGCCCAACTACCGCGACATCCTCGACAACGTCAAGGACATGGAGATCGGCACCGGACAGCTGCCGTACGCCCCGCCCGCCAAGGGTGTCGGCGCCGGTGCGTGGCTCGGTGGCTGGGGCATGTTCATCCCGCGCGGTGCACGTGATCCAGACGCCGCCTGGGAGTTCATCAAGTGGGCCTCCGCGACCGACGAGGGCACCAAGGCGCAGTGGGAGACCGTCGGATTCCCCTGTGCGTACAAGAAGTCTCCGGTCATGGGAATCATGGAGAAGGACGAGGTCTGGAAGCCGTACTACGACGTGCTCGTCAACTCGACCAACATCCGCCCCCCGATGACGGTGTCCGACTACTTCTTCCAGAACGTCGACTTCCAGGTGACCAAGGCTCTCGCCGGTGAACTGACACCGGCGCAGGCCCTGCGCACCGTGAAGGAACAGACGAACGCCGAGATCGAGCGGTTCAAGCGAGAGGTGGGGCTGTGATGAGCGCACCTACGGCCACCTCGGCCGCGCCGAGCACCCGGACCAAGCGCAGGGGCAGCACTCCGCAGCAGCGGCGGAACCTGTTGTGGGGTTTGCTGTTCACCTCGCCAGGCATCATCGGGCTGCTGTGGTTCCAGCTCTACCCGATCATCACGTCGCTCTACCTGAGCTTCACCTCCGCGACGATGATGAAGCCGCCGACGTTCATCGGTGGGGAGAACTACCGATCGCTGGCCTCCGACCCCAACTGGTGGCAGTCGCTCGGCAACACCGCCTGGTACATCGTGCTGAGCATCCCGATCGGCATCATCGTCGCGTTGATCCTGGCGCTGCTGCTCAACCTCAAGGTGCGCGGCCAGTCGGTCTACCGCGTCATCTTCTACCTGCCGGCGATCGTCCCGCTGGTCGCGTCGGCCGTGGTCTGGCTGTACGTCTTCAACGTGCAGTACGGCGTGCTCAACAACGCCCTGAGCGCGATCGGCATCACCGGGCCCGGCTGGCTCGACGACGCGGGCAAGCCGCTCGGGTTCGGCGTGGCCTGGGCGATGATCGCGATCATCATCTTCAGCACCTGGGGCGCCGGCAACCTGATGGTGATCCTGCTGGCCGGCCTGCAGGACGTACCCCAGGACCTGCACGACCAGGCGCAGGTCGACGGTGCTGGTGTCTGGTCGAGGTTCCGGCACGTGACGTTGCCGTTCCTCAGCCCGCACCTGCTGTTCGCACTGGTGACCGGGCTGATCGCCGGTTTCCAGTTCTTCGTGCCGGTGTTCATCCTCACCAACGGCCAGGGCAGTCCGGCCGGGTCGACGCTGGTGTCCAGCCTCTACCTGTTCCAGAACGCCTTCCAGTTCTTCAAGGTCGGCTACGCGAGTGCGATCGCGTGGGTGCTGTTCATCATCGTCGCGCTGGCGACCGCACTGGTCTTCCGGCTGGTGGGCCGCCGGGTCTACTACGGCGGAGCCTAGGAAAGGGAGGGGCTAACCCATGGCTGTCATCGAACGTACTGCTCCTACCCGGACCAACCGGTCCTCCGGAGCCTCCGCACCCGGCGCGGGGACGAGAAAGCTGCTGGAGAAGATCGGCACACACGCGATCCTGATCGCGCTCAGCATCGTGTTCCTGACACCGTTCGCGTGGATGCTGTCAGGCTCGATCAAGACCGCCGCCGACCTGAACGCGTTCCCGGTGGTGTGGTTCCCGAAGACCATCACGTTCGAGAACTACATCGCGGGCGTGCAGATCTTCCCGTTCGGGCGGTATCTCTTCAACACACTGGTGATCTGCGTGTTCTCGATCGCCGGCGCCGTGCTGTCGAGCTCGTTCATCGCCTACGGCCTGGCCAGGATCGAGTGGCGGTGGCGTACGCCGCTGTTCGTGCTGATGCTGTCCACGCTGATGATCCCGTTCTACGTCACGATGGTGCCGTTGTTCCAGATGTTCCGGGCGATCGGCTGGACCAACACGTACCTCCCGCTGATCGTGCCGCACTTCTTCGGGGTGCCGTTCTTCGTGTTCCTGCTGCGACAGTTCTTCCTGTCGATACCGAAGGAACTGTCGGAGTCGGCACGCATCGACGGTGCCAACGAGCTGCGGATCTACTGGCAGATCATCCTGCCGCTGTGCAGGCCGGCGCTCGCCGCGGTGGCGCTGTTCCAGTTCCTCGCATCGTGGAACGACCTGCTGGGACCGCTGATCTACCTCTCGGACGCCGACACGTATACGCTCTCGCTCGGGCTGACGTTCTTCCGTGGTGAGTACGCCACGCAGTTCGGTCCGCTGATGGCAGCCAGCACCATCGTCGTGCTGCCCGTGATTGTCGTATTCTTCTTCGCACAGCGAACGTTCATCCAAGGAATCACGCTGACCGGCGTCAAGGGCTGAACCCGGCCCGCGGCGCCTGCCGGACCGCCGCCACCAGTTCCCTGCGCGGGGCTGTGGCGGTCTGGCCGGCTTCCGGGTAGCTGCGCTATCAGCTGCCGGCGGCCGGCCGAGAGCGGACCACCTGGCCTGTAGGGGCGACCAGCCAGGTGGTCTGCTCGAGTTTCGACGGGCGGACTCTCCTCGTAAGAATGCGCGAGCCAGGTCCGGCTCGTCGTTCACGCCCGGGGGGACGACCCCCGGACTTCCCGCGGCACCAGACCGTCGCCGCCGGGTGATGATCTTCCTACCCGATCTTGGGCACCGCTCACCTATCGCTGCGCGAAGGTTGATCATATTTCCTATCGGATAGCGCTTGCCTCTTCCTGGGTTCCGTACGACACTGCGTGCGTTCGACAAGGAACCTTCCTAACAGTCCTACGCGAAGAGGTGGTGCGTCATGCGAAGTCCGCTCGTCCGGGTACTGGTCCTCCTGCTCGCCCTTGCCATACCGATCGGCACTACGCAGGCCTCGGCCAGCCCGGCTGCCGACCCGGCGGCCGCAGCCGGATCGCCGTCAGCGGCGGGGCCGTCCGCTCCGTTCCGGCATCCCGGCGTTCTCGTCACCACCGCGCAGCTCGACCTGGTGCGCTCCAAGCTCGCCGCGGGCGCCGAGCCGTGGAAGACGGCGTACGAGGCGATGCGCACCAGCACCTACGCCTCGCTCGACCGCTCACCGACTCCGTACGTGATCGTCGAGTGCGGGTCGTACTCCAACCCGAACATCGGGTGCACCGAGGAACGCGAGGACGCGCTGGCGGCCTACACCCAGGCGCTGCTGTGGTACCTCACCCGGGACCGCAGGCACGCGCAGAAGGCGATCGAGATCATGGACGCCTGGTCGGCGAGCATCACCGACCACACCAACAGCAACGCCCCGCTCCAGACCGGCTGGTCGGGCGCGTCCTGGGCACGCGCCGCAGAGCTGATCCGCTACACCTACGACGGCTGGCCCAGCGGCAGCGTCAACCGCTTCGAGGCCATGCTGCGCGACGTCTACCTGCCGGAGCTGATCAACGGGGCGGCCGTCAACAAGAACGGCAACTGGGAGCTGATCATGATGGACGCGGCGATCGGCATCGCCGTGTTCCTCGACGACCGGGCGACCTTCGACAAGGCGCTCGCCACGACCCGCTGCCGGGTGCCCGCGTACATCTACCTCCAGAGCGACGGCGCGTACCCGAAGTCGCCCTGCGGCAGCAGCAAGGACACTCCCGAGGAGCTGGTGGCGTACTGGCAGGGCCAGAGCACCTTCGTCGACGGCCTGGCCCAGGAGACCTGCCGCGACTTCGGGCACACCGGATGGGGCTTCGAGGGCGCCGCGCACGTCGCCGAGACGGCGTGGATCCAGGGCGTCGACCTCTACAGCGAGATCCAGACCCGGATGACCAAGGCGCTGGAGTTCCACGCCAAGTACGACCTGGGCGGTGAGGTGCCGGACTGGCTGTGCGGCGGCACGGTCAAGCCCGGGCTCGGCCCGACGCTGGAGGTCGCGCACAACCACTACCGCAACCGGGTGGGCATCCGGCTGCCGAAGACACTTGAGCTGATCCAGGCGCGCCGGCCGATGGGAGCCAACTACTTCCTGGCCTGGGAGACGCTCACCCACGCGATGAACCCGTGAGCCCGATCGGTGGGTACGTAGCCACCGACCTGTGGGCACGTACCCACCGCCTGACCTGCGGTTGAGCTGTTTGTTCAGATCCAGACCGGCCGGATTGAACACGGATTGAACAAGCCGGCGCCGCACTGCGCCGGTGGAGTTCGCGCACGTCCATCCACGACAAACGTGGTCAGCTGCGGAATATCCGGCCCAACCACACCAAGTCACCGAACCGCGACCCAAAGAAATTATCGATCAGTGCTGCAATTTCTTACGCGCACCGAAAGAAGTCTCAATTATGGAAAGCGGTTTTCAATACCAAAGGTGTGCGCTGCAACAATGCAGCGCACACCGTCGGTACTTAATTGAGCTAAATCAGCCCGTTCCGAGCCGCCCACGCGACGACCTGAATCGGAGCTCGCGCACCCAGTCGGTCGCACAACGCACGCGACCGACGACGCACTGTCCTGTCGGAAAGCGCTAGCCTACGTGCAATGGCCTCAACAGGAAGACCGTCTGCAAGCAGTGCGAGCAGCTGAATCTCGTCATCGGTTACTCGCCGGCGAAGGTCGCTCGTCGCCGGTAGATGGTTCTGCGGTACGTACCCGCTTGCGGCAAAACCTCCCAAGCTGCCCGCGCTTGCGGCTGCCGCGTGATGATGCATCGAGTCGTTGACTACGCCTGCTGGTCGGAGTGCCCTGACTACGCCATGGCTGAGATCTGACATGCCATCCGCCTTCGCGTTTGACCCCGTCACCTTCGCGTTCACCCCGTTGAACACGTTGAAAACAAGCGGCCTGAGTCGTTTCAACGTGCACCAAGGTAGATGGCCGTTAGCTCCCCCGTCAATGGCTTGTCTCGCCAAATTTAGATCTGGACCAGTAATGCCGGTTCCGTCCATTAGATCCGATTACTGATACGTATCTCGCCTTTTACTGTCCGCATCCGGACAGTCCGTTCACAGCACGGACATCGATCCGACCATGCGGCGTCACGAACGCCCTACCGACGGCAGCCGTAAAAAGAACGCCCGGGCACTGCCGCCAAGATCGCTTGAAACGATCCAACGGCAATACCCGGGCGAAACTTGAACAGGTCCACTTTCGGTCGATGTGCCGCCGGAAGGGAACCGTGGGCGGATTCGTCAGGCCTGATCCGGCGTCGCGCCCTGCGGCACGGCCTCCGGCCGTTCCACTGTGCTCTCCACCGTGACCGTGGCGCCGCCGGCACCTGCCGAGTCGAGCAGCGACTCCATCACGTCGAGGACGTGGTAAGCGAGGTCACCGCTGGCCCGGTGCGCGCTACCCGAACGGATCGCCCGCGCCATGTCGGCCAGGCCGTACCCGCGCGCGGAGCCGGCGTAGCCGCCCGCCTCACCGACGACGGTCCACTCGCGCTTGGCCGGCTCGTAGATCTCGACGTCGCCGCCGAACGTGTTCGGGTCGGGCACCGACAGCGAACCAGTCGCGCCGTAGATCTCGATCCGCGGCAGCCGCGCGCCCCACACGTCGAAGCTGGTGACCAGCGTCGTCAGCACACCCGACTCGTGCTCGAGCACGCCCGACACGTGGGTCTCGACCTCGACCGAGAACGTCGTGCCTTCCTTCGGCCCGCTGCCGACCGTGCGCTCCTGGCGCGCCCGCGACGAGCGTCCGGTCACCGACTTCACCGGCCCGAGCAGGTTGATCAGCGAGCTGAGGTAGTAGGGGCCCATGTCGAGCAACGGCCCGCCACCCGGCTTGTAGTAGAACTCCGGGTCCGGGTGCCACGGCTCCGGGCCCGGGCTCACGAAGAACGCCGAAGCGGCGATCGGCTGCCCGATGTCGCCCCGGTCCAGCACCACGCGAGCGGTCTGGGTGCCGGTGCCGAGCACGGTGTCGGGCGCGCAGCCGATCCGCAGGCCGGCGGACGCCGCCGCCTCCATGACCGGCCGCGCCTCCTGCCGGGTCACAGCAAGCGGTTTCTCGCCATAGACGTGCTTGCCCGCCTGCAACGCCGCCAGCGCCACCGAGGCGTGGGCGGCCGGGATCGTGAGGTTGAGCACGGCCTCCACGTCGCCGTCGGCGTACAGCTCGTCGGGCGTCGCGGGGCGCACGCCCTCGTACTTCTCGGCAGCGGCCTTGGCTCGCGTGATGTCCAGGTCAGCGGCAACCGTCACGTCGACGCCCGGCAGCTTGGCCAGCGTGTCGAGGTAGGCCTTGCTGATCGTGCCGACGCCGACAACGCCGACCTTCAGCGGCTCGCCCATAGCAGTCCTCTCTCAATGATCGTGCGGACCTCGGGGGTGTCGAGGTCGTCCAGTTTGTGGCCGACGGTACAGACGAAGACACGGCCCTGGCCCCACGTACGGGTCCAGATCGCGGGCATCGTGACGCCCTCGATCCAGGGGTAGTTCTCGTGCGCCGGGAACGTCGTCGTCGCGAGCACATCGTTGCTCGGGTCGGCGTGGATGTAGTACTGCTCAGTGTGTACGGAGAACCGCTCGATCCCCTGCATGATCGGGTGATCGCCGCGCTCCGGCACGGTGTCGACGGTGTAGTCGACGAAGCCGTGCGGGTGCGAGATGAACTGGCCTCCGACGATGAAGTTGTACTCCAGGTCGGCGCGGAACGCGTCGGCGATGCCGCCGTGCCAGCCCGCGAAACCGGTTCCCGAGCGGATCGCCTGGTCGAGCGCCTCGCGTTGCTCCTTGGTGATCTCCCCCATCGTCCAGATCTGGAGGATGAGGTCGTAGGACGCCATCGCGTCGGCGTCGAGGTAGGCGTCCAGGGTGTCGGAGACGGTGACGGTGTAACCGCTCTCCTTGAGATACGGAATGAACCGGTCGGTCGCCTCGAACGGCACGTGGCCGTCCCAGCCGCCCCTGACCACGAGGGCTTGCTTCGTTGCGGCGCCTTCAGCGCTGTCGGCTGTAGCCACGGCTACGCGCCTCCTTTGACCGTGCTTGAGCGGATGGCCTGGCCGCGTTGCCAGTCCGTGCCCCATTAGATGCCCTAACCCTGCCATGGCACAGGTCCGTTTCCGGAAGCGGCATTCGCCCTTTCGCCTGGCCGTTGAGGCAGATTCGTACACGATTCGTTACCAACTGCCACCACGCTCGACTTGTTGGGTAACCGAAGGAGGTTGCAATGCTCAAGAAGCTCAGCGTGCTGGCCGCGCTCCCCCTGCTCGGCCTGCTCATCGCTCCCATCTCCGCCGCACAGGCTGCCCCGGCCGCGCCGTCGAAGGCCACCTACTCCAGCTGCGCCGCTGTCAAAGCCGGCGGTCACAAGGTCGACGGCGAGTTCAAGCTCGCACCGCTGGGGCTGAGCGGTCCGAAGCTGCCGGTCTACTGCGCGAATCTGGCAGGCCTGGACCCGCCGGCCGCGTACCTCACCCTGCCGGTGACCGGCCCGAACCAGAACTTCTCGCAGTACACCGCGGGTGGGGCCAGCCCGGGGACCAACGTCCGGACCAACTACACGCGGCTCCGGATCGATCCCGTGCCGGTCAGCCTGTTGCCGCTGACGTTCCGGATCAACATCGCGGACCAGACGTACGCGACCTCGACCGGGACCCTGTGCCACAGTCATCCGCTCGCGGGCTGCCCGGCCGGGCAGCTGACGACGTCGATGCCGTACGGCGTGGGGATGGACTGCCTCGGCGGCAACTCCACCGCTGGGATCGGCAACATCAACCTCAGCGGAACGCTCTTCAACGTGGCCGACACGTTCGTCGGGCATAGCTTCCCGCCACCCGGCGCGGGCACCGCCACGTTCGTCAGCCCGAAGATCGTCAACCTGGCCGGAGGTGGCTTCTGCGGCTGGATCGCGCCGGCGGACGTGTTCGACCCGCGCAACAACAACCTGCAGGACCCCGCGTACGACCCGAACGTCGGCTGGGACCTGCGCGTGACGCTCTTGTTCTGACCGTAAGGTACGGAAATCATGGAACTACTGCTGCTGTCGAACTCGCGCAACCACGGTCAGGGCTTCCTCGAGCATGTGCTGGACGAAGTAGCCGGTTTCATCGGTGCGGGGAACCGGTTGCTGTTCGTGCCGTACGCGATCAAGGACCACGACGCCTACACCGCGGTCGTCGCCTCCGCGCTGGCTCCGCGTGGCGTCGAGGTGATCGGCGTGCACACGGCCGAGGACCCGCGCGAGCTCGCCTCGCAGGCGGAGGTGGTCTTCGTCGGCGGCGGCAACTCGTTCCGCCTGCTGAAAGCACTACAGCGCACCGGTCTGGTGGGCACGATCCGGGATCGGGTCCGGGCCGGTGCGCTGCGCTACATGGGGTCGAGCGCCGGCACGAACATGGCCTGTCCGACGTTGCGCACCACGAACGACATGCCGATCGTCGAGCCGGACTCGTTCGGGGCGCTCGGGCTGGTGCCCTTCCAGATCAACCCGCACTACGTCGACCCGGACCCGGGCAGCACCCACATGGGCGAGACCCGCGAGCAGCGGTTGACGGAGTTCCTGGAGGAGAACGACGTCCCGGTGCTGGGCCTGCGGGAGTCGAGCTGGCTGCGGGTCAGCGGCACGCAAGCCCGGCTTGGCGGCGCGAAGAGCGCCCGGCTGTTCGGCCGAGACGCCGGGCCGCGAGAGCTGCCCGCCGGCGCCGACGTCTCGTTCCTGCTCGACTCCCGGCCCGCCTTCGATCGCTGAGTTGTTGGAGGAGTGTCGGTCTCCAGGCCGAGAAAGCTCCAACAACTCCAGCGGCGCTAGCGGCCGAGGGTCTGCAGCGCTTCCATCGAGCCGTACAGGGACACCAGCCGGTCGAACTCCGCCTGGTCGTGGAACGCGCACCCGCCGCGGCCGAAGTCCTTGGCGACCTCGATACAAAACCGTACCGCCGACTCCACGCTCGTCAGGTGCGTGGCGCCTGTCGCCGAGCCGGCGACCGGGGTCTCGGTCGTGAGCGCCACGCCAACAACCGGCGCCTGCGTGGCCGTCGCCGGTTGGAGGATGGAGTTCAGGTGGTGCACGTCGTTCCCGTACGGCGTGATGTCCTGCATCGCCAGCGGGAACACCACCGGCAACCGCCCGGTCACCCGCTGCTGGATCGCCAGCAGGTCCTCGCTGGTCCGCAGGATCCAGCCCTGCTTGACCGTCGGCGAGATCGCGAACCCCAGGTGGTTGCACACTCGATTGCCCTTGGTCGTGTCGACCGACAGGATCGCGTCGGCTGTGGTGTCGATCTCGTAGGTGTTCATGTCGTCGATGTCGACCGGCGAGTCCATGAACGGAACCGGATCGTGCGGCCGCGTCGGCGCGTCCGGGCAGATGTGCGTGCCCACGACGACATCGCCCGCCAGCACGTCGCCGCGGCGGCGCATGGTCGCCAGCTTGGCCGCGACGGCTACCGCCGTCAGCGCGCCGTCGCCGTCCGACACGAAGCCGATCTGCTCCGGTCGAGCACCGAGGCCGCCCAGCCGCCCGACCACGCTCAGCGTCGGCGCCGAGCCTCCCCCAACCCGGCCCTCGGATCCAGGGATCACCGTACGGATGAAGTCCGTACTCCCCTTGTCGCCTCGGATCGTCTCGACAACGACGTCCTCGGCTCCGGCCGTACGCAGGTAGTCGGCGACCGCCTTACCGTCGACCGACGGGTCGTCCAGCAGGTCGTAACCGTCGATGACATGGCGCCAGCTCATTCGGTGTTTCCTTCCTGTGTTACATAAGAAGCGACCAGCCCGGCCGCGAGCACCGCGTCGACGACGGGTACGTCCAGCTCCGCACGCACCCTCGTGCCAAGGCCGATCGTGGTAAATCCCGTGCAGGCGAACAGCACGACCTCCGCGCCGGCGTCGACGAGCGAACGGACGGCCGCCATCGCGCGTTCCAGGGCGTCCTCGGCCAGCAGATCCGTCGTCCGCCGGACACCTTCCGGCCGTACGGCGGCCACCAGTCGATCGCCCAGCACATCGCGAATCGCCTTCGGTGCTTCGTCGTTCAGGCCGACCACACCGACCTTGCCGCCCAGCCCGAGCGCCACCGCGGCTCCCGAGGTGGCGGCACCGACGACCGGAATCCCTACCACAGCACGGGATTCGGCCAGCCCGGGATCGGCAGCGCAGCTGATCAGCACGCAGCCCGCACCCTCCGCGGCCAACTCCTTCGCGACCGCCACGATCTTGGGAACGGCCGCCGCGTACGTCTCGTCGTCGTGTACGCCGTGTGGCTGGTCCGGGATACCGCGCGAGACGGTCGGCACGCCGTACCGCTGCTCGATCCACCGCCCGTGCATCCGAACGAACTCCGGATCGTCGCTGGTGATGACGCGTACTACGCCGACGAACGGCCGCGTCACGCGACCACCTCGCAGGCCAGCCGGGCCACGACCGAACGCGCAAGCAGCACAGGGATTCCGGCCGCCTCCTGCGCGGCCTGGCGCATCGCGCCGGTATAGCCCATGCAGTCCAGCACGATCCACCGCGCGCCACGTTCGGCCAGCTCCGCGGCCGCCGCCGGCACCGAGTCCAGCGCCACACCGTCGTACGGAGTCGCCGCCGCGACCTCGGTCGTCGCGGCCACGCTCCCCCACTTGGCGACGCTCATCGCCTCCTGCTCCGGCAGCGGGCACACGACGCCGAGCACATCGCCCGGGTCACACAACCCGGTGACGCCCGACACCAGCAGCCGTTCGGCGAACAGCAGTGGCCGATCGTGCCGCAGCGGCGGGAACTCACCCGTGCACACGACGACCGTCGCATCCACGCCCGCGAGCTCCAGCCAGTCGACCGCCGCCTGCACGCGCGGCACCACGAGGTCATGGTCGAGTACGACCGAGGAGCCGTCGGTCAGCCTGGTCGTGAGAACGTGCCCAACCTCGTCGCCTGGCGCCAGCTTCGCGATCTCGTCGCGCGTCAGCTCGTCCAGCGCACCACGTTCGACCAGCTCGACAGGCGGCAGCCAGCGCGCCAGCTCGGGCGTCAGGTCGACGCGCGGAGACTGGCCGATCGTCAGCACGCCGAGCCGGCGCCTCATGCGCTCTCCTTCGACATCCTGAGCAGCCGGTCCAGCACCGCCGGACCTTCGCGCAGTCCGTCGTGCCCGTACTCGTTCGTGATCCACGGCGTTACGTTCATCACTCGGTTGGCTGCGTCCAGCGAGAGCTCGCGCACGACGTACTGGTCGTTGTAGTAGATCGCCGCCCACACCGGCACCTGGTTACGCGCCAGCCGGTCGACGTCGTACAGCAAGGGCCAGTCGGCCTTCTGGGCAAGGCGATTCGCGACCTCGCGCAGCGGCACCAGCGCCGGGTCCTCATCGAACAGGAACGGATAGATCATCTCGCCGGTGAACTGGAACGGCGTCGCCTCGACGTCGAAGTCCGGTCGTTCGTGGTAGAGCCGCTCCGCCGACCAGTTGGACGCCGTGCCCTGCGTATAGCACGGCTCGTGCAACACGGCGTAGAGCGGGTTGGTGGCGAAGCTCGTGCTCGCTCCAACGCCGGCGAGGAACGTGTCGGAGAGCAGGTCTTCGACGAACGCCTCCTCCAATACGTAGTGCAGGCTGTCGAACCCTGACCTCTTGCCGAGCTGGTTGCCGACTGCCTGGAATCGTCGCGGTGTCAGCCGTTCGCCGGTGGGCAGCCGGACGTCGTTGTCCGCCAGGTGACGCACGATCCGGGCGCAGGTCTCGCGGTCGTCCGGGTGCCGAGTGAAGTAGGCGGAGTTCCTTTCGGCTGTCCGCTCGTACGTCAAGCGGTAGACGTCGTCAGCGGTGGCGGTGAGTGGCGGCAGCCCGCCGGTGACGAACGCCTCGTGGACGCCTTCGGGCGCGAACGACAGGTACGTCAGCGTGACGAATCCGCCGTAGCTCTGGCCGAGCGTCGTCCACGGCTGGTCACCGTTCAGTTCCTTCCGTAGGAGCTCGGCGTCGCGCACGATCGAGTCCGCCCGGAAGTGCGTCAGGTACTCCGCCTGCGCTTCCGGTCCGCCGCGGCGCGGGAGCGTCTGCCGGTTGGCAGGCGTCGAGAGGCCCGTGCCACGCTGGTCCAGCAGCACGACGCGGTAGTCGCGAAGTGCACGGGCGAGCCAGCCGCCGCTCGACGGCCGGACCGCCTTGCCGCCCGGACCGCCTTGTAGATAAAGGAGTCTCGGCAGATCGGCGTCGGCCCTGGCCGCATCGACGACCTCACGGGCGTACACCTCGATCTGCTCGCCGCCGGGATCGGCGTGGTCGAGCGGCACGTCCAGGAAGTACTCTGTGCAGGCGAGGCTGCGCTGCCGATACTGACGGGTTCGCATGCGCCTTCTCCTCAGTAGCCCGCGACGCCGAGCCGCCGGCAGATCTCAACCAGGTCAGGGTGGACGTACCTGCCGTCCAGCTCGATCGCTTCACCGTCGAGGTAGATCGACGGGTTCAGCAGGCTGCCGTCGGTGTGCGCCGCGGCCACCCAGGGGTCGCCGCCGATCCAGGCACCCTTCGTACCAAGGCCGAGCTCGACGCAGCCGAACACGCGCTCGTCCTCGACGATCCGGCCGGTCGGCCTGGTCACGCCCGGGTTGAAGCCCAGCGACCAGTGCGCGATGCGGAACATGTTCACGTCGTCGTGGCTCTCCATCCACTGCTCGAACGTGAACGCGTCCGGACCACCCTCGATCTGGCTGACCACGCCGCCGGACACCTGCATCCGGATCGGCGAGCGCAACAGGCCGAGCTCGTTCGGCGGCCACACAGCACCGTCGAACACGAGGACACCTTCCTGCGTTTCCTCCAAGGGATTCCAGGAGATCTGGCCCGCCAGCATGACGGTCTCGCCCGGTCGTTCGGCGGGCTTGCCACGCAGGTTGATCGGCCTGCCTCCGTTACGGGCGCGCAGGTCGGTGCCGGCCGGCGTGGTGATGCGTACCTCGTCCGCCTGTTCCAGCAGGCCGACGAGCGCGCGACCGAGCTCCATCGTGCCTTCGAAGTCGACCCGGCCAACCGTGTCGACGAGCATCGGCACGTCCATGCCGGTGAGGTTGGCGTAACGCGCGCCGCTCTGCATCGCCTCGCGGAACGCCTCGGAGTGCATGATGTACGCCAGCGCGTACTCGATCCACACGTCGGCGCGGGCGATCGCACCGGCGACCGGGCCGGGCGGCTCCATCGCCGACGTGGGGCGCGTTTCGTACCACACGACCGTGGGTGTGGCTCCCGCCGCGGCGACCGCCTGCGCGGTCAGGTCCACGACGCGGCTGTCGGTCGAGGTGTCGGCGGTGATCACCACGTCCTCGCCCGGCTTGACGAGCATGATCTGCTCGACCAGCTTGCGCGCGCCGAGGGCCGCTTCGTAGGAAAGGAATTCGGGGCGAGACTCGATCCGGCTCGCTACCTCCATGTACTGCTCACTCCTTGCTGAAGATGCGGCCCACATCCGAGAGGGACGAGCCCGCGATGATGCCCGAGCCGATCAGGTTGAGGTCGTTCTCGGCCTTCTCCTTGCCCTTGACGCGGGTCCAGATCACCCGCGCGAGCAGGGCGGCGAACACGAACCAGCAGGCGTACGGCGTAAGGATCAACAGGCCGGTGGCCAACAGCACGCCCAGCTGGCGTTCCGGGCCGCCGAACCACTGGATGATCGCGCCGGGGATCGCCCAGAGCAGGATGTTGACCAGCGTCGAGGTGTCGGTGAGGCCGGCCGACACGGTGTCGGCGTAGACCTTGGACACCGGCGGGATCTGGCTGTCGTTGAAGTACGACTGCCAGGTCAGCGCGACGACGACCAGCGCGACGCCGAAGCCGACGAGCTGCGCGATGTACTGCTGCTTGCGGCCCGCGCGCTCGACCAGCTTGTACGGTGTGGCGCCCTGGCGGAGCATCCAGCCGGCCTTCAGGTCGTAGCCCATGTCGGCGAAGGCGGGTCCGGTGGCCGCGACGTAGGCGACGAACAGCGCCAGCGGCACGGTCGGGATCCCGATGACGAGGCCGAGCACGAGGAAGATGAGCGTGACCGCGAACGCCGGGAACCAGCCGGAGTGCATGGCCGCGAGGCCGACGATCAGCTCGTGTACCAGCGCGGCGAAGCCTGCCAGCAGAACCCAGCCGACGAGTGCGATCGGCGACAGGTCGCCGATGATGCCGCCGAGCAGACCGACGACGAGCGCGCCGAAGACGAACAGCACGTAGCCCTCGCCGAGCGCGCGGCGCAGGCCCTTCTCGTCGACCGTTCCCTGCATCGCTTCATCGTTGTGCACGCCGACCGCGGTGGCGGGAACCGGTTTCTCCTTGCGCAGCAGGATGAGCACGGCCTGCACGAGCGCGACCAGGCCGGCGCCGACCATGAAGCCGTGCGGGATGTACTTCGCCGACAGGTCGACGCCGAACCAGGCGTCGCTGTACTGCCGTACACCGAGACCGATGCCGAACATGAACAGCGCCCAGATGTTGCCGATCAGCGCGACACCGGCCGCCGAGAACGGGAGCGCGGCGCCGGCGACCTTGATGAACGAGCCGACGAAGCCGACCAGCCCGCCGATGCCGAGGACGACGGCCTTCCGGCCACCCTCGTCACCCGCGACGATCGTCTCACCGGCGGCGGTGCCCGGAGGCCAGGGAGCCCTTGCGGGGAAGAGTTTCGAGTCGAAGACGCGGTAGAGCACCCACGAGTCGACGAGCAGGCCGATCGCGGCGCCGATGAGCATCGGCCACACCAAGTCCTTGCGACCAAGGACGAACGGCACGGCGATCGGAACCAGCAGCGAGTTGGCGGCGGCGAACGTAGCGCCGGAAATCGCACTCTGGACGAGATTCTGGCGGTGGATCGAGCGCATCCGGCGCAGGTGCATGAGCGGGATACGGCCGACCAGCATGGCGACCAGCGCGCCGATCACCGCGGTGTTGGCGGTGATGCCGAGGGTGGTGACCAGGTGCAGGCCGATGAACGCGCCGACGACCGAGAGGACGACAGTGAGGCCGAGGACGAGGGGTTCGACCGCCTTCGGGTGCGAGTCGGGCCCTTGCAGGTCGGCGCCTTTGGCTGGGGTCGTGGTGGACATGTGTTACTCCTTCAGCGGCCGCTGAGAACGCTCCCGAGGCGGTCGGCTGCGTCTCGTACGAGATCGACTGCCTGGTCCAGCTTGCTGGCCATGCGGTCCGCTGGTCCGATGACGACGATGGATCCCACGATCGCGCCGAGCGCGAAGCACGGCGCGGCCACCGAGGTGACATTCGCGTCGTACTCACCGTGGGAGATGGCGACTCCCTTGTCGCGGACGTTGGCGTAGAGCCCTGTGAGCGCGTCCAGGTCGGGCGGGGTGTGCTCGGTGAACCGTTCGAGGGGCTCTTGGCTGAGTAGTCGGCGTACGTCGTCTTCGGGGTAGAAGGCGAAGATCGCATGGCCGGCGGCACCACCGTGGGCGGGGATCGTCTCGCCGACAGTGGTGGAGTAGCGCACAGGCCCGCCGGCGTCGACCGCTGCCGCGCAGCGATAACTGGATCCGTGCGGGACATTGAGGATCGCGCTTTCCCCCGACTGCCTGGCGAGCTCGGCGAGGAGTGGCCGGGCGGCGGCCTCGAGGGCGCCGCCGCGCTCGGCCACCTTGGCCAGGATGCCTACGGCAGGGCCGAGGCGGTAGCGCCGGGACTCGGGGTCGGACAGCACAAACCCGCGACCGGCGAGGGTGGCGAGCAGGCGCTGGGTCACCGACTTGTCCAGGCCGAGGACCTTGGACAGCTCGGTCACGCCCCATTCCTGGCGGTCGCGAAAGGCGAGCAGCACCTGCAGCGCGCGATCGGCGGTCTGCAGTACGGCACCTGGCATCGGCTGAGCTCTCCTCTGCATCTGCTGTTGTGCATATCGCAACGACGTTGCTGCATATGCACCTCCTAGCAGAGTGCCTCGGGTTGCGGGCAGACGTCAAGCCCGGAAACCAGTTGCAACCGGAAGTTAACGTGCGGTGTGCCGGGCACTTCCGGTGTCGACGAGGACGGAATCGCGCAGGTCAGGCAACCCGAACCAGGTCCGGCAAGTCCCCGTTGCGTACCCGCTCGACGCCCTGCTCCGTGCCGAGTTCGTCGCGTAGCCACACCGCAGGGTCGCGAGCCTTCTGCGGATCGCCGCCGCGCATGGTGCCCAACCTGTCGCAGTTGCCTACTCGAGGCGGTTGGCGATCTCGCGTATCCCGGCCGGGTTCTGCGCTCGGATGCGCGACGCAACTAAGCTTGGCTGATGGCGTTTGAGCTGGTGTGTGAGGTGGAGCCGCCGACACGGCCGGATCTGGAGCGGGTCCGGACGCAGATCGAGGTGATGGGGCCGCACGCCGATGCGTTTCTCGCTCCCGACAACCACATCGGGCGGGCGACGGTGTCGAGCATCGCTGTCGCGCACGAGATCGAACGGGCCGGCGGGCGCGGGATCGCCTGCGTCAACTCGCGCGATCGCAACCTGCTTGGCTTCCGGCGCGACCTGCTCACCGCCGCCGCGTATGGTGTGGACCGGTTTCTCTTTGTTTACGGGGACAAACCCACGTCCGGCAATCGGACGAGCGACCTCACCGTACGTGCCATGGTCGACGAGGCGCGCGACCCCGCACTCGCTGACATGCCCACGTTCCAGGTCGGTGTCACGACCGGCTTGCGCAACGTTCCAGCCTGGAAGCGCGAAGCCGATTTCGTCTTCGCACAGGTGAGTTTCGACGTCGACCGGCTCGTGCGCTGGCGTGAGCAGCAGCCGTTGAGCTGCCCCGTCTACGCCGGCGTCATGGTGCTCGCCAGCGAGAACATGGCCCGCCGCCTGGCCGCGTCGATCCCCGACATCGACATTCCCGAAGAGCTGATCACGGCGGTTGGTCGTGACAAGTTCTACGGCGTGGAAGCCGCCTGCGAGCAGGTCGAGCAGATCCGGGCGTCAGGCGCGTTCGACGGCGTACACCTCGTTACCGGTGTACGTTTCCGCCCGGTCGCGGAGTGGTTGTCGGCACACTCCCGTCACATCGGCGGCCGGTCGTAGGTGTCCTCGCGTACGACCGTCGCACCGGCCGCACGGCGGCGCGGCAGCCAGATCGCGAGCGTGACGATCAGACCGAGCACGCCAACGCCCATCAGGATCCAGCCAACGATGTCGAGGTCGACACCGGAGACGTTCAGGTCGAGCGCGAACGTGAGAATCGCGCCGACCGCGATGAGGAAGATGCTTGCCCCGATCCCCATGGTGGACCTCCCTGGTACCTAGCGAATACGGGGTTGTTCGCCCACGCGATACCCGCCCTTTCCCTGCACTAACTCGAATTCGGTACGGCCGAAATGCGCGGCACGAGACGCTTGTCTTGGTTTGGCCAGGCCCCCCTTGACCCTTTGTAACCGAACGGCCGGTCTAGAGACCTCATCTCTGACATTTCGGTGACGAGGTAGCGGAACTCGTCTGATCCCTTGGGGGGATACCTGCATGAAGCTTCGGTCCATTGTGGCCGCGTTCGTCGCGGCACTGTTCATCGTCACTCTGACCACCGGGCCTGCCGACGCGGCCAGCAGCATCCAGTTCCGGCGGCTGCAGTACGACTCGCCCGGCACGGACACGAGGACCAACACCAGCCTGAACGCCGAGTACGTCGTACTGAAGAACGTCACGACCCGGAACATCAGCATCACGGGCTGGACGGTGCGTGACGCTGCGAACCACGTGTACAAGTTCGGCACGTTCACGCTCGGCGCCGGCAAGTCGGTGACGCTGCACACGGGCAAGGGGACCAACAGCTCGACGCACCGTTACTGGGGCAGCGGCTCGTATATCTGGAACAACACCGGCGACACCGCGATCTTGAAGACTCCGAGCGGCACGACCGCGTACACGTGCAAGTGGACGAGCGTGGGCAGCGGCTACAAGAACTGCTGACACACGCGCGATCCCGGTAGTGTCGGCCGATGTGAAGGTAGCGATCACCGGCCATCGTGGGCTCCCGCCCGGAACGTCGCAACTGGTCGACGCGGCGATCCGGGCGGAGCTTCGCCGTTGTGAGACTGACGATCTGACCGGGGTCAGCTGCCTGGCCGATGGAGCGGACCAGCTGTTCGCGCGGGCGGTGCTCGAGCTGGGCGGGCGACTGGAGGTCGTCGTGCCGGCCGCCGACTATCGCGCGGTGTTACCGGCCGACTGCCACGCGGACTACGACGAGTTACTTACGAGTGCGCAGGAAGTCTTCCGACTCAGCCATCGCAGCTCGACCTCGGAGGCGTTCATGGATGCCTCACGCCTCATGCTCGGCTACGTCGACCATCTACTCGCGGTGTGGGACGGCAAACCTGCCCGGGGCTTCGGCGGCACAGCCGACGTCATCCAGCTCGCCGGCGACCTCGGCATCGAGGTCACCGTCCTTTGGCCGCCGGGCGCAACGCGCGAGTAGCCGGCGACGAGAAACCGGTTCCCGCCCCACGGCCGTGCGAGAAACCGGTTTCTGAGCTGGGTCGGCGGACGCAGACGGATTGCCACGACATCGCAAAATCGAGGCGGGTGCCGGGCCCTAACTCCTGCTCGGATCCCTTCCCAGGAAGGCGAGCAGCTGATCTCCCAGTTCCGCGTCGCGAGGTACGGGGACGCGGGCGGCGAAGCGGATCGGGCGGTCTTCTTCCGTGACGAAGAACGGGACGAGCGGCAACAGGTCCGCCGCCAGTCCCAGCGGGATGGGGCGGTCTGCTCCACACGCTCGCGCGAGGTCCCAGCCGTGGACGGCGACCTCGATCGCGCCCGTGCCGGCGACGAGCTCGGTGGTCAGTACGAGATCGGCGATCGCCACCGGTTCAGGGGGCGAGGTTCGCTCCCCCGCCGCGCTCCATTCGCCGAGCAGGGCGCAGGCCCGGTTCTTCAACGTCGCCACCGGATCGGCCGCCGGGTCGCCGAAGTCGTCGTACGGGTCCAGCCCGACGGAGCCGTGGGCGATCGCCTCGTGCAGGGCGAGCAGCGAGTCGTTCATGTGCGCCAGCAACGCCCGTACGTCCCAGCCCGCGCAAGGTGTCGGCCGGTCCAGCAGCGAAGGTCGCACGAGCTGCAGGCACCCCAACGTGTAGCCCACAGCCCGTTCGAACAGGCCGATCCCCCCGATCAACGCCCCCATCGCGGGCTGGCTGGTCATCGTTCGCCAGTTCGTCTATCCGTCGAGTCCCGTCAGTCACACACTCGCCGGCAGCCCGAACGTCTCGAACAGCGACAGGTCGAAGAAGCAGGCCACGTGCGACGCGCCCTCGGAGGTGAACTTGATGACGTGCATCTGGAACGGCCGGTGTACACCGTCCTCGCCGCGCATGTAGACGCCGAACGCGGGCTGCCCGTTGGCGATCGTCGCCACCAGGCGCATGTCGCCAGGGCCCTTCGCCGGGCACTGCTTGTCGATGAGCTCCGCGATGGCCTCGTTGCCGTGGTACCAACCGGTGAACGGAGGCATCTCCCAAACCGCGTCCTTGGTGAACAGCTCGATCATCGCGTTGATGTCCTTGTTCTCGAACGCGGTGACGTAACGCTCCAGCAGTTCGCGCTGCTCGACCTCGGTCGGCTCGGACACCTCGTCCTCGTTCGGCGCGACCTGCTCCAGCTGCGCCCGCGCCCGCTGCAGGATGCTGTTGACGGCGGTCGTCGTGGTGTCGAGCAGCTGGGCGACCTCGGCCGCCTTCCACTTCAGCACGTCACGCAGGATCAGCACCGCGCGCTGCCGCGGCGGCAGGTGCTGCAGCGACGCGATCAGCGCCAGCCGGATGGTCTCACGTGACGTAACGATCGCCGCCGGGTCGGCTTCGGAGGTGTCGACGCCCACCATCGCGTCGGGGATCGGCTCGAGCCACGGCACCTCGGCCTGCTCGACGAGCGTGTCGAGCGGGTTGGCGCTCGGCGCACCGAGCCCGGTGGGCAGCGGCCGGCGGTTGCGGCCCTCCAGCGCGGTCAGGCAGGCCCGCGTCGCGATCCGGTAGAGCCACGTACGCAGCGACGAGCGCCCCTCGAACTTGTCGTACGCCCGCCACGCCCGCAGGTAGGTCTCCTGCACCAGGTCCTCGGCGTCGTGCACCGAGCCCAACATGCGGTAACAGTGCGCGAGCAACTCACGACGGTACGGGTCGGTGGCCGAGGAGAAGTCCTCATAGACGGGAGTCCCCACCACGTCGGTCATGTCGTACGTCCTCTCCTCAAAGCTCCGGCCGACCTCCTGCCGGTCACCTGCCGACTCTAAGCCAAATCCGGCCCGCGCGGCTGGCGTAGCGCTGGCGCCACATCCGTACTGACCGCTGCCGATGGCAGAAGTCATCGGTCGCCGGTGAGATTTCCTCCGTGCCCGGGCCGGCGGAGTCGTCCTGCGCGTGGTCGTCGCCGTCGTAGCCTGGGAGCGCTGGCCGGGTACGAAGGCGCTGCTCGGGCGCTAGGTCTGCGCATTCCTTTATCGGATTCACAGGCCCTTCTCAGGGTTGGCGGCCACTGTAAGACACGTGCCTGTCCCCCTCCCAGGTAGTGGACTCGAGACCGGTACAGCCACGGTGCTAGTCGTCGACGACGAGCCGAATATTCGCGAGTTGTTGTCGGCTGCGCTACGGCTGTCCGGTTTCGAAGTCCACGTCGCGGCGTGTGGTGAGTCCGCACTGCTCGAGGCCGCTGACGTACGTCCGGACATCGTCGTACTCGACGTGATGTTGCCGGACTACGACGGCTTCACGCTGGCGGGCAAGTTGCGGGGACTGGACGCCGACCTTCCGGTGCTGTTCCTGACCGCGAAGGACGCCGTGGAGGACCGGATCGCCGGGCTTTCCGCAGGCGGGGACGACTACGTGACCAAACCGTTCAGCCTGGACGAACTCGTCCTGCGGCTCAGGGCCATCCTCCGCCGCGCACGGCGGGCAGGCGATCTGGAAGGAGACAGTGTGATCAGCTACGCCGACCTCGTACTCGACGAGGACGCACACGAGGTACGCCGCTCGGGCGAGGTGGTCGCGCTGTCGCCGACCGAGTTCAACCTGCTGCGTTACCTGCTGATCAACGCCGAGCGCGTCGTGAGCAAGTCGCAGATCCTGGACCGCGTGTGGGACTACCAGGTGGGTGACGGTCGGATCGTGGAGTCGTACATCAGCTACCTTCGTCGCAAGATCGACGCCGGCAAGCCACCGCTGATCCACACCATTCGCGGGGTTGGGTACACGCTGCGGCACCGTTCCGGCTGAACTCGTTTCGTCTTACGTCTAGGAGCCGCCGGTGCGCAGACCGTGGACCTTGCGCGCCCGGCTGGTCGTCGCGCTCGTGGCCCTCGCCGCCGTCGGACTGACCGCGGTGGGCGCGGCGAGCGTCTGGTTGCTGCAACGTTCGCTGATCGCCCGGGTGGACGAACAGCTGATGGGCGTCGGCCGGGAATGGCTCCGGCCGGCGGCGATCCGCCCGCGTCCGGGCGACTTCTTCGGCGGCGTCCGGCCGGGGTCGGGCGGACCGCGGGTGCCTACCGACTTCCGGATCGTGCTGCTCAACAACCGTGGCGAGCAGGTCAGCTCGTTCGGGCGGCCTGCGGACGAGGGTGGGCCGGCGCTGCCGCTGCTGAATCGCTCGGCTGTCGCCGACAGGGGTGGGCTGCCGTTCACCGTGCCGGACACGAACGGGGACGGGCGCTGGCGGGTGCGCGCCCTGGCCGGTGACGGATCGCGGGCGACGGCGGGGCCGAACCGTACGGCGGTCGTGGCGATGTCTCTCGACACGGTGGACGCGACGGTGGATCGGCTGCTCGTGATCGAGCTGGTCGTGGGGGTTCTGGTCCTGGTCGGGCTCGGCGGGCTGACCTTGTGGGTCGTACGGATGGGGATCCGGCCGCTCACCCGGATCGAGCAGACCGCGGAGGCGATCGCCGGGGGTGACCTGGACCGGCGGGTGGAGGGGGCGGACCGGCGTACGGAGACGGGTCGGGTCGCGACGGCGCTCAACACGATGGTCGGGCGGCTCGGGGCGGCGCTGCGGCAACGTACGGAGTCGGAGGGGCGGCTGCGGCGGTTCGTGGGGGATGCGTCGCATGAGCTGCGTACGCCGCTGACCTCGATCCGGGGGTTCGCCGAGCTGTATCGGAAGGGTGGGGCGCGCTCGAAGGCTGACGTCGACCGGATGATGGGCCAGATCGAGACAGAGGCCGTCAGGATGGGCCGCCTGGTCGACGACCTGTTGCTGCTGGCGCGGCTTGACAGCGAACGCCCGCTGGACCTGACCGAGGTGGACTTGGGCGTGCTCGCGGCCGACGCGGTGCATGACGTGCGGCAGCTCAGCCGGAGTGGCGCGGACGGCTCGGCCGGCAACGGGGAAGGCGAGCGCGCCGATGTCAGTGGCGACGGCGATGGCGATGGCGATGGCCGCGAGATCGTGCTGACCGCCGAACCCGGCATCCACCTCCTCGCCGACGCCGGACGGCTGCGCCAGGTGGTGACGAACCTGCTCACGAACGCGGTACGCCACACGCCACCGGGCACCACCATCGCGGTGACGGTACGCGCCGGCGGGCTGGCCGTGGCTCCGGCCTGGGAACCGGTTTCTCCAGCCACTGAACGACTGACGCCGGCAAGCCCTCAACCGCCCAGAGATCGCCGGGAACCGGTTTCTGCCACCCAACAGCCCGCACCGGACAAACCACAGGGGCAAGATCCCGGGCGAAGGCCGGATCGAAGCGGCGGACAGCAGCAGCCAGAACGACCGCGAACTGGCGGGCGTGGCGGGGAACCGGTTTCTCCAGCCGATCAACGACTCACGCCGGCAAGCCTCCATTCGCCCGGCGATGGCCGGGAACCGGTTTCTCAAGGCGCTGAACCGCCGGCGCCGGCGAGCCTCCCACCGCCCGGAGATGGCTGGGAACCGGTCTCTGCTGCTGGGCAGCCCGCGCCGGCCGGCCCGCAGACGCGAGATGCCGGGCAGTTGGCGGGTGCGAGAGGCGGGCAGCCGCCGGCAGGGCCATCGCCAGTTGGCCGGTCTGGTGGGGAACCGGTTTCTTGGGGAGCGGAATCGGGCTTGGCGGGTCCGCCGGCTTCGTGGGCGGGCAGGCAGCTCCCACCCGGGACGCCGGTGGCTGTGCTGGAGGTAACCGACGCCGGCCCAGGGATCCCGCTGGATCAGGCACCTTACGTCTTCGATCGCTTTTATCGGGCGGATCCTTCACGAGCACGCAAGGGTGGAGGAACCGGGCTCGGCTTGGCGATCACCGCTGCCATTGTCGAAGCGCATCAAGGGTGCGTGGAGCTGTACACCGCGCCAGGAAAAGGTGCACGCTTCCGCGTCATACTGCCATTGGGTGCCAGTATGAGCGCATGGCAACGCTGACCCGCGCAGAGGCGGTCGAACGGTCCCGAATTCTGGAAGTCCTCTCCTACACCGTCGAGCTCGATCTGTCCGGGGCGGCCGCTGCCGAGCAGGGCCAGTTTCCCTCGACGACGACGATCAGGTTCCGAGTCCGCGCGGACGCGCCACGAGCCGAGACGTTCGTGGAGCTGAAACCGGTTACTCTCCAGGCGATCGCCCTCAACGGCCGCGCCCTCGACCCCGCCCAGCTCAACGGGAACCGGTTTCCCCTCGACGGCCTCGAAGCCGAGAACGAGCTCACCGTCGTCGCGGATATGGCGTATTCGAACACCGGTGAAGGTCTCCACCGCTTCCAAGACCCCGCGGACAAGAAGACCTACCTCTACGCCATGACGTTCCTCGACGACGCCCAGCGCATGTTCGCCTGCTTCGACCAGCCCGACCTCAAGGCCCCCTTCACGTTCAAGGTCACCGTCCCCAAAGAGTGGCAGGTGATCAGCAACGCCAGCGGACGAGCCGTCACCCCGACCCGCTGGGAGTTCGAGGCGACCAAGCCCCTCGCCACCTACTTCGCCACGATCGTCGCCGGCCCGTACCACTCGCGGTACCGGGACCACGACGGAATCCGGCTCGGCATCCACTGCCGCCGCTCCCTGGCCGAGCACCTCGACCGCCACGCCGACGAGCTCTTCACCGTCACACAGCAGTCGTTCGACTACTACCACCGGATCTTCGGCGTGCGCTATCCGTTCGGCGACAAGTACGACCAGGCCTGGGTCCCGGAGTTCAACGCCGGTGCGATGGAGAACCCCGGCTGCGTCACCGCCCGCGACGAGATGATCTTCCGGTCCGCCGTCACCGAGTTCGACCGGCAGGAACGCGCGATCACGATCGCCCACGAGATGGCACACATGTGGTTCGGCGATCTCGTCACGATGCGCTGGTGGGACGACCTCTGGCTGAACGAGAGCTTCGCCGACTACATGGGCGAACGCACGGTCGCCGCCGCGACGAGGTTCAAGGGCGCCGAAACCGCTTTCTCGGTCGGCGGCAAGACCAGGGCCTACATCGCCGACCAAAGACCGTCGACCCATCCGATCTCCGCCGACGTCCCGGACGCGGCCAACGCACTCAACAACTTCGACGGCATCTCGTACGCCAAGGGCCAGTCCGTGCTGAGACAGCTCGTCGCCTGGCTGGGCGACGACGTCTTCCTCACCGGCCTCCGCGACCACTTCGCCGGCCACGCGTACGGAAACGCCGAGCTCTCCGACCTGCTCGCCTCCCTCGGCGAGGCCAGCGGCCGCGACCTCAGCGACTGGGCCCAGGTCTGGCTGCGCCAACCCCAGGTCAACACCCTCCGCCCGATCACCACCCCCGACGGCCACCAGGCCCACCACACCGACCACGCCGACCGCACCGAGGCCGACGGCACCTACCTCGACGTCCACGTCGAACAGACCGCCCCCGCGGCCTACCCCGTCCTCCGCCCCCACCAGATCGGCATCGGCCTGTACGACAGGCAAGCAGACCGCGTGGTCCGCCGCGAGCGCTTCTTCCTGGAGGTCGGCGCGAGCAAGTCGACCCCGGTCCCCCAGCTCCGCGACGCCATCCGGCCGGACCTTCTCCTGCTCAACGACGGCGACCTCACCTACGCCAAGGTCCGCTTCGACCCGGCGAGCCTCGCCAACCTCCCCGACCTGCTCCCCGCCATCGAGGACGACACCGCCAGAGCCCTGCTGTGGTTCACCACCCTCGACATGGTCCGCGACGCCGAATGGCCCGCGAGCAAGTACGTCAAGGCCGTCGCCGACGGCGTTGGCCGCGAGCCCAACGTCGCCGTCATCGGCATCCTGCTGCGGTACGCCCGCCAGGTGACCGCGAGGTTCGTCGCACCGGACAACCGCGAAGCCGTCCTCGCCATCCTCAACGAGTCCTGCCGTCAGCTGCTCCAAACCGCCGACCCCGCAAGCGACCGCCAGCTCGCCGCGGCCAAAGAACTCATCGCCACAACAGACACCAACGGGGCCGACCGACTTCGCGCCTGGCTGAACGGCACGAACGTCCCACCAGGACTCACGATCGACGCCGACATCCGCTGGCAGATCCT
Organism: Flindersiella endophytica; assembly: GCF_054779015.1. Lineage (NCBI taxonomy): Bacteria > Bacillati > Actinomycetota > Actinomycetes > Propionibacteriales > Nocardioidaceae > Flindersiella > Flindersiella endophytica. The sequence continues at coordinate 296,719 of NZ_BAAGYY010000018.1, forward strand.
GCTACGGCTGGCGATCCTCGGCCGCCTCGAGGCCGAGGAGATCGACGCCGAGGCCCTGTCCGACGCCACCAGCGAAGGCCTGAAGAGCGCGGCCCGCTGCCACGCCGCGCTACCCAGCCCGCAGGCCAAGCAACAAGCCTGGAACATCCTGATGACGGATCGAACGGTCTCCAACCACATGCTCGCCGCCACCGCACAAGGTTTCTGGCTACCAGAGCAGGCCGCGCTCACCGAGCCGTTCGTCGACCGCTACTTCGCCGAGATCACCGCCGCCACCAGCTGGCGTACGCCGTGGATGGCGCAGGGCCTCGCACGCGGCGCCTACCCCTGGCATCCGATCAGCCAAGCCACGATCGAACAGGCCGAACGCCTGCTGGCCACCGGCGTCGAGCCCTCGGTGAGCCGGGTTCTGGTCGACGAGACCGACGACGTACGAAGGGCACTGGCCGCCCGCGAGCTCGACCAGACGACAACCCCGTAAGCCCGTCGGAGGTGGGAACGGCCAGTCGTGGTCGTCCCCACCTCCGCAACACACCCTTTGGCAGGGCGGGTCGCCCGGTCGCCCTGACCACCGACACGCGGCGACCGCGGCGATGGTTCACCACGTACGCGGGAAAGTTTCGCCGTCGAGCCGGTCGCCCACGTTCAGCCCCAGCGGCGACGTCACGACGTGCGGGTTTCCGTTGAATCGCGTCGCTTCGTCCATGTAGATGTTGACGTGTGCGATCCGCGCCAGATCCGTACGGTTCGGCAGCGCCATGTGCCCTGTGTAGCTGGAGTGGAACGTGCAATCGCCGGCCTGCAACGGCAACGTCACCCGCGGGAGCCACCGCAGCGACGGGTCGACCTCGAACAGGTCCTCCTCGTCCTGCAGGTTCTGCGGCCGGAATCCCTTCAGGTGCTGGGTTTCCGGCAGGAACGTCATGCACCCACGCTCGGGCGGTACGTCGACCAGCGCGATCCACGCCGACAGCGATCCACGGTCGTCCTGGTGCGGCCAGTACGGCCGGTCCTGGTGGAACTCCGTCGCAGCGTCGTTGTGCGGCTCCTTCACCAGCATCTGGTCGTGCCAGATTCGCAACGGGATCCCGGCCAGCTGCTCAGCCACCCGAGCGATCCGGGCGTGCAGTGTCAGCGACCGCATCGCCTCGTCGTGCTGCCAGACGTTCACCAGCTGGGTGAAAACGCCGTTCTTGTGCAAGCTCTCGGCGCGATGCCGTTCGAGGTAGGCCTTCGCGGCAGCGTTGAAGTGCGCCACCTCGTCCGCGGTCAGTATCCCGCGGATTCGGACGAATCCATTCCTACGGTAAGCGTCGACCAGCTCCTGCGGAAGCCGGCCGTCCGGCGTCAGGTCGCTTGCCCGGCCCGTGTGTTCTGCGGCTACGTCGGTTGTCATGTCTCCCACCCTGACCGCGGCGCCCGGCCGACGGCTAGGCCGATCCTGACCTGAAGTCGTACGATTTTGACATGCGTCCGACGACGTACCACGAGCACGAGCTGTTCTCCGACGGCCCGGTGCTCGCGGGTGTCTACAACGTCGCGGGCGTCAACGACCTGCACGGCCACGACTTCTGCGAGATCGCGGTGATCGGCCGCGGCAGCGGACGACACGTCAGCGCCCAGGGCGACGAGCCGGTCGCCCTCGGCGACGTGTTCGTGCTGCGCCCCGGCGCCTGGCACGGCTTCGTCGGCACCGAGCACCTCGACGTCGCCAACTGCTGCGTCTCCGCGGCAGCGCTGCGCACCGAGCTCGGGTTCCTGCGTGAGCAGCCACCGATCTACGACCTGCTGTGGCTCGGCCCGCACCGTCCCGGCTCGCACGGCCTGCTGCACAAGCGAATACCCGCCGAACGCGCCGAGGCGGCTATCGCCGACATCGCGGCCCTGCAGGACGAACTGGTCGCCAGACCGGCGAATCTCGTTGCCCAGCTGGCGAAACTGCTCAGCGTGCTCAGCCACCTGGTCGACACCGGCGAGGGTAACCCCGCTCCCCATCCAGCGGTCACCCAGGCGATCGCCCTGTTGGAGGCGAGCCCGGAACGCCAGTGGCACCTGGACGACCTGGCCCGCGCGGTCAGCCTCGACCCGGCGTACCTCTCGCGGCTGTTCCGCCGCGACGCCGGTGCACCACCGATGAGCTACCTCGCGAGGATCCGCGCGGAGACCGCGGCCGGCCTCCTCGTACGCACCGACGAGCCCACCGCGCGGATCGGCGGCCTGGTCGGCTGGCCGGATCCGACCTACTTCGCCCGGCGGTTCCGCTCGCTGGTCGGCCTCACTCCGACGGAGTATCGCCGGCGTACGGCGAGGGCATTGCCCGACCTGATGGCGGAGAGTCATACCTTCGCTGAAGGTCGCTCAACAGCACCCGCAGCAACTCCGCCAGCGTCGACCGCTGCTCCGGCGTGAGCGCCGACAGCTGCTCCAGCTCCTGGCTCAGCAGGTGGTCCACGCTCGCCTCGATCACCTCATGGCCCTGGTCCGTCAGCTCTACCCACACTGCCCGCGACCCCACGTCCGGCCGGCGTACGACCAGCCCGGCTCGCTCCGCCCGGGTGAGCCGTTGTGAGATCGCACCCGCCGTCACCAGCGTTCGCTCGGTGATCTGGCGGGTAGTCAGCGTGTACGGCGGGCCGCTGCGGCGCAGCGTGCTCAGCAGGTCGAGCGTCGAGCCGTCGATGCCGGCCGCGGCCAGCACGCGCTGCCGGTTCTCGCGCAGCAACTTGCCCAGCGCCCAGATCCGGGTGACGACGCCGATCGACTCGACCGGCGTGCCCGGACGCTCCCGGCGCCAGGCCTCCGCGATCTGGCCGGCCAGATCCAGCTCGTCGTCGTTTGGCACTTCAGTCCCTCAGAGTTATGTTTAGTGCTAAACGTAGCACCTGCCAGCGATTCACAGAGAAGGAGCAACATGCCTCGCACAGTTGTCGTGACCGGCGCGGGCACAGGCATCGGCCGCGCGATCGCGCTGCGGTTCGCCGCCGACGGCGACACCGTGTACGTCACCGGCCGGCGTTCGGAGCCGCTGGCCCAGACCGCCAAGCTGGCCGAACGCGGCGAGGTGCACCCGGTCGTCTGCGACGGGTCCGACCCCGGCGACCTCGCGCGCCTGCTCGCAGCCGTGCCCGAGCAGGTCGACGTGCTGGTCAACAACGCCGGCGGCAACACCGACTTCGACCGGGACGAGCCGGCCGCGGGCGACCTGCCCGCGCTCGCCGAGCAGTGGCGCGCGAACTTCGACGCCAACGTGCTCACCGCCGTCCTCACCACGGCCGCGCTGGCCGACCGGCTGACGCCTCGTACCGGCGCGGTGATCTCGATGAGCTCGATCGCCGCCGATCGGGGTGCCGGATCCTACGGCGCCGCCAAGGCCGCACTCGCCAACTGGAACCTCTCGGCGGCCGGCTCGCTGGGCGGCAAGGGCGTGACCACGAACGTGATCTCCCCCGGCTACATCGCCGACACGGAGTTCTTCCGCGACCGCATGACCGACGAACGGCGCGCCCACCTCGTCGCCGAGACCAAAACCGGCAGGCAGGGGGCTCCTGACGACATCGCCGAGACGGCGTACTTCCTGGCTGGTCCGGGTGCACGGCACATCACCGGGCAGGTCCTGAACGTCAACGGCGGGGCGTACACGAGCAGGTAGTGTCGCAAGGCGTGACCGAGTTCGAGATTCGCCGGGTCAGCGGCGAGGAAATACTGACCCTGTTCCCGCTGCAGTGGTATGCCTTCGACAGTAGCCCGATCTCACCCGAGGGCACTGAGGAGCGACGCGATGCCCTGAAGTATCGCCAGGCCTGGGTCCGGCTGGCCGCCTTCGACGGTGACCAGGCGCAGGCGATCGTCGTCGGCATCCCGATGCGGCAGAACGTCCGCGGCACGGTGATGCCGATGCTCGGCGTCTCCGGTGTGGCTTCGCATCCCATGGCGCGCCGCAAGGGTCATATCCGGGCGCTGCTCCAGCAGCTGCACGGTGAGTTCCGCGACGAGGGGTACGCCGTCTCGACGCTGTATCCGTTCCGGCCGTCGTTCTACGAGAAGTTCGGCTATGCCGGCTTCCCCAAGGCACGCTCTGTACGGCTGTTCCCCGACGGGCTCGACCGCGTTGAGCGCCTCGATGTGCCTGGCGAGTTCTCGTTCCACCAGATCGGTGACGTCTTCGACGAATGGTGGACGTTCAGCCAGCGGGTGCTCGCGAACCGTCACGGAACGGCGGAGCACCCACGCGAGAACGTCGCACGGTTGGGCGACGACAACCGGCACTGGACGGTGTTCGCACGCCACGACGGCGAGATCGCCGGTGCGATGGTCTATCGCACGCAGAACTTCGGGCAGCCGTTGCACATCGACTCGTTCCAGCACACCGGGCCGATCGGGCGCACCCTCCTGCTGCAGTGGATCGCCCGGCACCGCGACCAGTTCGCCTCGTTCGAGCTGAAGCTGGCACCGGACGAGAAGCCGGACCTGTGGTACACCGACGTTCGTTACGACGACGAGACCGAGATCAAGGTGCCGACGCACAGCGCTCCGGCGGGCCGGATCCTTTCGGTGGAAGGGCTTTCGGGCATCGCAGCCGGGCCGGCCGCAGTGACCGTCGAGGTCGTCGACGACCCGTTCGTCGGCGGCGTGTGGAGCCTGGACGGCACCGGCGGCGCGCTGGAGGTCAAGGCGGGCGGCGGTTCTCCGACCGCCACGCTTACCGCGAACGGCCTGTCGGCGTTGGTCTACGGCACGCTCGACCCGGTGGAGGTCGACCTCCGCGGCTACGGAACGGTCGACGAGTCGGCCGCCGCTGCCCTGCGGGTGCTGTTCCCACCGGCCGTTCCGTATCTGCGCGCGGAGTTCTAGGTCGTTATCCGCTCCAGGTCGAACAACTCCGTCCAGGTACGCGCGCTCGTCAGGTGCCGCACGATGTCGGCGCGTGTACCCGGCCAGGAGTTCTCACCGTGGCAGGTGTAGTTGACGTGGTGCACGCCGAGCAGCCGGAAGCGCAGCAGGTCGAAGTCGACGGGCCTCGCGTATCCCTCGAAGAAGGGCTCCCACCACCGCAGCGGCCGGGCACCGAGCCTGCCGGCGAGCTCGATCGTGAACGCCAGCAGATCCTCCAGCGGCGAGCCGGCGGAGGCGACCTCCAGGTCGACCACACCGGTCACGCGCCAGTGGTTCTCCTTACAGGCAAGAAAGAACTGGCTGGCGTGGCAGTCGCCGTGGGCGAAGCGCGGCGGCTGGTACGCGGCGCGTAACGCCGGCAGCTGATCGACGAGCAGGCCGCTCACGACATCCATCGTGGCCGGATCGACGAGCTTGCTGTCCTCCGCCCAGAGCGAGAACGCCTGGTTCAGCAGGCGTTCCAGCCGCCAGATCCCGTGCTGCCAGCGGTCCGGGTCGGGCGGTCCGGCCGGTGGACCGTCGAGGAGGTAGCCGGGGTGGTCGAACGTGAGCGTGTGCATGCGGCCCAGGTAGTCACCGGCCGCGCGGAGCGCCGCAGCGGCTTCCGCCGCCGGCAGGCGCGGAATCAGGTCGGTCAGCGCCTCGCCCTCGAGCTCGCGCGTCAGCATGTACGGCCAGCTCAGCGGGTTGTCGCAGCTCAACGACGAGCCGACGATCTCGGGGTCGCCAGGCCGGCTTCGTGCAGGAGGCGATACGCGGTGAGCTCGTGGCGCACGGTGTCCGGGGTCGGCTGGCCGCCGTACCAGGGTTTGGTGTGAGCCTTCACATAGAACGCCTCGCGGTCGGTGGTGATGCGCCAGCTGTGGTTCTCGGGCCGCAGAAACTCCACGTCCGCTTGGCGTACGGCGAACGGCAGCAGCTCGGCCGCCTGTCCGGCGTTCAACGACAGCGTTATGGGTTCAGGCATCGATGCGCTCCAGGTCGAACAGATTGGTCCAGGTACGTGCGGTGGTGAGGTGGCGCACGATGCCGGCGCGGGTGCCTGGCCAGGAGTTCTCGCCGTGGCAGGCGTAGTTGAGATGGCCGACGGTCAGCAGGCGAAGGCGGAGCAGGTCGACGTCCGGCGGTGAGCCGTAGCCGTCGAACAGCGGCTCCCACCAGCGCAGCGGGCGGACGCCGAAGCAGCCGGCCAGCTCGATGCCGAGCTTCAGGAAGTCCTCCAGCGGTGAACCCGCGGACGCGATCTCGAGGTCGACGACGCCGGTCACCTGCCACTGGTTCTCCTTACGGGCAAGGAAGAACTGGCTGGCATGGCAGTCACCATGGACGAAGCGCGCCGGCTCGTACGATGCGGCTAACGCCGGCAACTGGTTGGCCAGCAGGCCGCTCACACCGTCCATCGTGGCCGGGGAGACCAGCGTGGCGTCCTCGGCCCAGACGGTGTACGCGTGGGTCAGCATGCGTTCGACTCGGCAGATCCAGTGCTGCCATTGGCCCGGATCCGGCGGGCCGGAAGGCGGGCCGTCGGTGAGCGGACCGGGATACTCGAACGTGATGCCATGCATCGCCGCCAGGTGTTCGCCGACCGCGTGCAGGGCGGCCTCGGCTTCGGGCCGCGGCAGCCGGGGCAGCAGGTCGGTCAGGGCCTCGCCCTCGAGCTCGCGGGTCAGCAGGTAAGGCCAGCCCAGCGGGTTGGCGCAGCTCGACGACGAGCCGACGACCTCTGGCGTCGGCAGACCGGCCTCGGCCAGCAGTCGATGCGCGGTCGCCTCCCGTCGGACGGCCTGCGGTGACGGCTGGCCGTGGTACCACGGCTTGGTGTGCGCCTTTACGTAGAACGCCTCTCCGTCGGCGGTGATGCGCCAGCTGTGGTTCTCGCGGCGGAGAAACTCCACGTTGACATGGTGCACGGCGAACGGCAGCAGCTCGGCCGCCTGCGCGGGCGTCAGCGACAGGTCGATTTCGTTGGACATCTGCACCTCGGTTTCTGCTACGCAGGCACCCGAAGCCATCCGCGCCACCAACGAGCGGATGTGCTTCGGGTGGACCTCGTAAGCCGAGGCTGTTCCCGAAGTTCGGCAGCCGGACGACCCCGGTGCCTCGCTGTCAACTTGTGGGCAAACAATAGCAAGGGAAGCGAACATGACGCAGCTCGTTATTTCGGCTGCCAAAGGAGGGCGCATGCTGCTCGGATTCGGCGCACCGGTGTCGGGCGCCTGGGCGACGCCGGACAACCTCGCGGGCTTCGCGAAGCGGGCCGAGGAGCTCGGCTACCACTCGTTGTGGACGTTCCAGCGCCTGCTGGTCGATGCCGAGAACTCCGTGGATCCGGTCTACCGCAGTGTGCTGGATCCCCTTGTCGCGCTGGGATTCGCGGCTGCGCACACCGAGCGGATCCGGCTCGGCGTAGCCGTCGTCAACCTGCCGTTCGTCTCGCCCGCCTATCTCGCGAAGCAGTCGTCGACGCTCGACCTGCTGTCCGGCGGCCGGCTCGACCTCGGTCTCGGCACGGGCTGGTCGGAGCTGGAGTTCACGGCGTCGGACACTCCGATGGAACGCCGGGGCGCCCGCGCCGAGGACTACCTCGCCGCTCTGCACACCTTGTGGGCGGACGAGGTGAGCGAGCATCACGGGCCGTTCTACACCGTTCCGCGTAGCCGGATGGCGCCGAAGCCGAAGCAGCGCTCCGGCCCGCAGATCATCCTGGGCGGCGTGGCCCGCCGGGCTCTCGAACGCGCGGGCCGGCTCGCCGACGGCTGGGTGAGCCGCAGCGCGCACGACCTGTCCACGATCGCCGACTCGATCGCGGTCGTACGCGAGGCTGCGGCAAGCGCCGGGCGCGACCCGGACGGACTCAGAATCATCAACCGGGGCAGGGTTTCCGTAACGCCGGAGCCGCTGCCCGAGGCGGGCCGGGCACGACTGGCCGGCTCGTACGACCAGATCCGCGCCGACACCGCCTGGCTGGCCGGGCAGGGCGTGACCGAAGTGTTCTACGACCTCAACTGGGATCCGCTGGTCGGCTCGCCCGACGCCGACCCGGAGGCCGCCACCGAGCGAGCCACCTCGATCCTCGAGGCGCTGGCGCCGTAGACGCTATTGGCTGCACGACTCCCAGGTCGCGGGAGTGGAACCTGTGTCGGTGTTGACGAACTGATAGCGGTCGGAGCCGTCCTCGAACCGCCAGGTGCTCGCACCCGTCATCGTGCTCCAGGCGCCGGCGGCGTTCTGCACCTGCTGTCCGAGCATCCGGGTCGGCGTGGCGCAGGAGACCTGCGGCTCCGGGTAGGCCGATCCGGAGTCGGAGAACGTCTCGATGTCGTGCGCGTACATCTCGATCGTCGAACGCGCGTCCTCGGCGAGGAATCGCTTGCCGGCGCCGTCCTGCAGGTCGACCCAGAGGCAGAGCTGGGAGCCGCTCGTACTCGGGTTGTGGGCGGCGTCGCACCACTGGTAGGTGAACGTCAGCCGCTGGCCGGGCTGGAGGTTGCCCAGGTCGCCGTTGCAGGTGCCGCCGGAGTCCCAGGTCTGCTCGCAGTCGGGGTTGTTGCCGGCCAGGCCGTTGTTGTCGGCGAAGTAGTAGACGTGCCAGCCGTCCGGGCTCTTGTAGAAGCCGGACTCGAGGTTGAAGTACCACTGACCGACCGCACCCCAGGAATCGGCCGGGTTGGCGAGCTGCGGGACCTGCCACTCGACCTGCCAGCCGCGGGTGGCGTTCGGGTCGCCGGTGTAGCGGCTGTTGAGCAGGTACAGCCCTTGGACGCTGACATCTTCGGGTGCGGGTGCGGGTGCGGGTGCGGCAGCTGCGGCGCCGGCGCCGGGCGCGGCTGCGGCCGCGATCGTCGCGGCGGTGAGGGCGAGCGCCCCAATGATCAGGCGGGCAGAACGCGACATTCGCAACCCCCTCCGTGATCGAGCTACGCCTGTGGACGTATCGACTTGGGAGGCTAATCCGGGTTCGCGGTGCCGCGGCTGGAGCTGGCCACTTGCTGCCAGTCGCACGTATGCTCGAAGGGAAGGGGTGAGTGCCGTGAAGGGTGACTGGGTAGAGATCGTGATCGACGCGGGCGGCGACACCCGCAGCTACGACGTGTCGGCGACGCGCAACGGGCGCCGGGTCGAGGTCACGACCGGCCGCGGAATCGTCGAAGTGAGCGAGGTAACCCGCGGCGGCACGACCGTCCGCACGGCCCGATTCATGGCCAGCCGCGTGCTGGCCCTGGTCGAGCACCCCGCCGACCACCACGCCCGCCTCCCCGACGACGAGCTGGTCATTCCGGTCCAACGCTGAACGGCCTACCTAGCCGCGGCGGAGTGCCGTTTTGGTACTGAGTACCGTTTTGGTACTGAGTACCGTTTTGGTACTGAGTACCGACTGGGACCGAGTACCAAGTGGTACCGAGTCCCATCTGGAACCGAGTACCAACTGGAACCGCGTCCCGTGTGGTACTGAGTTCCAACTGGTACCGAGTCCCATCTGGTACTGGGTGCCGTTTGGCACTGAGTACCGTTTCGGCCATGGCGGGAGCCAGCGGCGTCGCGCTTTGTCGAGAGAGCTCGAGGTCGGCGATGAGCTATTCGAGCTCACCGCGCTGCGATACGCGGACATGGCGCACAGCGTCGATCAAGACAGCCGGCGCAGCTCCCGTGTGGCCAACACACTGACCGAGCGACGCGGGCAGACGACGACTTCGCCAGTCAAGACGGCCAGCGCAGCCCCGGTGAGGCCACACCTCGCCGACCCAGTGACCGCAGCCGAACCCGTCAAGACAGCCGGCGCAACTTCGGCGTGACCCCGCTCCCGCCGAGCAAGAGACTGCGGGCGATGCGCGGCCTCGTGGGGCATGGCGCACAGCCGCCGGCGGGCCGGGCGCGGTCACGAAGGGGAGCCGCCGCCGGCGTTGGCGGGGGTGGTGGGGCGGGCGCGGCGTTGCCACGCACGGTTGCGTACCAGCGCGTGCACCAGCACGCTCATCCACAGCCAGAACATCGGGAACACCGGCCAGAAGAACGGCGTGTCCGACGCCACCCACCGCCCGATCAGCATCACCGACATCACGCCGACCACCACCGCATGCACGGCGAGCGGTCCGCTGAACCGCCCCAGCCGCCCAGACGCCCTCGGCCGCGCCCCCGCCGAGGCCACGCCCGGCTTGATCTCCGGCTCGGCCGGCAAGTCCCGCACCAGCACCGAGAGCTCGTGCCGGTACTTCGTCTCATAGAGCTGCCCCAGCCGCTCGTCCAGCTCGGCCAGCGTCAGCCGGCCGTCGGTCACGGCGGTTTGCAACCTTTCGGCGATCTGCTCACGTTCGGCGTCGGATGCCCGGATCTCCGGTGTACGCCCTGGGTTCGTCGTCATGGCACCAGCCTGCGCCCGGCCCGCGGCGGAAACATCGGCCGTGCGGCGGCACCTGGAATACGCCGGCAGGAGTACGAAAACCAGCTGCGGCGTCCCCGGCCCGAAAGCTACCCTGCGAAGCATGTTCCTGGTGTGAGGTAGCGGCCGCGCTCGCGGCCATCCAGCAGCCGCTACCCATGACTCACACGCCGCAAGGACAGCTATGCCTTCGTACGAGATGGCCGTACTGGAAGGTGCGCTCTCGGTCCAGGCCACCCTGGATTCGGGGCACCGTCAGGTTCACCAGATCCTCGCCACCACCGAAGCGATGCGTACGCCCGTCGTACGTCTCGCCCGCAGGCGAGGCATACCCGTCAGACACCAGCACCGCAAGGACATCGAGCGGCTGACCACCGGCTCGAGCCACGGCGGAGTCGTCGCTGTCGTCGGGCCGCGCAGGTACCAGTCGCTGGCCGACGTCACAGCCGGCGAGCCGTTCCTCGCCCTGCTGGACGGCATCGAGGATCCGTACAACTTCGGCCAGGCGATCCGCGCCCTGTACGCCGCCGGCGCCGACGGCCTGCTGCTACGGACGGACCACCGCCCCCACGCCGAGGCGATCGTCGCGCGGGCGTCGGCCGGTGCCAGCGAGCGCATGAAGACCGTCCTCGTCGCCGAGAGAGACGAGACGCTCGCCGCGCTACGGGCGCGAGGAGTCCGCCTGGTGTGCAGTCAGCCAGCCGGCCGGGGTGGAATTTCCTGCCACACCGCGGACCTGTCCGGCCCGCTGCTCCTCGTCATCGGCGGCGAACGGCGCGGTATCGCACGCGACCTGGCCGCCCAGGCAGACCTCCTGGTCACGATCCCATACGGCCGGCGTTTCACGGCGGCACTGGACGCCACGAGCGCCACCGCCGCGCTGGCGTTCGAGGTTGCGAGGCAGCGGCGAGCCAAGCGGCACGAAGGTGCCAGCCCGCTGCACTCGCCGACGTGACGGATTACCTTCGTCCGTGACCGAAGCACCTTACCTTCTTCCGTGATCGAAGCGCCTTCGGTGAGGGAGCACCCATGTCCATAACGATGCGCAGGATCGGCACCGCGCTCGCGGTCGCGTTGCTGTCGCTGTTCATCACCACGAGCGTCGCGGTTGCGCCGGCCTATGCCGTCACCAAGATCAGCCACTCCGACGCCACGAGCCGGCTGCGCAACGCCAGCATCACGTGGTCGTCAAGCGGCGGTTGCAGCGACCGCAACAACCCCTCGTGCACGTCGTTCGAACAGGTCAATCTCGCAACGATTCAAGGCATTGTCACGTTGAAGGGCGCCAGCGGCTGCTCCATCAACGTCACGGGCGGAACCGAAACCGGCCACGCCAGCGGCACCTACAGCCACTGGAACGGCTACAAGCTCGACACCAGCCTGAACTCCTGCCTGAACGGCTACATCACCGGCAACTTCACCTACATCGGCCTTCGCGGCGACGGATACCCGCAGTACAAGTCGGCTGCCGGGAACATCTACGTCAAGGAAGGCAACCACTGGGACATCCTGTACTACAACTGCGGCGGTTGCTGACAGCCAACAGACCATCTCCCCTCTCCCCCCTGATGGCTCACGTCCACCGGTCCAGGACCGGACCGGTGGACGTGAGCCATCTCTTTGCGTGCGGCTACTCCGAAACGTCGAAGAGCTTCTCCGCGCGCTCGACGTAATCCGCGTCCAGCTTCGTCTGCCAGGACGCACTGCTCACGATCGCCTGCAGATCCTTCAGCGACAACGGAGGCGCCGGCCGCGTCTCGGGTGCGTCCTTCTCGGCGCTGGAGTTGTTCTCCCACACATAGATCTCGAGGCCGTCCCTACGCAACAGGGATGCCGAACGGGTCTTGGCGCCCCGGCCGTCCGGCCCGGCCTTGTCGTCATCGGTGTTCGCGCTGGCGGGGTACTCGTGGTCCTGAGCCAGCCGGAGCTTGTCCCCGCCAGGCAGCTCCTGGTAGTCGCAGATGTACCAGTCGCCCGCGCCGAACGGTTCCGGGCAGGGCAGCGTGTTGCCGTTCTCCGCCACGTCCGGCGCCCAGTTCAGCTGTACGGACATGAGCGTCTTCGCGCCCGTGCTGTCGGTGTAGGTCAGCGCGGCGTAGGTGCCGGTGTGCTGCGCTCCCACCGCGGCGTACGAGCCGCTGTAGTGGCTGGTCTTGACGTCCTTCGGCAGCTGGTCCAGCAGGAGCTGCAACGTGGCCTGCGGTGAGATCTCCACCAGCTTCGGTTTGGCCGGCGGCTTGGGCGAAGGCTTGGCGGACTGCTTGGTCGTCGGCGGCGCGGCGACCTGGAGCTGGCCGTTCTGGTTACCGCCCACACCGTTCCACGGCGCGGCGTACGCCACTCCGCTCAGCACCGCGACCGTCGCGCCGGCCGCCACCACCTGGACGATCCGGCGTCGCCGCAC